>NZ_JBXWQF010000016.1:0-103474 GCF_059612245.1 Ruegeria sp. CDSA079 | reverse complement strand
GCGCTGAAGACGAAACCGTTGTTGTCCCCTGTTGAGCGTGAGGGCGAGGAAACGGGCGAGAAGCAGAAATTCGCTGCAAACGAAAAAATCAATTCCCTATAAGAAAAAGGGGGCATTCGTTTGTGTCCTTTTTCCGTCTCTGAAATGAAGGAATGAATAGTCGCGCGTACTAAAAGTGGCCGCTACGTGTAGTGAAAGCTCAATTTATTTTGGAAATCGGTGTTCTAGAATTGGTTCACGTAAAACTTGGGCGCTGTGCGCTTGGATCAAGAAACTCCAAAACTTGGCCATTTTGCCAGTACAATCAAGTCAGACTCCGCATGATTTAATCAGGACTTTGAATGGACAAGTTTCATAGTCATTATTCCGGCTTCTGCAACGCTTAGCATGTCGATTAGGACATCTAGTTTACCCCAAAAGCCAGAGGTTCAAGTTACGCATGCGCAGATGATATCAGGCACAGGATTCTTCTCGAACACGGACGGCGTAAGCCTTCAATGCCGACTCGCAACCTTGCTCCCAGATCATCGGGAGCCATCTACAAAACGCCTCTGAGAAAGGACTCGGTTGAGCCAAGTCGCCGTAAATCCGATTTAGTTCTAGCCACGCCGTCGGACGTTCTTTCGCCGCTTTCGCCGTTTTGCAAAGATCATTCCAGATGGGATCATTTGCTTCGATCACACTCGCGTCTTCCCGCGTACCGAAACACATACGCGCCCAGAGAGCCTCGACCAGCGCCAATCCTTCAACACTGCGCCCAGCGGCAAGCTGATCGCGCAGGATGGGCAAGACAAAACCGGGGTGGCGAGCAGAACCGTCGAAGGCTACGCGGCGGGTTGTATCCACAATTCGGGGGTTCGAGAAGCGATCTTCGACGAGCTCTACATATTGTGCGGGCGTTTTGCCTGGCACAGCGGCGACTGTAGGTGCGATTTCTGTGCGTTGGACTGTGCCAAAAAACGCTGCAAGTTCGGAATGCGCCATACAATCTGCAATCGTTTCGATCCCCAGTATTTCACCGACATTTGCAATGACCTGATGACCAGCGTTCAGGATTCGGATTTTCATAGTCTCAAATGAATGAACATCGTCCGAGAAGGTCGCGCCCACTTTTTCCCAATTCGGCCGCCCTACGCAAAACTTATCCTCAATGACCCATTGGCGAAAGGCTTCGTGCGTGACCAGCGCATTGTCGATGATGCCAAAATCCGCGGCAAGCGCCAGCTCTTTGGGCCCATTGGAAGGTGCAATACAGTCAACCATGGAGTTTGGGAACGTCACTTCGGTGTCAATCCAATCAGCCAGATCTGCATCGGATAGGCGCGCTAAGGACACGACGGTTTGGCGCAGGATGTCCCCGTTCCCTTGCAGGTTGTCACAGCTGAGACAGGTGAACGGCCCATGACCGGCGGCATGGCGCAGGCGTAGAGCGGCGACAATTGCGCCGAAGGCGGTGATCGGCCTGTCGGGATTAGCCGCGTCGTGTTGCAGATCGGCGTGTGCGGCATCAAATTCCTTAGTGACCGGATCGATGTAGTAGCCGCTTTCAGTCACTGTCATTGCAACGATACGTATTGCGGGTTCCGCCATTTGAGAAATAAGCGTCGCATTGCTTTCTTCGATTGGCAGATAATCGATCATTGAGCCGATGACCTCGGCAGAGACATTTTTGGGATCAAGTTCAATCAGGGTGGTCAAACAATCCTGAGCAAGCAACTTCTCGCGCATGGCCGCGTCATATGGACGTACGCCAGCACCGATAATGGCCCAGTCCTTTGCTTGGTTTGCTTGCATCAGGCGATGTAGGTACCAGGCCTGATGAGCGCGATGAAAGTTGCCAACGCCGATATGAACAATTCCGGCTGTCAGGGTTGTGCGGTCATACCGAGGGTGTTCGACGGTCAATTGATCAAGTGTCGCGTTCGAAAGGGAGATTAGCTCATCCATTGTCCACCATCTACGTTATAGGTCTGCGCAACGATGTAATTTGCAGCATGACTTGCCAGAAAGACGGCCATACCTGTGAGGTCTTCTTTGGTGCCCATGCGCCCAAAGGGGACAGCGGCCCCAACTTCTCGCTTTTTTTGACCCAATTCTTTGTTCTCATATTTGGCAAAGAAGGCATCAACGGCGTCCCAGTGTTCACCGTCCACAACACCGGGGGAGATCGCATTGACGTTGATTCCGTGCTTGATCAAGTCTAGTCCGGTAGACTGGGTCAGGCTGATCACTGCCGCTTTGGTGGCGCAGTAAACGGCGACAAGGGGTTCTCCACGCCGACCTGCTTGAGAGGCCATGTTGATGATTTTTCCGCCTTGACCGCGTGCGATCATGTGGCGGGCAACGGCCTGCGTCATGAAAAGTGTGCCGGAGACGTTCACATCAAACACGCGAGAATAATCTGTGCGATTGATCTCAACCAGGGGTGCCGCCGTGAAAAGTGCCGCATTATTGATTAGGATATCGATCTGCCCAAAGTGATCGATCGTGCGATTTACCCCTTCATCAATACTGACCTGATCGGTTACGTCCATGGGCAGAGACCAAGCCTGTTCTCCGAGTTCATTGGCCGTTAAGGCGATGCTGTGCGCGTCAATGTCGGCAACCGCAACCTGAGCGCCTTCGCGGATATAAGCGGCTGCAATGGCTCGCCCGATTCCGCGAGCGGCTCCAGTAATAAGAGCTGTCTTTCGCGCCAGTTGCATCACTCGATCCTAAGACCTTGCGCATCAAACTTGTGAATTTGCGTTGCATCCGGTGTAAGATAGACCCGATCACCGTGTGTGAACGAAACATCACCTGCGGCACGCATGGTCATAGGGTCACAACCTTCAATGCCATGTATGTGGATGAATGTGTCAGATCCCAGGTGCTCTGCAACACCGACTGTCCCCTGCCACAAACCTTCCTTGTCCGAGATGCTTAAATGCTCAGGGCGAATACCAATGGTATCTGCAGCCTGTTCCTCAGCCAACGCACCTTCAATCAGATTCATTTTGGGGCTGCCGATAAAGCCCGCCACGAACTTATTGCGCGGACGGTGGTAAAGTTCCAGCGGAGAGCCGACCTGTTCGATTACACCTGCTTGCAACACGACTATCTTGTTGGCCATCGTCATAGCTTCAACCTGATCGTGGGTCACATAGATCATCGTAGTCTTCATACGTTCATGCATTTCAGTGATCTCGAGCCGCATACCGACCCGCAAAGCTGCATCGAGGTTCGATAAAGGTTCGTCGAAAAGGAACGCGGATGGGTCACGGACAATGGCACGGCCAATGGCTACACGCTGACGTTGACCACCGGACAATTGGCCTGGTTTACGGTCCAAATAGTCGGTCAGGTTCAACGAATTTGCCGCCGCTGTTATGCGTTTTTCTTGCTCCTCCTCGCTCATGCCTGCCATCCGCATTGGAAAAGCAATATTTTTGCGAACGCTCATGTGCGGATAGAGCGCATAGGTCTGGAACACCATGGCAAGTCCGCGTTTGGAAGGGGAGATCTCTGTCACGTCCTCATCATCGATGAGCACTTTACCAGACGTTGCGTCCTCTAAACCCGCGATTACACGCAATAGGGTGGATTTACCGCAGCCTGATGGTCCGACAAACACAGCGAACTCGCCGTCTTCGATAGTTAAGTTCAACGGCGGGATGACTTCTGTCGAGCCAAAGCTTTTGGTTACGTTTTCAAGTACAATACGTCCCATGATCTTTTCCTATTTCACGGCGCCAAAGGTGAGACCTTGGACCAATTGTTTTTGACAGAACCAGCCCAACACAATGATGGGGCCGACTGCAGCAGCAGAGACAGCGGAGAGACGCCCAAAGAATAGACCTTCCGGCGCACGGTTACCTTCGATGAGCTTGGAGAGTGTTGCCGCCTCGGTAGTTGTGAGCCGGACGGTCCAATAGGCCTCGTTCCAACAGAAGATAAAGCACAATAGCGCGGTTGAGGCGATGCCGCCCCAGGCCAGCGGAATGAGGATTTCTCGGATCTCTCCCCAGGTATTCACGCCATCCATCTGCCCCGCTTCGATAATCTCTTTCGGGATCTCCTTAAAGTAGGTGAAAAGCATCCAAATCACGATGGGCAGGTTGATCAACATCAACACCACAATGACCATAAAATGGGTGTCAAACAGACCAAGACTCTTTGTCAGAAAGGTCATCGGGTACAACACCGCCGCTGCAGGCAGCATTTTCGTGGAGAGCATCCACATCAATACGTCCTTGGTCGCGCGTGTCGGCTTGAATGCCATGGCGTAGGCGCATGGAATACCCACTGCGAGTGCGAAAACCGTGGCGAAGACAGAAGTGATGACCGAATTGGTCGCGAAGCGCCAGTAGTCGTAGTTTTCGGTCATGTTTAGGTAATTCTCCAACGTAGGTGTGAAGAAGAATAGGAACTCAGGTTTCACCGCATCAGCGTCCGTCTTGAAGCTCGTCAGAACCAGCCAGAAGATTGGGAAGAAGAACAGAAGTCCCACTGCCCAAGCCAATATAGCGCGGCCGATATCTCCGTATTTCGAGGATTGTGCAACAATGGCCATAGGTCTGTTACTCCATCAATGTCTTGCCGACCATCCGCAGCAAGAAAATCGCAACGATGTTGGCAAGGATTACGGCGAATATCCCCGTAGCAGAGGCCGCGCCGATGTTGTTGTTGGCGAATTCGCCGATCAAGTAAGGCAGGTTTTTGTTACCGTTGCCCCGGCTGACAATCTCAATCTCGGCATAGAGTGAGAGATGGAAGATCGCTTGGATCATCACTACGATCGCGATAGGCCGACCAAGGTGAGGCAGAGTCAGAAAGCGGAACTGCGACCACGCGCTGGCCCCATCCAGAATTGCCGCCTCTTTTTGCTGCTGATCCTCTGACTGTAACGACGTCATAAAGATTAGAACCGCAAATGGAGTCCATTGCCACGTGACCATCATGATCACAGCGTAGGCGGATGTCTGTGTGGCGCGGAAAGAAATTGGATTAAACTCCGGCCATAAGGAGAAGAATCCTCCGATCAACGGTGTGTTTCGAAGCCCGGCAACCGTCTCGTTTATTCCTGCGACCGCGATGCCCTGCAGGCCCAGAACAGGGTCAAGGATCATGTTGATCCACAACACCGCGTTCACGGCGGGCATCACAAAGAAGGGCGAAATCAGCAACACGCGAACGATTCCCTGGCCTGGGAAGGACTTGTTGATCAACACGGCAATCAATACTCCCAGAACAACGGTCAGGAAGAGAATGCTGCATACAATGAGAAGGCTATTCTGGATTGCGAACAGGAAGTCCTTGGACTTCAAAACAAACTCGTAGTTACCTAAACCGCGCCAGTTGCTTATAGATGGAGTTGTCCACTCAGGCCGACGCAGGTTGTTCAAGACGTAGCGGATAAACGAGAAGTAGAGCGTCATCGACAACGGCACTAGCATCCAGATCAGCAGTAAGATGACCGCTGGTGATTGAAGCGTGCGTGGAAGTTTTCTATTAGACATGGCTAAGGACCCCCGCGAAGCAAATTGCTCGCAATGATATCAATAATTTCGTAAGTGATCGGTGGTCAGGTTGCTGGAGAACAGGACTTCTGTAAACCGCTGGTCTCTCAGCGCGAATAGTATTGGAGAGGGCCCGGATGAACCGGACCATCCATGTTATTCAAAGTCGTAGCTTAGTAGCCTGCTTCTTCCATGATGGATGCAGCAGCAGCCTGTGAAGCCGCCAAAGCGTCATCGACAGATTTGGCGCCAGACAGAGCAGCCGCGATTTCCTGCGCAACAGCGGAACCCACCTCTGGGAACTCAGGTATCGCTGCGAACTGAACACCAACGTATGGTTTCAGGTCTGTCGCTTCAGGTGCGGCTGACTCAATCGCTGCCATCTCAGCTGCTGCGAAACCTGCAACAGCTTGGAATTCGGGCAGAGCGTACGTTGATGCACGCTGACCTGTAGGGACTTTCGCCCAGCCGAACTCAGGGTGGTTCCCAACGGCCTGCACATAATCTTTGGAAGTAGCCCACTCGATGAAGGCTTTTGCTTCTTCCGCATTAGGTGTTCCGGCAGGAACAGCCATTGCCCACGCCCACAGCCAGTTCGCGCCAACTGGGTTACCAGCGTTTGGCGACTGCGCGTATTCAACACCGTCAACGGTCAAGAAGGAAGCTGCGATCGTAGCGTCGATCCACATGCCGCACTTGCCTTCGTTGTAGAGAGCGAGGATTTCGTTGAAGGAGTTTCCTTCCGATCCAGGAGGACCATAGTTGCCCAAGAGGTCAACGTAGAAGTTGATTGCTGCTTTCCATTCGTCTGAATCGATGGTCGGTTTGAAATCCGCGTCGAACCAGGCACCACCGAAAGAATTTACCATAGTGGTGACGAAGGCCATATTGTCGCCCCAACCCGGCTTGCCGCGCAAACACGCACCGTAAATGCCGTTGTCAGGGTCATGCATTGCTGCCGCCGCCGCTTTGATATTGTCCCAGCTGTCGTTGTCAGCGATGGTTACACCTGCAGCGTCGGTCAGGTCTTTACGATACATAACCATGGAGCTTTCGCCGTAGAACGGTGCCGCATACATAGTGCCCTCGTGGGACAGACCAGCGCGAATTGCGGGCAGGATGTCGTCAGCGTCATAATCGGCACCGAAGTCCAGGGCCTCGATCCAACCAGCTGCACCCCAGATGGGCGCTTCCTGCATGCCGATGTTAATGACATCGTACTGACCGCCTCCGGTTGCGGTATCGGACGTGACTTGCTCACGCAGAACGCCTTCTTCGAGAGAAACCCAATTGAGTTTTACACCGGTTTCTTCTGTGTAGGCTTCTGCAACTTTCTGCATGTTGATCATGTGACCGTTGTTCACGATCGCGATTGTCAGTTCTTTGGCGTGACCGTCGGCAAGTGCGCCGCTGACTGCAAAAAGTGACACCGCCGTGGCAGAGAGTAGTGCTTTCTTGATGGACATCCCAATTTCCTCCTCCTTGGGTGATAAATAGGACGATACCGGGTGTCGCAACGCGAAGTCAATTAAAAATTTGCGCGCGTAAATATTTAGGTAATTTATTTATTGTAATGAATTGCTTAGGCGGAATCTCTCATGACTAATCGTCCCTCAAAGGTGGTTTCCGTACGTTCTGAAAGGCGCTCACCTTGCTCAAGCATCTCGAAAAGATCGTTGAATGCACGATTCGCGATGGCTTCATAGTCCTGCGCGATTGTGGTCAACGGAGGACAGGTGAATTTGGAGAAGGGGTGGTCGTCATGGCCAGCCACCCTTATGTCGCAACCCTCAGTGTGACCCACGCGTAGCCCAAGGCCGTAAGCTGCGGACAGCATGCCAATTGCCAAACGGTCATTGCTGCATAACACAGTGTTGGTGCTGAATGCTTTGGAAGATAGCAGCCGACCGCCTTCGGTTTTCCCGATTTCCTCGAAATGCCAACCCTCACCATCAGCCTGAAAAATAGACGGTTCACGTCCGTGCCTTTGCATGCTGTCGAGATAAGCCTGACGGCGCTTGTTGGCGTTTGGATTCGAGGGGGATTTCATTTCAAAAAAGCAGGGCGGCTCGCCACTGCGACACAGATACTCAACCATCATATCCACACTTTGCGCATTGTCCGTCCCCACAAATGCCTGACCGACGTCGCCTATATTGGCGTCAAAAAGAACTAAGGGGAAATCATGGCTGATGTCTTTAACCGCGTCCTCGTCGGACATTCGGCCAAAGGGGGCAAGCAACACACCAGCTGGTTTCAAGGACCGCAAAGACAGCAAGTTTTCTCGTTCCATCTCGGGGCGACCATGAGAACTTGCCAAAATTGGGCTGTAGCCAGCGTCTATACACGCAAGTTCGACCCGCCTGGCGATCTCGGAGAAAAATGGGTCTGCAAGGTTCGGGACCACAATGCCGATGTTCTTTGTCGTGCGCCGGTTTTGATTCATTGCAAAGACGTTAGGCTGGTAATCGTACTTCTTCAATGAGGCCTCGATCCTTGCTCGTGTTGAAGCGCGCACACTACCGGGATCATTGAAATACTTCGACACAGTGGGCCGCGAGATGCCGCTTATTGCAGCAAATTCTTCCATATTGCGAATTTTCGAGTATCTCATTTTTACACCTGATGACGAAAAAGATGGCGCGCGGCAACTTAAATACTTTACGAAGTGCCCCGGCGTCACGTCAAGGGATTACCCGGATTTGGTCGCTTTGTGCTCCGCCGGCGACGTAGAAATTCCACTTATTACAAACTTGAGCGACATGCCACTGAGGTGAAGTTGCTAATCTTAACACTTGCGGATTGGCGGCGATGCGGGGTGCATGCGCCGCATCGCCAATCGATTGAGAACCACAGCTTTGGGTCAGGTTTTGACGTTCGCACTTGAGGCAATGTTTCAGAAAGACCCCAATCAGAATTGAGCACTTCTTGACCACATTTGAAAGTGCAACTTTCGAACGGGCCAAGGGCTCTGCCCCCGTCGCGCTGCGCACGCCTCCCCCGGGATATTTTTGGCCAGATGAAGTTGGATCCCGTCAGTGATGGGTGGGATGCGCGCGCTCTTGTCTGAGATCGCGGGCTGACAGGCCGTGTGTCGTGCGGAAGGCGCGGGCGAAGCTGGATTGTGATGCGAATCCGGTGGCCAGCGCCACTTCCATCAGGGGCATGTCGGTATCGGTGACCAGACGGCGCGCCTCGGCCAGGCGGAGTTGCAGATAATGATCCTGCGGCGTGGTGTTCAGGCGCAGGCGAAACTGTTGCTGCAAGGTGCGTGGACTGGTGCCCAGTCGGTCTGCGATATAGGCAAGCGGCAAGGGGTCATCCAAAGATTCCTGCATCAGTGAGTTGGCCTTGGCGGTCAAAGCCGTGTGGCGGTGCGGCGCGCCAGTGCGGCTTTGCGGTTTGGCAGGGTCCGGCGCACCCTCATAGAGGAACAGGCCCGATACGCGTGCGGCGAAACCTGCGCCGTGACGGGCGGCGATGATGTGCAGCATCATCTCGACCGCCGGGATCGCTCCGCCCGATGTCAGCCGGGCGTCCGAGACAGTGAAGCGGTCGGGGCGTACATCCACTTCCGGGAAGCGGTCGGCGAAGTTTTCCAGGTCTTCCCAATGAGTGGTGGCAGCGTGACCGTCCAGCAGGCCAGCCTCGGCCAGCAGCCAGGGGCCGCCATCGATGCCAGCCATCGTTGCGCCGGTGCCTGCAATGCGGCGCAGACCGGCCAGCAGGCTGGGGGTGGCGTGGCGGGCCAGTTGGAAGCCTGCGACAACGATCATCAGATCACAGCTTTGCAGCCGCGCCAGCGGAATGCCGGGCACTTGCAGGGCGCTGGTCAGCATTGCGGGTTCTGGTGTGGCTGTCACGTAGTCCCAGTCAAAGGCCGGGCGGTCGGCAAGACGGTTGGCTGCACGCATCGGGTCGACGGCCGAGGCAAAGCTGAGCGTGTTGCAGTCATCAAGCACCAGCACCGCCGTTTTCAGGGCGCGATGTTCGGGTTGCAGTATGTTTTTTGCGGATTGCATCAAGTTCGATTCGCATTCTGCCAAGTTGTTTCCCCAAAGCTGCGCCAGAGTCGGGTACGAACGCAAATCGGAATCCGGGGAAAAGCCTGGGGAAAACTCAGGTCAAAACCGGGTATAACTTGGGGAAAACACTATGCCTCTGGAAATGAACCGCGACGTCTTCATTACCTGCGCCGTGACGGGCTCGGGTGGAACACAGGATCGTAGCCCTCATGTGCCACGCTCGCCGCAGCAGATTGCCGACAGCGCGATAGCTGCCGCCAAGGCCGGGGCCGCGGTTGTACATTGCCATGTACGCGACCCCGAGACCGGCGCGCCAAGCCGCCGGTTGGATTTGTATCGCGAGGTGACGGACCGGATTCGCGACGCCGATGTGGATGTTGTTCTGAACCTGACGGCTGGAATGGGCGGGGACATTGTCTTTGGCGGCGTCGAAAGCCCATTCCCGGTGAACGAGGCCGGAACCGACATGATCGGCGCGTCGGAACGGGTAGCACATATTGCCGAATGCCTGCCCGAGATCTGCACACTGGATTGCGGCACCATGAACTTTGCCGAGGCCGACTATGTCATGACCAACACCCCCGGTGCGCTGCGCGCCATGGGACAGATGATGACGGATATGGGTGTAAAGCCCGAGATCGAAGCCTTTGACACCGGGCATCTGTGGTTTGCCAAGCAGTTGGTGAAAGAAGGGATTTTGGAACCCAATGCCCTGGTCCAGCTGTGCATGGGCGTACCGTGGGGCGCGCCGGACGATCTGAATACCTTCATGGCGATGGTCAACAATGTGCCTGACGATTGGACGTTCAGCGCATTCGCGCTGGGTCGCAACCAGATGGCCTATGTGGGGGCATCGGTGCTAGCGGGCGGCAACGTGCGTGTCGGGCTCGAAGACAACCTGTGGCTGGGCAAGGGCGAATTGGCCGAGAACTGGCAACTGGTCGAACGGGCGGGGACCATCATTGAGAATATGGGCGCGCGAGTCATAGGGCCGCAAGAGGTGCGCGAGAAACTGGGGCTGGTGAAACGCGCGCCAAAGGGCTGATCTGCTTGCGTCGGGTGACAAAATCGGAAAGCTCAGGGGTGTCAGCAGAAGGATGATAACCATGCGGGCGGTTGTTGTAACATGCGCGGCCATTATGGCGGTATGCCTGCCCCGAGAAGGGGCGGCACAACCCACAGAGGACGCCTCAGCCCGTCAGGAGTGCGAAGCCAAGGGGGGACGCTATGAGGTAGGCGGGCGGATCCAGCAGTTTATCTGCTTTGAACCCTTGCCCGACGCCGGAGCGTCCTGCGAAAAAGCCTCCGATTGTGCAGGGTTCTGCCTATCGGACACCAAACAATGCAGTGCCATCACGCCAAAATTCGGATGCACCGCGCATCTGGACGAGGCGGGTCAGGCGCAAGTGATCTGTATCGATTAGAGGACGACATGACAAAGACGGCAGCAATCATCGGGGGTGGGGTTATCGGCGGCGGATGGGCCGCGCGGTTCCTGCTGAATGGCTGGGACGTACGGGTGTTCGACCCTGACCCGGAAGCGGAACGCAAAATCGGTGAAGTCCTAGATAATGCGCGGCGGTCGCTGCCGGGCCTGAGTGACGTGCCATTGCCGCCCGAAGGCGCGTTGAGCTTTCACGACGACTTGACCGACGCCGTACAGGGCGCGACGTGGATTCAAGAAAGTGTGCCCGAGCAACTGGAGCTGAAGCTGAAGGTTTACAAAGGGTTGCAGGAGGCTTGTGATCCCAGTGCGATCATCGGATCCTCGACCAGTGGTTTCAAGCCGTCCGAGTTGCAGGAGGGCGCGCTGCGGCCCGAACAGATCGTCGTGACGCATCCGTTCAATCCGGTCTACCTGTTACCACTGATCGAGTTGGTTCCAACCGACAAGAACCCGCCCGAGATGGTCACGCGGGCGCAGGAGCTGCTTAAATCGGTGGGATTTTTCCCACTGCACATCAAAAAAGAGATCGACGCGCATATCGCCGACCGTTTTCTGGAAGCTGTTTGGCGTGAGGCACTGTGGCTGGTCAAGGACGGCATCGCGACAACGGAAGAGGTGGATGAGGCAATCCGCATGGGATTCGGCATCCGCTGGGCGCAGATGGGTTTGTTCGAAACTTATCGCGTTGCGGGCGGTGAAGCGGGGATGCGGCATTTCATGGCGCAGTTCGGCCCGGCACTGAAATGGCCGTGGACCAAGCTGATGGATGTGCCCGAATTCACCGACGAACTGGTCGACATGATCGCCGATCAGTCGGACGCGCAATCGGGAATGCATTCGATCCGCGAGTTGGAGCGTATTCGCGACAACAACCTTGTGGGCATGATGCGGGCACTCAAGGCGCAGAATTACGGGGCGGGCGCGGTGCTGAACCAGCATGATGCACTGCTGAAACCGGGTGCCTTGCCGACTCTGGATCAGGCGGATCTGAGTCAGCCAATCCTGACCCTGTCCCGAGCCGTCCCGTTGGATTGGACGGACTACAATGGCCACATGAATGAGGCGAAGTATCTGGAAGCCTTTGCCGCCGCCACGGACCGTTTCATGGAGATCATCGGATGCGATATGGAGTACATATCGTCGGGCAGCAGCTATTTCACCGCAGAAAACCACATTCGTTACATCGACGAGGTCCATGCGGGTGCAAAGATCGAGGTGCGCACGCAGATGCTGCTGGGGCAGGGCAAGAAGCTGCACGTGTTCCACAGCATGTATGAAGGCGACAAGTTGCTGGCCACGGGCGAAAGCTTCTTGCTGCATGTCAGTCTCGAGACGCGCCGACCGGGTCCTCCGTCTCCTGAGATTGAGGCGGCGATGGCGCGGATTGCAGAGGCTCAGTCCGCGTTGCCTTACCCAGAAGGCGCGGGGGCCGGTATTCGGAAGCCGTCATGAACCGAAGGGTTCTGGTGACGGCTGGCGCGTCCGGTGTCGGTTGTGCCATGGCGCAGGCATTTGACGCCGCTGGATATGAGGTCTGGGTCACGGATATCGATCAGGCCGCGCTAAGTTCTGTGCCGGGTCATTGGACGACACATTCCGCCAATGCCTCGGATGAGGCTGATATGCGCGGTGTCTTTGAGGCTGTTTCAGAGGCAGGTGGGTTGGATACCCTGTGTGCCAATGCCGGAATTGCGGGGCCAACAGATGCAATCGAAGACATCGACCTGACAGCATGGCGGGCCTGCATTGCGGTCAATCTGGACGGAGCGTTTCTGGCCGCCAAATATGCCGCGCCTTTGATGAAATCGGCACGCTCGGGCAGCATCATCCTGACCTCGTCGACGGCAGGTCAGTACGGCTATCCGTTCCGCGCGCCGTATGCTTCGGCAAAATGGGCGGTGATTGGTCTGATGAAAACGCTTGCGATGGAGCTGGGTCCGCATGGCATACGCGCAAACGCCATATGCCCGGGCGCAGTGGAAGGCCCGCGCATGGAGGGTGTTCTGGCCCGTGAGGCAGAAGCCAAAGGCATGAGCCGCGAAGCCGTGTACCAAGGCTATGCCTCGGGCACGTCCATGGGGTGCTTTGTCGAGGCGCAGGATATCGCCAATATGGCCGTTTTCCTGGCGTCCGACGCGGCGCGGCTGGTGTCGGGTCAGGTCATCGCCGTGGACGGCCATACGGTCAATCCTGACCCGAAGCTGTAATCTAGCCCTGGTTTGGCCCTCTGATCTGTCGGATGGACTGGCGGACCGCCTGCCAGTCCTGTGCTTGCTGCTGGTTTCCGGCAGCCTCGCATTCGCGCATTTTCTGCGCAGCTTCCGCCTCGGCGCGGTCTCCGTGAGCGGCATAAAGGGCACGTGCGTATTGAGCCGTTTGTATTGCGTCCATTCCTGTGGTCCTCCGTCTGTGATCGGAATGCCCGAAGGTTCGCGCCAAGGGACAATAGCACAGTATCGACCAGCCTGCATCAAGTGCCTTCGGAAATCCTGGATCTGAGCTGTCGCAAGTGGTTGGGAAAGTTCCGGGCAGTCACGTCGGCCTCGCGGACAAGCGTGTCGAAGTGGCGGGTAAAGGTTTCGATTCGGTCCCGGTCGCGGAACGCCATATAGTGACTGCCCGCGTAAAACACGCAAAGCAGGGGGCCGAAAACCGTCACCGGAGCGCAATAAAGCCGTTTGGCATCGAACAGATAGATACGCATTCTGGGGTAAAGCTGATCACATAATGCAAGCAGGCGGTCGATCTGTTCCAGCCGCACCTGCGGGTTGAGGCCGTGATAATACCCTGTGGCGCTTGCAAAGCTCTCGATCTCGAACAGGGGCATGGCGATTTCATAGTCCGATTGCGCACTGCGCATCCAGGTCAACCTGTCCTCGGACGCGCCGATGGCCTGATCCGACGTTCGCCCCAGATGCGGGGCATATTCCCATTCCAGCACGGCACGGGTCTTGAGCATGTCAGGCAGTTTGGCCGGGACATAGCGAATCTTGTAGCCAGCGGCCTCTTTGTGCCACTCGAAGATCCGTTCATCGACCAGCGCGCGGGGGGCTTTGGTAAAGGTCAGAGAGCCGGCCAGAATCTCGGCCGCGCTTTCAGGCCTGTCGGAAAGGCTCAGCAACCAGTCGGCGGATACGCCGAGCGCGGTCGCACATCCCCCGACCACATGCGCGTTAGGCAGACGCGCGCCATGCCCGGTCAAAAGCTGCGATACGGTCGAGCGGTCCACACCGATGTCACGCGCAAGCGCGCTTTGGGTGACGTTGCGCTGTTCCATCGCACGGGCAAGGCGTTGTCGAAACTGCGCGGCGCGATCTCTTTTGTCCACTCTATTCTGCATATGGTGACAAATAACACAGTTGCTGAATTTTGTTAATCATATTCGGAATTTCCACCATGACCATCGAACTGTAACCCTTTGAAAAAAGCAAAAAGACTGAGGGTCGGAATGGAAACTCGACAAAGATCTGTCGTGAAAGCAATCGTTTGGAATGTCATGGGGCTTGTCACCATGACTGTGGTGGGGCTGATTGCCACGGGCTCGGCCACTGTGGGCGGGGCGGTGGCGGTGGTGAACACGGCCATTGGCCTGACCATGTACCTGATCTACGAGCGGGTTTGGGCAGGCATCTCGTGGGGGCGCAATGGCTGAGCGACCCACATCCCAACACCCTGAATGGGGCACGTTTTTCCTGATCATTGCCTGTTATACGGCGTGGATTGCCGGGCTGTTCTGGCTGGCGAGCGTGTCGGTGTGGCTGGCCGTGCCAGCCCTGGCTGTTGTCGCGGCATTGCATTCGTCACTGACGCATGAGGCCCTGCACGGTCACCCGTTTCGTACAAAATGGATTAACGAGGCGCTTTTGGCGCTGCCGCTCACGCTGTTCATCCCGTTTAATCGTTTTCGGGATCTGCATCTGGCGCATCATCTGGATGCCGCGCTGACCGATCCGTATGACGACCCGGAATCGAACTATCTTGACCCCAAGGTCTGGTCGAAATTATCGCGTGGCGTACAGCTGCTTCTGACGCTGAACAACGCGCTTCTTGGGCGCATGATATTGGGCCCAGCCATCGGGCAGGTTCTGTTTCTGCGTGACGAATGGCGTGGATTGCGGCACTGGGACAAAGACATCCTGCTGGCCTGGGCTTTGCACCTGCCGGGTGTTGCGGTGGTGCTGTGGGTGGTTGCGCAGTCGGCGCTGCCGGTCTGGGCCTATCTTATCTCGGCCTATCTAGGGCTGTCTCTATTGAAAATACGCACCTTTCTGGAGCACCGCGCGCATGAGAAGTCACGGGCGCGCACGGTCATCATCGAAGATCGGGGACCGCTGGCTTTTTTGTTTCTGAACAATAACCTGCACGTGGTTCATCACATGAACCCCAACGCCCCCTGGTATCACCTGCCGCAACTGTACCGGGACGGCCGAGACAGGTATCTGGCCTGTAATGAGGCATACGTATACCGGTCTTATGCGCAGATTTTCCGGCAGTACTTGTGGCGCGCGAAAGACCCTGTGCCGCATCCGCTCTGGCCAAAGTCCTGATTTGACGACACAACGGGTGACATGAGTCTCTGGATCCCTGTCACCATCGCCGCCGCCAGTTTTCAGACGGTACGTTTCATGCTGCAAAAATCGCTGAGCAGCGTGAAATTGTCTGCGGTCGGCGCAA
Source organism: Ruegeria sp. CDSA079 (assembly GCF_059612245.1). NCBI lineage: Bacteria > Pseudomonadati > Pseudomonadota > Alphaproteobacteria > Rhodobacterales > Roseobacteraceae > Ruegeria > Ruegeria sp. CDSA079. The sequence goes on along the minus strand of NZ_JBXWQF010000016.1, from coordinate 87,830 downwards.
CGTTTGCGCGTTTTGCCTATTCCATGCCGTTGGCTGTCGCGGGGTTGCTGGTCGCTTTGCAGGTGACGGGGGCAAGCTTGCCATCACTTGGCCCTTTGTTCTGGACCTACGCGGTGATCGGCGGAACTGCGCAGATACTGGCGACGATTTGCGTGGTGGCCCTGTTCAAACAGCGTAACTTTGCGGTGGGGATCACCTTCAAGAAAACCGAGGTGATTCAAACCGCGATTGTCGGTTTTCTGGTTCTGGGTGATCGCGTTTCATCAGGTGCGCTGGTGGCTATTGTGTTGGGTCTTGCCGCTGTTCTGCTGCTGTCGAAAACACCTGGCGGCGATGCGGCTTGGTGGCGACATCTGACTAACCGCGCCTCACAACTTGGGCTTGGTTCGGGCGTTTTGTTTGCCTTTTCCGCCGTCAGCTATCGCGGCGCTTCGCTGCAACTGGGCGACGTCGATGCGTGGTTTCGGGCACTGGTCACTCTGGCCGCCGTTGTCACGTTTCAGTTCGTCAGCATGGGGCTTTGGCTGTTGTGGCGGGACCGGTCCGAGCTGATCGCAGTCTGGCAAACACGGTCCACCGGTGTGTTTGTCGGGCTGACCAGTCTGGGTGGATCGTTCTGCTGGTTCTGGGCTTTCACCTTGCAAAACGCGGCATACGTCAAAGCGCTGGGGCAGGTCGAACTGCTCCTCAGCCTGATGGCCTCAATCCTGGTGTTCCGCGAAACGATCACCCGGCGAGAGATCGCCGGAATGACCTTGCTGGGGCTTTCGATACTGGCGCTTGTGATGGCGATTTAACCAGCGCGACGCTCATCAAAACTGAGCGCAATGAAGCTGGGCAGATGATCACCCATCCCCACAACGGCCGGACCGTTGTCGTTTTTGCGGCCCCGTCCGCGCCCTTTGGGTTCGCGCTCTTTCCGGTTGTCCCTAGGGCTTTCCGATTCCCTGACCTTATTCTCTGGCTTTGGTTGCTCAGACTTGGCTCTTTCGGGCTTGGGCTCTTCCTTGATCGGATTATCTATGCGCGGAATTTCTTTCTGGATCAGCTTTTCGATCGCAACCAGGGCCTTTTCATCTCGGCCTGAGCAGATCGTAATTGCTTTACCTTCGCGCCCAGCGCGGCCGGTGCGGCCGATACGGTGTACATAATCCTCGGGGTGGCCGGGGACGTCGAAATTGAACACATGGCTGACGGCCGGAACGTCCAGACCGCGCGCAGCGACGTCCGACGCGACCAGCAGACGCAATGATCCGTCGCGGAATCCGTCAAGTGTTTTCATCCGCTGTGACTGATCCAGATCGCCATGGATTGCTGACGCATCATAGCCATATTTCTTCAAAGATTTCGCGCAGATATCGACATCTGTTTTACGATTGCAGAAGATGATCGCGTTGGTGCACTTTTCACCCTCGGCGTCGATCAGTGCGCGCAGCACGTTGCGCTTCTGGCTTGCCTCACGATCCCGGCGGCCGCCTTTGAACATGACAACGCCCTGTTCGATCGTTTCAGATGCGGTCGCTTGGCGGGCGACTTCAACGCGGGCAGGGGCAGACAGGAAGGTATCTGTGATTCGTTCGATCTCGGATGCCATGGTCGCTGAGAAAAACAGCGTCTGCCGGGTGAACGGCGTCAGCGAGAAGATGCGTTCGATATCAGGGATAAAGCCCATATCCAGCATCCGGTCGGCCTCATCCACCACCATGATCTGAACGCCGGTCAGCAACAGCTTGCCGCGTTCGAAGTGATCCAGCAGGCGACCCGGTGTGGCGATCAGAACGTCAACGCCCCGGTCGATCAGCGCATCTTGTTCCTTGAAGCTGACGCCGCCGATCAGCAGCGCCTTGGTCAGCTTTACATTTTTGGCATAGGTATCGAAATTCTCGGCTACCTGCGCGGCCAGTTCCCGCGTCGGGCACAGAACCAGCGAACGCGGCATCCGCGCACGTGCGCGGCCACGGGCCAGCAAGGTGATCATCGGCAGGGTAAAGCTGGCGGTTTTGCCAGTGCCTGTCTGCGCTATCCCCAGAACATCGCGCCCTTCCAGAGCAGGCGGAATCGCGCCCTCCTGAATCGGAGTGGGGGTTTCGTACCCGGCTTCCTCAATGGCTTTGAGGACCTTCGGGTTCAGGTTCAGTTCGTTGAATTTTGTCATGTAAGTCCGGTTTTTGCGGACACTTGACCTGGCCCGCGCGTCTAAGATGTGCCGGGCCCGGTTGGCCATGCGCGCAATGCGCCGTATCGGCTTGATGGCGGACATAACAAAAACGTTGGTCAGGGTCAAATGAAGACCGCTTAATCCAGGGTGCGCGGCAGCGTGTCAGGATTTTTCGCAACAATTCAGCAGGTTCCGGGGAAGTGTTTCGCCAGTTTTTTGTCCAGGTCCAAGGGGCGGTGACGCAACAGGGCGTGCTGGTCCAAACGGGCGCGGATATTGGGGTCTGCGCCGCTCATCTCATCGTAAAACGCGCGCAGCCCGTCCATGCCTTGTTCGGCCTCGATCCAGTTGAACAATTCGTTTTTGTTCAGACCACCCTGTTCTCGCGGCACATTGGGGGCCATGCCTGCCTGATACGAGCCACGATTCTTGCGAAATTGGTAATGCCCGATCCAGTGGTCCCAATCCGGTGCATGCCGGTGGCACAGATCGACGTCCGGAAGCTCGAACTTGCAGGGCAGCAATTTTTTGTTCTGATACAGGTTGTGGATGCGAAAGCTCAGCTTTTCCAATCCTGTCCGCACAAAAAGCTTGCCCTGCACGTGGCTCAGGAAGCCGCCGAGGATGAAGGCGCCATAGGACGGGTAAAGCGTTTCGACCAGGCTGTTCCGCCCGGGGCTTTGGGGGATATGTGCCTTGTACAGATCCACGCCCCCTGCCAGTGCCTCGATCGGACGGACACGCGCCGCGTGGACATGGTGCGGCACCTCTTGCAGCGTGCCTGCAATCGGTTTTGAGGACCACAGAAACTCGTCCACATCGATATGTGCCAGCCAATCCATCGGTGTGGACCGGTAGGTGAGCGTGGCATTAAGGGACTGGCGGACCTGATGTTTCTCGGGGCGCGGGCGGCCTTGCTTTTGCCAGAAGGCGTCATCGCACAGTTGCACCTGCACTCGGGGGTGATCGTCGAGCGCCTGGAAGGTGCGTGGGTTGTGCTCGTCCATAAAGACATACAGAACATCCACCTCCAGATCGAGGTGATGCGCCGCGAAACGAAGAACGTCTTCGGTCGGGCCCCGGACCATGGACACGATCCCCCAGGTGGTCATTTGCGCGGATTGCGTGTTTGGCGCATATGTTCCAGTCGACGGAATATACTGCCGGGGTCCTGGTTCAGCTCGGTCATCAGATGATCGACCAGCGCCGAGATAGTGGGGTCATTCAAAGCCTTGGTCCAGACCGGAGCGATCAGATTCACGTCCAGACCGCCTTTCTGCAGGGAAAATCCCCGCATCTGATAAGGAAGAGGGACGTGGTTTTTGTCTTGATACTGAAACGCTGTCTCGGGCGGCAGGCCCGAGAAGAGCCGCTCGTATTCATACAGCTTCATCATGCCGAACAGCATCCGCAGGGCGTGGCCAACCTCGCGCTGGGTTGCGGTTTGCCCGTGATCGGCAAAGGTTTGCACAGAAGACACCAGCCACCGCAGATCAAGCGCGCTCAAAAGGTGTTCTGATTGCTCTTGCCACAGGCGGCAAAACAGGGCTGGTGCATGACGAGGAAAAGACCGTTTCCGCAGGTTAGAGATCAACTGAGCATTCAGAAAGGCAAGCTCGGAATTCCCCACGAATTCCTTGGCAATCTGGGCGCGTTTGCGTTGCCAGCGCGTATTGCGGCCGGGTGGCAGTGCGGTGGCCGATTCAGGCACCTTTTGCCGGGCCAACGCGTCCAGATCGACGTCCAGATCGGGCAGAGGATCGATGCCAAACTGAAACGGGTTGCGCCGGGATTCGTAGCGGTCCAGCATCTGCGGCAGGCCGCCCGGAAAAGTCAGGTCGTCGTCACTCATGCGCGCAGGATTGCACAGCCGGGTTCAGCTGTGCAATCAGCCAGTTGCCTCAGGTCATCATCTCTTTGGTGGCGGTCAGGTTCAGCGCCGGATAGTCGCGCACGACCCGGTCGATATCCCATTGCAGGCGGGTCAGGTAAACGATGTCACCGTCGTGATCATGGGCGATATGCTGCTTGTTGGCATTCACGAACTTTTCAACCTCGGCCTTTTCACCGTTGACCCAGCGGGCCGACGTGAATTGCGAAGCCTCAAAGCGTACGGGCAGGCCATATTCCATCTCGATCCGACTGGCGAGCACTTCGAATTGCAGCGCGCCGACGACGCCGACAATAAACCCCGAGCCGATAGAAGGTTTGAACACCTTGGCCGCGCCTTCTTCGGCGAATTGCATCAGCGCCTTCTCCAGATGCTTGGCTTTCATCGGGTCGCCGGGGCGCACTGTTTGCAGCAATTCCGGTGCGAAAGAGGGGATGCCGGTGACGCGGATCGCTTCACCTTCGGTCAACGTATCACCAATGCGCAGTTGCCCGTGGTTGGGGATGCCGATGATGTCTCCGGCCCATGCCTCTTCCGCCAATTCCCGGTCAGAAGCCAGGAACAACACAGGGTTGGAAATTGCCATCGGCTTTTTCGACCGCACATGGGTCAGCTTCATGCCGCGCTTGAAGTGACCGCTTGCCATGCGGACAAAGGCAACCCGGTCGCGGTGCTTGGGATCCATGTTGGCCTGCACCTTGAAAACAAACCCGGAGACTTTCTTTTCGTCCGGTGAAATCTGGCGGGGTTCAGCGGATTGAACCTGCGGCTGCGGGCCATAGGCACCGATGCCTTCCATCAGTTCCTTGACGCCGAACGAATTGATGGCCGAACCGAACCAGATCGGGGTCATATGCCCTTCCAGTACCGCCTGTGGGTCAAGCTTGGGCAGCAATTCGCGCGCCATCTCGACCTCTTCCAGCAGTTTTTCCAGCAGATGCTCGGGCACGTGGTCGGCCAGTTTCGGGTCGTCCAGACCGTTGATCTCGATGCTTTCAGCCACCTTGTTGCGGTCGGCGCGGTCCATCAGTTCCAGCCGGTCGCGCAGCATGTCGTAACAGCCGATGAAGTCGCGACCTACACCGATCGGCCACGCGGCAGGCGTGACGTCGATGGCCAGCATTTCCTGAATTTCGTCGATGATCTCGAACGTATCGCGGCTTTCGCGGTCCATCTTGTTACAGAAGGTCAGGATCGGCAGATCGCGCAGGCGGCAGACCTCGAACAGCTTCTGGGTCTGGCTTTCCACACCTTTCGCGCCGTCGATCACCATTACGGCCGCGTCTACGGCGGTCAGCGTGCGATAGGTATCCTCGGAAAAATCCGAGTGACCGGGCGTGTCCACCAGATTGAAGCGGAAGTTTTCATAGTCAAACGACATCGCCGAGGCCGAGACCGAGATGCCCCGATCCTTTTCCATCTGCATGAAGTCCGACCGCGTCCGTCGTGCCTCGCCTTTGGCGCGCACCTGTCCCGCCATCTGGATCGCGCCCCCGTACAAAAGGAACTTTTCCGTCAGCGTGGTCTTGCCCGCATCCGGGTGCGAGATGATGGCGAATGTCCGGCGCCGGGCAATCTGGGGCGGCAAGGCGGGTTGGTTCGAGGTGTCAAGCATAAGCGCGCGTATATGCGGTGAATCCTGCCGAAGCAAGACAAAGGGGGTGGTTCGAATCATGCGTCTGTGGCAATAAGAACATATAGTGAACAACTTATGGAGTGGATCAATGAATTTGAAAGAGATCGCCGACGAATTGGTGGCCGGTTGCCGGGAAAATCGAGCCAAAGAGAACCTTGAAAAGCTTTACGCCCCTGACGCCGTTTCGGTCGAAGGGCAGGACTTTCAGGGAATGGGTCGGGAAACCAAAGGGGTCGAAGCCATCCGTGGCAAGCATGAGTGGTGGGAAAACGCCCATGAGGTTTCCGGTGCGTCCGTCAGTGACCCGTTTCCCCATGGCGACGACCGTTTTGCCGTGATCTTCGAAGTGCAGGGCAAGGTGAAGGAAAGCGGTGAAGCGTTCGATATGCGCGAAGTGGGTGTTTATCACGTCGCTGACGGCAAGATCGTTCGGGAAGAGTTCTTCTACTAATCACCAAGCCGTTTCTGGTCTTCCCTGTCTGGCCGGTGCTAGACATGCGGCAAGGACTGACAGGGAGGATCCGATGGATCTGGGAATTCGAGGAAAACGCGCGCTGGTTTGTGCCAGCAGCAAAGGGTTGGGTCTGGGCTGTGCCGAGGCTTTGGCCGCTGCCGGTGTGAACCTTGTGATGAATGCGCGTGGCTCTGACACTTTGGAGGCCGAGGCGGCTCGGCTGCGGTCAGAGCATGGCGTTGAGGTGCAGACGGTCGCATGTGACGTGACAACCGCCGAGGGTCAGGCACAGGTCATAGACGCGGCGCAGGGCGTTGATATTCTTGTGACAAATGCAGGCGGACCTCCTCCGGGAATGTGGTTGGACTGGGAGCGCGATGATTTCATCAAGGCGCTGGACGCCAACATGCTGACGCCAATTGCGTTCATGAAAGCCCTGCTTCCCGGAATGATGGACAAGGGCTGGGGTCGGGTGGTGAATATCACCTCGCAATCCGTGCGTGCGCCGATTGCGGTTCTGGGTTTGTCGAATGCGGCACGGACCGGATTGACCGGATATGTGGCGGGAACGGCCCGTCAGGTTGCGCCTCATGGCGTCACAATCAACAACTTGTTGCCGGGTATTCATGCCACGGATCGAGCGGATTCGCTGGACAGCGGGGTGGCAGCGCAGCAGGGCATCACGATGGACGAAGCGCGCGCCAACCGCGCGGCGACAATTCCGGCTCGACGCTATGGATCGCGGCAGGAGTTTGGTACGACCTGCGCATTCCTGTGCTCGCAACACGCGGGCTTCATTGTCGGCCAGAACATCCTGCTGGATGGCGGCGCGACCAATGTGACGATGTGACTATGGCGCAGGGGTTTTCGTTAAAGGATCAGTTGTTCAACGCTGAGAAGACGCGCTATATCAGTGGGTTATTTGCGAGTGCTGAACCGGCGTTCGATGCCTCGGCGTTTCAGGCGCAAGTCATGTCGCGCCTGCCTGAACTGGAATTGAAAGAGCGTATGGCCTGGATCGCAACGTGCCTGCAACAGGCCGTGCCGGGGGATTTGCCAACGGTTGCTCCGGTGATCCTGCGTGCCTTGCCACCGCCTTTGGATCCCACGAAAACAGATGATGATTTCGGGGATTTCATATTTGGACCGTTGGGTGAGTGGGTCGCAGACATCGGGCTGGATCACGTGGATCTGGCTCTGGACGTGCTGGAAGAGATAACCCAGCGGTTTTCAATGGAATGGGCCATTCGGCCCTTTCTGAACCATGACCCGGATAAAGTGCTGGAGCGGATGCAGGACTGGTGCACCCATGACAGCTATCACGTGCGCCGATTGGTCAGCGAGGGCACACGACCCCGGTTGCCTTGGGGGCAGGGTATTGATCTTGAGCTGACCGATCCGCTGCCTCTATTGGACCGGCTGCACGGTGACACCACCCGGTATGTGACGCGGTCGGTGGCCAATCACCTGAACGACATCACGAAGAAGGACCCGGACTTGGTGCTGGTGCGTCTGGGCGATTGGCGCTCTGAGGGACGTCAGGCTGCGGCAGAGCTGGACTGGATGACCTCTCATACGCTGCGCGGCCTTGTCAAAGCGGGGCATCCCGAAGCAATGAAGATGCTGGGATATGATCCGGATGCTGGTATTGCGGTTGTGATTGATCTGAATTCCGAAGCGCGCATTGGCGAGGCACTTGAGTTTTCGGTTAATCTGAGCGGGCACGGTGAACAACCGGTTCTGGTCGATTATATTATTCACTTTCAACGTCCTGGGGGAAAAACCTCAGCTAAGGTTCATAAGCTGAAGCAGGCGGCTTTGAAAGGCGGCAAGCTGAATCTGGCCAAGCGTCACAAGTTTAAGGGTGATGCCACGACGTTCAAGCTGGTGCCCGGCGCACATCGGTTGGAAGTTCAGGTAAACGGTGTAATCCGCGCTGGTTTGGATTTTGATCTGCTGGGCTAAAGCCGTGCCGGAAGGCTCACGGTTTCGTCAGAAGCACCTTCCCCGGATTGCGAACTAGAGGTAGCTGCATTAGCTGCGATGCAACCACTTACAAGGGGAAGAGCGCGATGAAGCATGAGTCGGTGCAGAATTATTATGGTGAAGTCCTGCAAAGCAGCGCGGATTTGCAGACCAACGCGTGCTGCACGCCCGATGACATGCCGGATCACGTCAAAAAGATCCTCTCGAAGGTCCATGACGAGGTGCTGACCCGGTATTACGGCTGCGGTCTGATTGCGCCTCTGGATCTGGAAGGCATGTCGATCCTCGATCTGGGCTGCGGCGCGGGGCGTGACGTCTATGCCTTGTCGGCCATGGTGGGCGAAAAGGGCCGGGTGGTCGGTGTGGACATGACGCCCGAGCAGTTGGATGTTGCCCGCGCGCATCAGGACTATCATGCCCAAGCCTTTGGGCATGCAAAAAGCAACGTTGAATTCCATCACGGGTATATCGAAAAACTGGATGAACTGGACCTGGAACCGGGGTCTTTCGATATCATCGTGTCGAACTGCGTGATCAACCTTGCAACCGACAAGGATGCTGTTCTGCGCGGCGCGCATCGGCTTCTGAAAGAGGGCGGCGAGATGTATTTCTCGGACGTCTACGCAGACCGCCGTATCCCGCAGGCGATGGCCGAAGATGAGGTTCTGTATGGCGAATGCCTGTCGGGTGCTTTGTACTGGAATGACTTCCTGTCGATGGCGCGCAAGGCCGGTTTTGGTGATCCGCGTCGCGAGACGCACCGCCCGTTGACCATCGAAAACCCCGTGCTCGAAGCACGTGTGGCCCCGCTGAAATTCCTGTCGGCCACCTACCGCCTGTTCAAACTGCCCGCGCTGGAACCGGCCTGTGAAGACTATGGCCAGGCGGTGATCTATAAGGGCACCGTGCCCAATGCGCCGCATGAGTTTGTTCTGGACGATCACCATATCATCGAAACCGGCAAGGTCTTTCCGGTCTGTGGCAACACATGGATGATGTTGCAGGATACACGGTTCGCGCGGCACTTCGATTTTATCGGCGACTTCTCTACCCATTACGGCATCTTCGAAGGCTGCGGCGGTGAAAGCCCGTTTGAGGCCATGGGTGAGGCCACATCTTCGGGCGGTGGTTGCTGCTGATCCCTTGCACCTGAGGGGCGGGGTTGCTATCCCCGCCCAAGCCCGATGGAATTGATCGGGAAAGGCAAATGGGGTCCATCGGTGACAGGTAACGCAACTCCTCCGCGTTTGGAAATTCGCAACATTATCCGCCGGTTCGAAGGGCGGGTGGTCGTGGATGACGTGTCGCTGACCGTGCGGGCGGGCAAGGTGACCTGTTTGCTGGGGCCGTCAGGTTGCGGCAAATCCACGACGCTGCGCATGATCGCCGGGGTCGAAATGCAGGACTCGGGTGAGATTTACGTTGATGGCAAGCTGATCTGCGACACGGTGTTCCGGGTGCCGCCGGAACGGCGCGAGATCGGTCTGATGTTTCAGGATTTTGCGCTGTTCCCACATCTGAGCGTGGCCAACAACGTGGCATTCGGTCTGAAAGGCACCAAGGACGAAAAGCGCGCCCGGGTTGAGGAATTGCTGCGCAAAGTAGACCTGATGCGCTTCATCGACGGGTTTCCGCATCAGTTGTCGGGCGGTGAGCAGCAGCGTGTGGCATTGGCCCGCGCATTGGCGCCGCGCCCGCGGATCATGCTGATGGATGAACCGTTCTCGGGCCTCGACAACCGTTTGCGAGACGGCATTCGGGACGAAACACTGGCCATCCTCAAGGAAGAGGACGCCGCCGTTTTGCTGGTCACGCACGAGCCGGAAGAGGCGATGCGCATGGCTGACGAAATCGCCCTGATGCGGCGCGGCAAGATCGTCCAGCAGGGCGCGCCCTATAACGTTTATACCCGCCCTGCAGACAAGGCGGCTGTGGCCTTTTTCAGTGATGTCAACGTGTTGCGCGCGCAGGTGAATGGGGCGTTGGCGGATACGCCGTTTGGCCAATTCCTTGCGCCGGGTATTCCGGATGGAACGGATGTCGAGATCGTTTTCCGCCCGCAGCACGTCAAGCTGGATTTCGACCGCAACGGCAAGGGACCTCTGCCCACGCCGACGGATGGTGTCGCGGCGCGCGGTGTCGTTGAACGCGCGCGCTTCCTTGGCAACGAAAGCCTGATAGAATTTCGCATGGACTATGACGGTTCGATCCTCAGGGCCACGGTTCCGAATGTCTTTGTGCCGGGTCCGGGCAGGGTCATGTGGCTGACTATCCGACGCGACCGGTGTTTCGTTTTCCCCGACACGTAAGTTCAACCGCTCGATTTCCCCGCAAGTGGTGCGCGAAAGCCTCAGATTGGGGGTCCACGTCGCTTGCCGCAACGCAGGTCGGGGTCTATCAAGGGCCAAACGCGGGGGTGAAACGGGCAATGCGTATTCTTCTGACCAATGATGACGGGATCAACGCTCCGGGCCTGATCACGCTGGAAGCGATTGCAGCCGAGCTGGCCGGACCGGATGGTGAGGTTTGGGTGGTTGCGCCCGCCTTCGAGCAGTCCGGCGTAGGGCATTGCATCAGCTACACTCATCCCACGATGATCGCCAAGCTGAGCGAGCGGCGCTATGCGGCCGAGGGGTCGCCTGCGGATTGTGTATTGGCAGGGTTGCATGATGTGATGGTGGATTGCCCGCCAGATCTGATATTGTCCGGTGTGAATCGCGGGAACAATTCGGCTGAGAACACGCTTTATTCCGGCACTATTGGTGGCGCGATGGAAGCGGCGCTGCAGGGTGTACCCGCGATTGCATTGTCGCAGTATTTTGGCCCACGCAATCTGGGGCTGGATGATCCGTTTGAGGCCGCTGCACGCTTTGGGGCCGATCTGGTGCGGCGCATTCTGGATGCCACCCCGGCAGAGCAGGGCGATTACCGTCTGTTCTACAACGTGAATTTCCCACCCGTTCCGGCAGATGAGGTGTTGGGGACACGCGTGGCGGCGCAGGGCTTTCGACGCGACACGCATTTCTCGGTTGAGCCGCACAGCTCGCCCTCGGGGCGGCGGTTCTTGTGGATCAAGGGCGGCTATCAGCACAACCCGACGGCTCCGGGCACCGATGCGGCGGTCAATTTGGAAGGCTATATCTCGGTCACGCCGATGCGCGCTGACTTGACCGCGCACGATATGCTGGAGGCATTGAAGGCAGTCGAATGAGCGGACTGGATCCTGAAACCGTAATGCAGTTCCTGTTTGCCCTGCGTAAACGGGGCGTGACCGATGCGCGCGTTCTGGCGGCGATGGAGCAGGTGGACCGGGGGCGGTTTGTCACCGGCCTTTTCGCAGACCGTGCTTACGAGGACATGCCGCTGCCGATTGCCTGCGGTCAGACAATCAGCCAGCCTTCGGTCGTCGGGTTGATGACACAGGCGCTGGATGTGCGGGCGCGGGACACCGTGCTCGAGATCGGAACCGGCTCGGGCTATCAGGCGGCGATCCTGTCGAAACTGGCACGTCGGGTCTATACCGTCGAACGCCACCGGCGGTTGGTCAGCGAAACGGGCAAGCTATTTGCCGATCTGGGGCTGACCAATATCACCGCCATGTTGTCGGATGGATCTTATGGTCTTTCGGAACAGGCACCCTTTGACCGGATCATTGTGACGGCTGCAGCCGAAGACCCTCCGGGCCCGCTCTTGGCGCAGCTCAAAATCGGGGGTATCATGGTTTTACCCGTAGGACAGTCGGATGCGGTGCAGCAGCTGATCAAAGTGACGCGCACCGAGACCGGTCTGGACTATGATGAATTGACGTCGGTTCGTTTTGTGCCTCTGCTTGAGGGGCTTGGCAGGGACGAAACGTAGCAGGCTTTGTGAATTGGTCGCCGGAACCCCGGACAACAGGGGCAGGCTTTGAGGACAGAATTATGAAAGCAGTATCCAAACCATCTATGCGCCGCTGCGCGACCGGACTGGTCGCTGTGGCCGTTCTGGCCGGGTGTGAGGGGCCTCTGGACTATGATCTGCGCGGGCAGGTCGGCGGGTTCTCGACCACTGACGCGGTGCAATCCGCCACCACATCACGGCCGACGCCGGACAGCCGGGGCGTAATCACTTATCCCAACTATCAGGTTGTCGTGGCCCGCCAGGGTGACACGGTGCGGGATGTGGCGGCACGGGTGGGTCTGCCGGAAGGTGAGTTGTCGCGCTTCAACGGGTTACAGACCACCGACACCCTGCGAGATGGCGAAGTGTTGGCCCTGCCGCGTTCGGTCGGAGCGGGCAGCGGGGTGGACATCGCCTCGGTTGCTGGAAACGCAATTGATCAGGCCCAGGATACCAGCTCGGTCCAGACGACAACACTGGAACCTGTGCAACCCGCGCCAACGCCAACGCCGGTCCCTGTGGCCACGGGACCGGAACCGGTCCGGCACAAGGTCAAGCGGGGCGAGACGGCATATACCATCTCGCGGCTCTATCAGGTGCCGATCGACGCGCTTGCCGAATGGAATGGGCTGGGCCCCGACTTCACCGTACGCGAAGGTCAATTTCTGCTGATCCCGGTCAAGAACCAAACTGCACCACGGCAAAACGCTGCTGCTGCGGCGCCGGTAGTGGCTACGGAAGTGACCGAGCCGGGGCAGGGGTCGCCGACCCCGACCCCTCCGAGTGCTACGCAACCGCTGCCCAAGGAAAGCGTCGCGCCTCTGGCAGAGGCCCCGGATGTGACAGCCGAGGCCCCGACCAACTCTCGGTCTTCAGCGCTGTCTTTGCCGGTGAGCGGTACCATCATTCGTGGCTATAACAAGGGCAAGAATGAAGGCATCGACATTGCCGCAGCACCCGGAACGGCCGTGACAGCAGCCGAGGCAGGCACCGTTGCGGCGATTACGGCTGATGCGGATCAGGTGCCGATCATCGTCGTCAAACACAAGAATGATCTGCTGACGGTCTATGCCAATGTCGATGATATCGCGGTCAAGAAAGGCGACCGGGTGCGTCGTGGGCAAAAGCTGGCGCAATTGCGGGGTGGCGACAACGCCTATGTGCATTTTGAAGTGCGCAAAGGGTTCGAGTCGGTCGATCCCGAACCGTACCTGAAGTGAGGGTGAATGGCCCGTTCCAGGCCATGCCTTCGACGGGAGTATTTCTGAAAAGATGAAGAAGGTCAGGCGTTTGGGTTGTAGTCGCTCAGGCGTTTGCCGGGTTCATCTGCAAAGAGTTCCGGTAGCGGCGTCACGGATTCGATCAGGTCGATTCGGAAGACGCGGAAACCCTGGCGCAACTCGCACCATGCCGTAAGGGTCCAGACGCGGCCCCAATATTCCATGTGAAGCGGGCGGATGGAACGGTCGGTCAGAACCCCGTCTATCCGTCGATATGACAAGCGGAGTTTCTGGCGGGATTTGATGGCAGCGCGGATCGGGGCCATATGTGCCAGCCCGCGGGCGGCATCGGCAAAGGGGTAGACCGCGAATTTCCATGCGTCGGCCTCCGCTACCACTTGCGTGGGCAGGACAGTGTCGATCTTGTCGGCCAGAGAATTGGCGGCGGCTTTCAGGTCCGGGTCGGCAGCCTCGGCCACGATGGCCATGCCAAGGTTCAGCGCTTCAAGCTCGGCTGTGGTCAGGTTCAGTGGGGGCAGCGTGATCTGCTCGCGCACCATGTAACCTACGCCGCGTTCACCCTCGACCGGAAAACCCGAAGCCACCAGCGTATCCATGTCGCGATAGATGGTACGGACCGACACCTCGAGCCGGTACGCAATGTCCTGCGCGCGGTGCAGTTTGCCGTCGCGCAGGATCTGAATAATATCAAACAGGCGATCCGTGCGGCGCATGTCACGCCGTCCAGACTGCGCCTAGGCAGTCATGTTCCATAGCACGTTCTCGTGGCGCATCTGGACGCTTTCAGGGTCAATGGCAGCCATCATGCCCGCAGCAAAGTCCTGTTTCGGAAATTGCGCTGCGGCGTCCTGAGCGGCCTTCATATCTGTCCAGACGACATAGTCGGTCCAGCGACCGTCTTCGCCCTGGCTGAGCTGGCGGTGGGCAAAGCCCGGCGCGCTGCGCACAAAGGCTTCAGAGGTCTGGCTGAGTTTCACGAACTCTTCCGGCGTGGTGCCATTGGCGAGAGTGAAGGTGACGATTTCAGCAACATGGGTCATGTGGTTCTCCGTTGACCAGGTTTCGATATCGCCTCATTAATCATACCCAACTGACATAAACCTGTCAGTTGGAAAATGCGACCCCTTAGATTCTGCCGGATGACATCAAATTTTACCCTCAATCTGCGCCTGATCCCTTTTGACACAAAGCGTCCGGGCGTAAACACGGACCCAGTTCATATTCCCGGCGCGCAACCGCGTCGATGAAAAAGGAGAAGAGACATGCTCAACAATATCGGCCTTCCCGGTCTTCTGCTGATCGCCGTTGTGGTTTTGGTTCTGTTTGGCCGTGGCAAGATCAGTTCGCTGATGGGTGAAGTTGGAAAAGGCATCACGTCGTTCAAGAAAGGCGTCAAGGAAGGCGCGGACGAGTTGGATCAGGACGCTGCCGAAGTGGCCAAAGACGTCACACCCGAGACCGAGAAAGACAAGGTGTAAGCTCAGATGTTTGATCTTGGCTGGACCGAACTTCTGGTCATTGGCATTGTTGCCCTGATCGTTGTGGGGCCAAAGGACCTGCCGGTGATGTTCCGCAATGTCGGGCGCTTCGTCGGAAAGGCGCGCGGAATGGCGCGTGAGTTCAGCAGTGCCATGAACGAGGCCGCCGATCAGGCCGGGGTAAATGAGATCAAGCAAGGTCTCAACGCCGCCGCGAATCCTGTGGGTTCGGCGATGGACGGCGTAAAACAAGCCGCGCAGGAAATGGCGAAAAGCATCGATCCCAACAAGTTCGATCCGGACAGCGAAACCGGTAAGCTGGCGACAGAGCGCGCCGAGCAGGCCAAGAAGATTCAGGCCACCACTGCCCGTGCCGCTGCCGAGCGTAAGGCCAAAGAAGCTGCAGATGCGCTGGTCAAAGCTGAAGAAGCTGAAGCGGCGCTGAACACTGAAAGCAAGACATGACTAAAACCGACGAGATCGAAGATACCTCGGCCCCATTGATCGAACATCTGGCCGAGCTGCGTACACGGTTGATTCACTGTGTCGCGGCCTTTCTGGTCGGTATGATCATCTGCTTTACCGTGGCCACGCCGCTTTTCAATTTTCTGACCAATCCTCTGTGTGAGGTTCTGACCGAACGCGGGCAGGATTGCGGGCTGATTTTCATCTCGCCGCAGGAAGGGTTCTTTGTGGCCATCAAGGTCTCGCTGCTGGGCGGGTTCATTCTGGCGTTTCCATATATCGGAATGCAGATGTGGCGCTTCGTGGCACCGGGCCTGTACAAGACGGAAAAGAACGCGTTTCTGCCCTTCATGCTGGCCTCGCCGTTCATGTTCCTTCTGGGCGCAAGCTTTGCCTTTTATGTCGTCACACCGCTGGCCTATGATTTTTTCCTGGGATTCCAGCAGTTCGGCGCGGAAGGTGAAGCCCTGGCAGATGGTTCAACCACTGCACCATTGAGCGTGGTGTTCCAGGGTTCGGCGCAGGAATATCTGAACCTGACGATCAAGTTTATCGTGGCCTTTGGACTGTGCTTCCAGTTGCCGGTTCTTTTGACCCTCATGGGCAAGGCTGGGCTGGTCAGCGCCGAGGGGCTGGGTGCCGTGCGCAAATATGCGGTTATTGGCATTTTGGTTCTGGCGGCCGTTGTGACGCCACCTGACGTGATCACTCAGATCATTCTCTTTATTGTGGTCTATGGCCTCTACGAGATTTCGATCTTCCTGGTGGCCCGGGTTGAACGGAAGCGGGAAGAGCAATTGCGTGCCGACGGCTACTACGACGATGAAGAGGCAGAGGCGGATGAAGACCTGATGCAGGAATTCGAAGACAAGAAGTAATCTGCTAAGAAAACAACACAGGCGCGCCTCATCGGGGTGCGCCTTTTTCGTTTGTGGGCCTTGTTGCGCCAATCAGAACATGCTTTGAACCCATCCAAATTTGACCGGAGGATCCGATGGACGAACAAGCCCTGAACCGCATTGCCGCTGCATTGGAACGCATGGCACCGGCGCCTCTGGCCACACCGGATTTCAACGCAGCCCCGGCTTTTGTCTGGCATGTGGAACCGGAACGGTTGGAACCGGTTGAGCAGGTTAATCGCGTCGATCTGGATCTGTTGGTTGGAATAAACCGGTCGCGGGACACATTGCTCGACAACACCCGCCGGTTCGCGTCCGGTTACAAGGCGAACAACGCGTTGTTGTGGGGGGCACGGGGAATGGGGAAGTCCAGCCTTGTAAAGGCGGTCCACGGCACACTAAGCGCGGATCATCCTGACCTGAAACTTGTGGAGCTACAGCGCGAGGACATGGCCTCGGTCGCCCGCTTGCTGAACCACCTGCGCTCTGCACCGTACCGTTTCATCCTGTTCTGTGACGACCTGTCGTTCAGCCACGATGATCAGCATTACAAATCGCTCAAGGCCGTTCTGGATGGTGGCATAGAAGGACGCCCTGAAAACGTTGTTTTTTACGCCACTTCGAACCGTCGTCACCTGATGCCGCGAGACATGATCGAAAACGAACGGTCCAGCGCCATCAACCCATCGGAAGCAGTTGAGGAAAAAGTCTCACTATCCGACCGCTTCGGTCTGTGGCTGGGTTTCCACCCCTGCGATCAAGACGAATATCTTGCCATGATCGACCGCTATTGCGCGGCTTATGGTGTCTCAGTTGATACAGATACCCTGCGCGCCGAGGCGATCGAATGGCAGGCCACGCGCGGTTCGCGCTCGGGCCGTGTCGCCTGGCAGTTCTTTGTCGATCTGGCTGGCCGCAACGGCGTTCATATCGCCTGATCCCGGCTTCATCTGGCTAAAAATACCTCCGCCGGAGGCATGGCCCGTCAGGGCCATTTTCTAAAGTAACGCCAGAATCCGCGCTGCTTCATCTGCGGTGCTGTTCAGCGCTTCCCGATCCTCTCCGGGATGGAAACGTGCGCGTACGGCAGTAGGCATCGGTGCAGGCTCGACAATCGAAACGCGCGGACCAGTACGCTCGGTCTCGGCGGCCCAGCTTCGGGCCAGAGCGATCTGCGCGGCCTTGGTGGCCCCATAGATGCCATAGAACTTCTCGCCAGCTTTCGGGTCGTCAAAGAACACCGCATGACCATTTTCGCCCAGAAGGGGCGTCACATAGGGAATCAGAACCGAGGTTGCATTGGCGTTGGTATTGACGGCCTTTGACCACTCTTTCGGATCAATGAAATGTGCAGGCGTCAGCGCAGACGTGTGAATGGCCGTGTGCAGCCATAAGTCCACCTCACCCCATCGGTCGTGAATACCCCGGCACAGGGTCGCCATGGCATTGGGATCGGTGATGTCCATAGGGGCCAACGTGGCCGAGCCGCCCTTGGTCTTGATCCGGTCGTCCAGCTCTTCCAGCCCGCCGGTGGTGCGGGCGACGGCGACGATGTGATATTCGGGTGCCAGAGCTTCGGCAAGGGCAGCGCCCAACCCGCGAGAGGCCCCGGTGACAAGGGCAATTTTGGTCTGATCGGTCATGGCTGCGGTTTGAACCCCCGCGCGCGGGGCGTCAAGACGCGATTAGCTGCCGGGAATGGTGATACGCTTGGTCTGGCCGCTTTGTCGCAGCATGATGCCATCTTCATCAATGGCAATCACTGTACCCGAGGCAACACGGCTGCCGGGTTTGACTTCTTTCACACGGCCCGATGATAGGCGCATCAAGGCACGCAGATCACTTTTGGGTCCAAATATCCCCAATACCGACACGGTATTCTTCTTCAATGCGCCCTTCTGCGTGGCCGTGCTTTTGACTATCGAGTTCGACATGGTTTGCGGCGCGGACCATGGCCCGAACCCCTTTGCTTGGTGAGTGGTGCCGGTCAGTTACCAAAACCAGAGGATAAGCAAAAGCGCATCACACGCACACGTCATCAAGGCTGAAACCGGCAAATGAAAGCCATTGAGAACGCAAGACGTTCACCGCGGAGTTGCGGCAAGTTTCCACTCATCGCAGCACCGTGCGCTGTTGGGATCAACCGGTTTTGCCGAAGCGATTCGCATCGTCTCGGTGTCGGTTGAATTCCAAGCGTTTGCCGATCAGCCCGAGGCCAGCTTGGCTGCGTTCCACGATCCGCCCGGAATCTGCATATCGGCGCGTTTCTGGCTGACGCGGCTGCTGTTTTCCAGATTGTCCAGATAATCTTCGCTGACGCTGCCGGTGATGTAATTGCCGTCGAAGCAAGAACAATCAAAGGCTTCGATCTCGGGATTGCCTTCTTTGGCCGCCCAGATCAGATCGTCGAGGTCTTGATAGAACAGCGCATCCGCGCCCAGCTCTTCGCGGATCTCTTCGATCTCTTTGCCGTTTGCGATCAGCTCGGCCTTGGTTGGCATGTCGATGCCGTAGACATTGGGATACTGCACCGGAGGCGAGGCGCTGGCGACATAGACTTTCTTGGCTCCGGCGTCGCGACACATTTGAACGATCTTTTTGATGGTGTTGCCACGCACGATGGAATCGTCGATCAGCAAAACGCTGTGCCCGTCAAACTCAAGCGGGACGGCGTTCAGCTTGCGGCGAACGGACTTCTGCCTCTCTGCCTGACCCGGCATGATGAAGGTGCGTCCGACATAACGGTTTTTCACCAGCCCTTCACGATAGGGGATACCGGTGATCTTGGCAGCTTCCAGCGCTACGGGGCGGGCACTGTCCGGCACAGGAATGATCCGGTCGATTTCCAGACCCGAGTCTTGAATCTGTTTAGCCAGCGTCTGACCCATACGCATCTGGGTTTTGTAAACAGAAACGCCATCCAGCAATGAGTCCGGACGAGCCAGATAGACATACTCAAAGATACAGGGCGTCAGCTTGCCTTCGACGGCCTGGAACTCGTGCATGTTGCCGTCCAGATCGATCAGAATCGCTTCACCCGGGCGCAGATCACGCAGTTTTTCGAAGCCGTTGATGCCAAAGGCCACGTCTTCCGAAGCAAATGCATAGTCATCGCCTTGGCCATCAACCTCGCGCTTTGCAACCGACAGTGGACGAATGCCAAACGGATCGCGGAAGGCCAGCATCCCGACACCTGCGACCAGACAGATCACGGAATAGGCACCCTGAACGCGTTCCATCGTCATCTTCACACCGGCAAACAGATTGCGGATGGGTTCGGCGTTGCCGTTCACCTTGATCGCGTCCGCCACCTTGTCGGCCAGTACGTTCAGCAGGATTTCGGAATCTGACGTGGTGCGCAGGTGACGGCTGTATTTTCCAGTAACTTTCTCGCGCTGTTCGGCGGTGTTGGTAATGTTGCCGTTGTGAACCAGGTAGATGCCGTAAGGGGCGTTCACAAAGAAGGGCTGCGCCTCGGCGGCACTAAGCGATCCGGCCGTCGGATAACGCACATGGCCCATGCCAACCTGGCCCAAAAGGGTTTCGGCATCTTGCGCATTGAACACGTCTTTGACGAGACCGTTGGCCTTCTTCTCGCGGAAAAACTCGCCATTATAGGTCACGATCCCGGAAGCATCCTGACCCCGGTGCTGCAGCATCAGCAGCCCGTCATAGATCTCGGCAAACACATCATGTGTCCGGCTTGCGATTCCCAAAATCCCACACATTTACGGGGCTCCAACTTCTATGACGATTTGATCTGAGGACTGACCGCTCTTCGGTTTCGGGCCGTCTGCAAAGCCTGCGCGGGTGTTTTGGTAGCAGGTGAACTTGACGCCAATAGGGCGACCATCATCACGACCAGCGCGCATTCGTACAGAAAGAACAAGATCGGTGGCTCCGATTCCGTGGCGGGTTGGCCTCCACATAAAGACTAATGAGCGGGCTGTCATCAAAGGATCACACTCACCTATTGCCGCAGGCTGAATTTGTGCGCGAAGACGCTTGCTCATGAAATGGATGACATGTGCAGTCATATATGCTGTCATGCTAGTGAATATGTGCAAGTTTAGAGTGGTCAAGCACGCAGAGGGCCTGAATGTGGCAGCATAAGCCTCAACAGAACAAGAAGGAACGGATCAAACAACGGTGTCATCGGTGCCGAGGCATGGGGCGCGCGCCCTGTCAGATCTGCAACGGTGCAGGCGAAGTTGTCAAAGGCCGCGATACTCTGGGTATACCCATCTTCAGCCGGTGCGATGGGTGTTTCGGATTGAAAACCATCCGATGCACCGTATGTGGTGGCGAAGGTTTCAACTGACCGGCATGAAAAAAGCCCGGGCAGGGCCGGGCTTTTCCGTGAAATCCATACGAAAGAGCGTTTAACCTTCGGCAGGCGCCGTGGTTGCGGGCTGGGCGTTGTCTGCCGTGCAGCTTGCCACCAGCTCTTCATATTGCGCTGTAACCCAGCCCAAAGCGGCCTCGGGGTTTTGTTCTTCGATCTGGCTGCTGAACTGTTCAAACACCTTGGCCGAACGGCTTTCGTCGACGATCGTGTAGGACTGGCCGGTCATGACGGTGTCATAGACAAAGAAGGCGATCGCAACCAGCAGGATGCCGCGTGCGATACCGAAGAAAAGACCCAGTGCCTGATCCAGACCGCCCAAGGCCGAGCGTTGCACAAGCGAAGAAAACAGGGGGGTGAATATGCTGACCACAATCAGCGCAATGGCAAAGACTGCCGCAAAACCTGTGATGACCGAAAGCTCGCAACTGTCGCGCAGGAAATCTCCGACAACCGGGATCTCCTTGACCAGCGGCACGGCTTGTGGGGCAAAGATGAACGCCAGAACGGCCGCTGCGACCCAGCCTGCGATGGCAAGAACCTCGCGCATGAAGCCACGCGAGTAGGCCAATATGCCCGACATCACGATGATCAGGGCGACGACCCCGTCAATTATTGTAAAACCTTCCATGGCCCTCGCCTGTTTGTTTTCTGCCCCTCAGGGCGCGACCTTAACCTGATCCGAAGGTTTCGCCAACAAACCCAACCAAATCAGAGGGTCGGGTGAGTGACAGACCTGCCACAGTGCCGGTTTTGCCACCTGCCGGAGCAATTGCCGCTGTGAAACCAAGTTTTTGCGCTTCTTTCAACCTATTTTCGGTCTGCGGGGCTGGTCTAAGTGCCCCGGACAGCGAGATTTCTCCAAAAACAACCGTCTCAGCGGGCAGGGCGGTGTCTTCGCGGGCACTGAGCAGGGCCGCGGCCACAGCGAGATCAGCAGCGGGTTCGCTGATTTTCAGCCCTCCGGCGACGTTCAGATAAACATCGAGCCCAGCAAAGGGGATTCCACAGCGCGCCTCAAGCACGGCAAGGATCATGGCCAGCCGCCCGCTGTCCCATCCAACCACGGTGCGGCGGGGCTGAGAATGGGGCGAGGGGGCCACGAGGGCCTGCAGTTCCACCAGAACGGGGCGGGTGCCTTCAATGCCAGCGAAAACGGCCGAACCGGGGCTGGGCGTACCGCGTTCCGACAGGAACAGGGCCGACGGGTTGGTGACCTGAGCCAGCCCTTTGCCCGTCATCTCGAACACGCCGATCTCATCAGCGGGGCCAAAGCGGTTCTTGACGGCGCGCAGGATACGAAACTGGTGGCCGCGCTCACCTTCGAAGTACAGTACGGTGTCGACCATGTGTTCAACAACGCGGGGGCCTGCGATCTGGCCGTCCTTGGTGACGTGGCCGACCATGATGATCGAAACACCGTGTCGTTTTGCAAACGTGGTCAATTCATGTGCTGCGGCCCGGACCTGTGACACCGACCCCGGAGCGCTGTCAACGTTGTCGGCCCACATGGTCTGGATCGAGTCGATGATCGCCAGACCGGGCTTTTCGGCCTCAAGCGTCGTAAGAATGTCGCGCAGATTGGTCTCTGCCGCCAGTTGCACCGGCGCGTCCTCAAGCCCCAGACGACGTGCGCGCATTCGGACTTGTGCGCTGGCTTCTTCGCCCGAGACATAGATGGTTTTAACGCCTGCACGCGCAAAACGGGCTGCGGCTTGCAAGAGTAGCGTGGATTTACCGATACCCGGATCTCCGCCCACCAGAAGCGCAGAGGCCGGGACCAAACCACCTCCGAGTACGCGGTCGAGTTCTTCAACTCCGCAGAGGGTGCGGGGCGGAGGTGTTTCCTCGGTCGACAAATCCGTGAGTGCGATGGACTGGCCGCGTTTGCCGCCGAGGGATTTTTTGGCCGGGCCAGCCGAAAGGGGCGCGTCCTGAATGATTGTATTCCACTCGCCGCAGGCATCGCAGCGTCCGGACCACCGCGTATGAGTTGCTCCGCAGGCTGAGCAGGAGAAAGAAGTCGTTTTTGCCATGACGCACTTCGTGCCCGAGCTTGGGCGGTTCTTCAAGCCCTTGCGGGCTTTCCTTACCGCCGGTGGCGCGCTGCGGCCTCAGGCCCGGATGGGCCATCGTCCGCAACGGGCGCAGACGCGCCTATTCCGCCGCCCGAGGGGGGGACATGGCAATAACGCTGGACGCTTTGGAGGACTTTTCGCTGCGCGGTGCGTGCAATTGAGTCGACAGCTCGGGCAGAAGCTCAAACAGCTCGTCCCGCAGGCGTGCCAGTTGCGACTTGGCGATTGTCTCTTCCATTTCCACATCGCGCGTCCATTGACGCAATTCGTTCTGGATGACCTGAGCCTCTCCCAGCCGCTGTTGGAACAGCTCAATCTCTTCCTGCCGCTGTTGCAGGAACATCTGCGCACGTTCGACCCGTGCGTCGCCATAGGTCTCGGCCAGTTCCTGGCTGATCTGGCTCATCTGTGCAGCCAATTCCAGAATCTCAGGCTCGAGCGATTGCAGATCAGGGTGCTGGCGCAAAAATGCCATGCGTTCTTTGACCGCGTCGAACTCGGACGACATCATGAACAGCCCGCCACGGTCGGCGGCATGGGCCATCTGATAGGCTTCCGCGATGTCATGCATGTTGAGGGCAAATTTGCGATGGTTGTTTTCCAGCGCCATCATTCGCGCATTGGCAGGCAGATAAAACGCCAGCATGAGAATCAGTGCGGTCAGGCCAATCTGAATGAACATCCCGGCGTCTGTTACCGGTCCATTGCCGAATCCGGCCTGCATTGAAAGCCAGGGCAAAACACCCAAAGCGGAAAAAAGCGTGGCTGAAACGGCCAGCAAGGCCACCATGCATATTAGTAAAAAAGTCAATCTCAAAAAGGCATTCTGACATTGCAATGTTATATTGTGGAGGGCGGCCATGATCGTCGTACTCCTTCTTCAAACCGGAACACACCGGGCCGAAGCGGAGGAAGATCACAGAACTTAGGGCGATCCGCTGCGGACCTGGAAACTACAAAACTGCACTGCTCGAAATATAAAGATGATACTTAGGTACGTGTTTTCAATCAATTAGGTCTGAGGTTTTCGTGAAGTGGATGTCATCTCTGTAATATGGCCAAGCGCGATGGAAGCCAGAATGCAGGCTGTGAACAGGTAGAGACCCCATGCAGTTTCGATGGTCGCGTAAGAGATGCCTTTGGCCAGAGTGATGTAAAGCGCGATCAGGAAGATGTCGGCCATTGCCAGTTTACCGAGGATGTTCAGTGCGGGTTGGACGCGGGCATCCAGCAGGTTCCATTGGATCAGGGCGGTTCCGATGGTTTTGATGTAGGGCGCGAAGAGGGCGAAGACTGTGACGATCAGCGCAAGGAAGACGTCGGATTTCCACAGGGACTGGAGCCCAGTGATGACGCTGATTTCGCTGAGGCCAAAGATCGGCAGGAACCCTGCGCGCATCAGCGGGGCGAACCACGCGATGGGGTAGAGGATCAGCAGGGAGAGGGTGGCGAGGCGGAGGGTCATTTCTCTGTATCTTGGTCGGGAGCTGGAAGTTGCTTCACTTCATCGGGAGCTGGAATTTGTTCGTATTGCTTTGAGCCGCGTCTAGCTATGTCGGAAACCTCCTTCATACGATCAGTCAGAGGTTTGATATCCGTCCCAAACTTTCCAAGCGTCTCGCCTAAATCACTTACACCAGCGCGAACTACATCGAGCAGTCCTTTTGGTTGCTCAACTTGTTGTTCAATACCGGCTATTCTGTCCAATAACCTTCTCCGATGCGCTTGATCAAAAATATCCGACGCAAGTACTATTTTTCTCATTTGGGAGCAAAGCTCTAACACGCGACTTTTGTCTGTGCCGCTCAACTCAAAAGTCGGAACTAAATTGGCTGAGGCATCCTGAGAACTTTCTGTGTCTATGTCATCGAATAGTCCCTCAAGCACGCCGAGCAGCTTCTCCATGGCCGACAGAGCCCAACCGTTCATTTGCCTTTCAATACCGTCGTCAAATTGAGAAAAGATTTTCTCCAGAAGTCCAGATAGTTCTTGAGGAAAGAGACTGTTGTTGGACCGAATTCTATAGACTAGCCTCGCATCGATAATTTCTTCGGTAATGCTGTCTGAAAGTTCGTTTGCTAGTTTTTCCAGTCTTGAGCGTTGTTTGTGCATATGAACTTGCCTCCGATTACCGAACCGCCTCAATCGGCCCCTCTGCGCTCCCGCTAATGAACTGCTCCACATAAGGATCACCCGAGGCATCCATCTGCCCGACGGGACCGGTCCACTGGATGACGCCTCCGTGCAGCATGGCCACGTTGTCGGCAATCGCGCGAACCGAGCTCATGTCATGGGTGATGGTCATCGCGGTGGCGCCCATCTCGGTCACAATCTCGCGGATCAGATCGTTGATGACGCCGGACATGATCGGGTCCAACCCTGTGGTGGGTTCATCGAAAAAGATGATCTCGGGCTCGGCGGCAATGGCGCGGGCAAGGCCGACGCGCTTCTGCATGCCGCCTGACAGTTCCGCCGGAAAGCGGTCGGCCACGTCAGATTTCAGGCCCACGCGGCGTAGTTTTTCGATGGCGATTTCGCGGGCTTCGTCCGCAGGACGTTTCAGTGAGCCACGCAGCAGGCGGAAGGCAACGTTCTGCCAGACGGTCATCGAGTCAAACAGGGCCGCGCCCTGAAACAGCATGCCAAAACGGGCCAGAAACGCGTCGCGGTCGCCTTTGCTGGCATCCTTTCCGTCCACATAGATCATGCCGCTGTCGGGTTGGATCAGTCCAAGGATACATTTCAGAGCCACCGATTTCCCGGTGCCAGACCCGCCGATGATGACCATCGAGGTGCCCTTGGGGATCTCAAGGTCAAGCCCTTGCAATACGTGGTTGTCACCAAAGGCTTTATGTACGTTCTCCATCCGGATCATAGCGAGAAGAATACCCCTGTGAGAACGAAGTTTGCAGCCAGGATCAGCACCGCTGCGGCCTCGACCGAGCCTTTGGTAGCACGCCCCACGCCCTGTGCGCCGCGACCAGAGTTCATGCCGTAGTAACAGCCCATAATGGCCGCGATCAGGCCAAAGGCCGCGCCTTTGACCAGCGATGAGACGATGTCGCGGGTTTCAAGAAAATCGACCGTGTTTTTCAGATAAGTCGCTGGGTTGAAGCCCAGATTTTGCGTGGCGACGGTGTAGCCCCCGGCAATGCCGATCACGTCACCTACCGCAACCAATGCGGGCACGGTGATCAACGCGGCCAAGACGCGCGGGGCGGTCAGGTATTTCATCGGATGGGTCGACAGCGTGACCAGCGCGTCGATCTGTTCGGTCACTTTCATCGTGGCAATCTCGGCCGCGATGGACGAGGTCACGCGGGCAGCAATCATCAAGCCGACCAGCACCGGGCCAAGCTCTCGGACCATGCCAATGGCGACGATTTGGGGCACCACGGCTTCGGCGTTGAAACGCGCGCCGCCGGCATAGATTTGCAACGCCAGCGCGCCGCCGGTGAAGATCGCGGTCAAGCCGACCACGGGCAGGGACAGCCAGCCGATGTTCAGCAGGGCCATACCAAATTCGCGCGGATAAAAGGGTGGGCGAAGGATATGCGAGATGGCATCAAGCGCAAACAGGGCCACCCGACCAAAGGCTGCCATCAGGCTCAGAACAGCGCGGCCCAGCCCCCCAAGCGCGGTCATTGGGTTCATTCTACGTAGCCCCGCGAATAGCGATTGCCCATAGATGTCAGAATCTCGTAGCCGATCGTTCCGGCAGCTTCGGCCAGATCATCGACGGTCTGATGGCCGTTGAGAATACGCAGACGTTCCGGGTCGTTCGGCAAGTCGGTGACGTCCACCGTGATCAGATCCATCGAGATACGACCAACAACCGGGCAAGGCTGGTTGCCAGCGAACGTGTCAATCCCGCCGCCAATCGCACGATGCAGACCATCTGCATAGCCTGCAGCAACTGTGGCGATACGAGACGGGCGGCGCGCAACCCAGCTGTTGCCGTAGCCGACTGTTTCGCCCACGTCCAGTTGGCGCACCTGTATGACGGGCAGATCGACGGTGACAACCGGCTTGGCCCCGGCAAAAGGCAGGCCACCATAAAGGCCAATGCCCGGGCGGCAGAAATCGAAATGGAACTCAGGCCCCAGAAAGGTGCCTCCGGTTGCGGCTAGCGAACGGGGTGCGGTGACGCCGTCGGTCATCTCGCGGAAGGTTTTCAACTGCTGCTGATTCATCGGGTGATCCGGTTCATCCGAACAGGCCAGATGAGACATGACCACCACCGGGTTCAAGGCCTCGGCCTTTGGGCGCAGCTCGGCCCAGTCGGCTGGCTCAAGTCCCAAGCGATTCATACCGCTGTCCAGTTGAATACCGAATGCGTGATCGGGCAGCGCTTGCAAATGACGCTGGAACTGTTCGGCCGAGTTGATCAGTGGTGTCAGATCGTGCGCACGCAGCAAATCTGTATCGCCTTCCATGTGCCCGGAGAAAATTCCGATCATCGGGCCCGGTCCGACCGCCTCGCGCACGGCGGCGCCTTCCTCGGCTGCGGCAACAAAGAACTTTCGAACGCCTTCTTCGGCCAGCGTGTCGCTGACAGGCCCGGCACCCAGCCCATAGGCATCGGCCTTGACCACGGCCCCGGTTTCTACCCCGGTCTTCGCATCAAGCGCGCGCCAGTTGCTGGCCAGCGCCTGTAGATTGATCGTCAAACGTGCAGTACTCATGGAACTGTTCATGACATTGCGCCGTCCAAGGTCAAGAGGGAATGGCGCATTTCCTTGGCGTATTCCGTTGCCATGTCGTCGCAATCGCCGAATAGAGCCGAAAACCAAGACATATTAGCGATTTGTTGCTTTGAATAAACCGCTTTGTGATTGTCTTCACATTGATGTTAAAACGATCTTGTGGGCGGGATCGTCTCATCACCACACATCCAGGGGTGCGGCCGCAGGGACAAGGAATTCATGGAATTTTCAACCGGTTTGACATCAAACCCATCCGAAGTGGTCCGGCTTTTCACAGATGTTTTTGCCGCGTCTGAGGGGAAAGACGAAGGCGCGGTAATTGGTGCTTTTGTACAAGACCTGATCGACAGTACACCATCCGAGGATCTTTTGGTGTTCACAGCCCATCGGGATAACCAATTGCTAGGCTGTGCCATTTTTTCCCGTGTCGCATTTCCGCAGGACACGCGATGTGTGTTCATCCTGTCGCCCATGGCCGTAAGGACAGACAGCCAAAAAAGTGGAGTGGGTCAGGCATTGATCTCATACGGGTTGGATCGTTTACGGTCCTCAGGTGCGGATGTGGCGCTGACTTATGGCGATCCGGGGTATTACGGTAAGACCGGATTTGGGCAGATCTCTGAGACCACCGCGCAACCGCCGCTGACGCTGAGCCACCCGCATGGATGGTTGGGGCAAGCATTGGATGGTCAGGATCTGAAACCGCTGAAAGGCCCTTCGCGTTGCGTACCTGCGTTGAACAATCCGTCGCTTTGGTGAACGGAATGGCAGGGCACAATTAGCGTTTCTCGTCTTTAGATCAAAGGCTGATCCAGTACGGGCTTTCTGTTCTGTTTATGACGCGTCACCAGTTTCTTCTGCTGCTTTGCGCTGGGGATATAACAGGCAGGGGCCATGTTCTGGTGACGGACCAGGCCGGGAAACAGCTGCAAGAGCTCATGAAGGGCTTCTGACGGCAAGGATCGCAGCGCTTCGGGGCCTGTAAACAGGCTTTCGCTTGGTGCGCCTTCGGCAAAAAGAACCACATGCCGGTCGAAAATGAGGTGGTGATAGGTCACGCGCGTTGCCGCATCGTCGATGAAAATGCCGGGCAGCTCGGTCAGACGAACGGCCGAGATCAAAACATCGCGCGTCGCAAACATCCGAAGCGAAATAGCCGAGCGGACCAGCATCCGATGCTGGCGCGACACCCGCAGATCGCGGCGGGGCAGGCCGTGGCCAAGTGAGCCGGCCGCGATAAAGATCGGGCGCAACTCCGGTTTCTTTAATAAGTCCGACTGCCGTAGGGTCCGGGACAAGACCATGCGCACCGGCTCTGACCCGCCTGTGGTTGTCACAACCCGGATACCGGGTTTGATGTCCTGTACGCGGATTTCACCCTGATCGGTCATTATCAGCGTGTCCGAGGTAAAACAGGGTGCGCCTGGGCTTGGGTTCGGATCCTGGACAAAATTCACCCCATCCGTTGACGACAGCGAAGACGTGTCATCCGTTCCGTTGCTGCCGATCTGGGTCGAAGTTTGGCCGTTGGCCGGGCCTTGGGTTGCCGTCACTTGCGCGTCGAACGAGACAAAGCTCAGAACCGTGCCGTTGTCAGACAATGAAACTGCGCCCAATCGGTTGATGCGCGCCGAGACCACGTAATAGTCGAATCCGCCCACCGTTGTCATCGTAGCGGAGTCGACATCTGTAGAACTGCGCACCGTGCCATTTGGGTTGTAAACATCAACCTGAAGGCCGGTGACATCCGTTCCGGTCGGCACGCGGACTTCGATGAAATCCCCGTCCGGCGCAAAGTTCGGGCCGTTACGATATCTTATTTCCGAGATGATCGCGGGCAAAACTCAGGGACTCCGACCGGTGTGTGGCGCTGTGCAAGTTTCGTTCAGGGATGTTAACACAGCCTAAAGGTTGCGCCATCAGCTTGACCCGCGACGTGCCCATAGTTCAGAATCAGTGTGATCAGTATCCCTCGATCTCGCCGCTCTGCTGCCAGGGTTTGACCAGATTTCCAAAGCGGGTGAACTGGGCTTCAAAAGAAAGCTCGACCGTTCCGATGGGGCCGTGACGCTGCTTGCCGACAATGACTTCGGCCTTGCCGTGCAGACGCTCCATGGCCTGCTTCCACTCTTCCATCTTTTCCAGTTCGTGATCGCCGGGCTTCTCGCGTTCCTTGTAGTATTCCTCGCGGAACACGAACATCACCACATCGGCATCCTGCTCGATCGAGCCGGATTCTCTCAGGTCGGACAGTTGCGGGCGTTTATCGTCGCGGTTTTCCACCTGACGGCTTAGCTGCGACAGGGCGACGACCGGTATTTGCAATTCCTTGGCGATGGCCTTCATGCCCATCGAAATCTCGGCAATCTCATTGACGCGGTTCTCGGCCATGCCGCGACACAGCTGCAAATAATCGATCACCAGCAGGTCCAGCCCGTGGGTTCGCTTCAATCGTCGCGCACGCGCGGCAAGCTGCGAGATCGGCAGGGCCGGGGTGTCGTCAATGAACAGAGGGCAGGCTTCCAGTTCCTTCGCCGCATCCACAAAGCGGCGGAACTCGGCCTCGGTCATGTCACCCTGACGGATTTTGTGGCTGGAGATTTCCGAGGCTTCGGCCAGAACACGTCCCGCCAACTGTTCGGCGCTCATTTCGAGAGAAAAGAACCCAACCACACCGCCGTCAATCGCACCTTCGCTGCCGTCTGGTTTGGTGCCGCGCTTATAAGCCTTGGCAACGTTAAAGGCCACGTTGGTCGCCAATGAGGTTTTCCCCATCGACGGACGCCCAGCCAGAATGATCAGGTCGGATGGGTGCAGACCACCCAACTGTTTGTCCAAGTCGGCCAGACCGGTGGAAATCCCCGCCATACCACCACCACGCTGGTAGGCTTCGTTGGTGACGTTGACGGCTTCTGTGACCGCCTTGAGGAAGGATTGAAATCCCTGTTCGGTCTGGCCCTGCTCGGATAACTGATAGAGTTGCTGCTCGGCTTCGACGATTTGTTCTTTGGGTTCGCTGCTGACTTCAACCCGTGCCGCCTTGTCCGAAATGTCGCGGCCAAGACGGATCAACTCGCGCCGAATGGCGAGGTCATAGATCATCTGGGCATAATCATGCACTGCAAATGCGCTGATCGAGGCACCGGCCAGTTTAACCAGATAGGCCGGGCCGCCCAGCTCTTTAAGGCCCTCATCTTCACCCATGAAGGATTTCAGTGTGACGGGTGAGGCCAGCGCGTTTTTAGCAATACGGGCGGCGGCGACTTCATAAATCCGGGCATGAACCGGATCATAAAAATGCTCGGCCCCGATGATCGAGGCGACGCGGTCATACAGATCGTTATTGGTTAGAATCGCGCCCAGCAATTGCTGCTCGGCCTCGATGGAGTTCGGCATGGTTTCCGCGTTTTGAATCTGCGCTGCTGCCTGCTCGATACTGCTGATCTCGTTCATCTTGTCCCCGCTGCCCGTGCGTCGGTTCTACACGTGAAACGTCATCGCAAGCTATCTGGAAAAACCTGTGGCTAACTTGGGGTAAGGCCTAGGGATAACTTTCCGAACCGTTTGGATACCTGCGTATGCGTAGCTCATTATGTAGGAATTAGGGGAAAAGTCACCAGATATCGTGGCTCAAGGCTCGATTCTTTCGCACTTATCCCCAACTTGCCCACAAGAGGTTTACGTGGGTTTATTGGCCTCTTGCCAGCCACGCGGATCGTTCAGGAACGCCTCGACACCGTCAAGTGTCTCTTGGTCAAAGGCTTTCTGCACTTTTGCCTCGGCCAGAACGTCCCACCAGGTGCACAGCGCGTGCAGCTTCACGCCGTGGTCGCCCAGCGTCTTTTCGGTTTCCGGGAAAATTCCATAATAGAAGATCACCGCCGTGTGCCCGCAGGTCGCGCCGGTTTCGCGGATCGCATCCACAAAGGACAGTTTCGAACCGCCATCGGTGGTCAGGTCCTCGACCAACAGAACCCGCTCGCCTTCGCTCATTGCGCCTTCGATGCGCGCGTTGCGGCCATATCCTTTGGGCTTTTTGCGGACATAGGTCATGGGCAGCGCCATACGCTCGGCCACCATGGCGGCAAACGGAATGCCTGCCGTCTCGCCACCTGCGATATTGTCGAACGCTTCGAACCCGGCTTCGCGCATCACGGTGACGGTCAGGAAGTCCATCAGGGTCGAGCGGATGCGCGGGTACGAGATCAGTTTGCGGCAGTCGATATAGGTCGGGCTGGGCAGACCGCTGGCCAGCGTGAACGGCTCGCGCGCGTTGAAATGGACAGCCTTGATCTCCAGCAGCATCCGCGCGGTCAGGCGGGCGATTTCGGTGCTGTCGGGAAAGGAACTGGGGATCATGGCGCAAACCTCGGGGCTGAAAACACGTTGCGGGCTGATAGCCCGACCCTTGGGCCGGAGTCGAGAGGCCCGCAAAAGAAAAGCGGACCCCCATGAGGTCCGCTTTTGCCCTTGCGGGCGATGGGCAGCCAAGGTGGGCTTAGCTGCTCATGTCTTAGACGCGCTCGCCCTGTGTCGACAGATCGCGCCTGTTTGTTTCGGTCTTGGCGTCTACGCGACGCAGGATGAGAAGTGCAACCACCTTCACCAAAACAATCGTGACAACTGCCGTAAAGGCACCCACAAACACCAGCCCGTAAAATGCGCGGTCCGGGTGTCCGGGACAAAAGTGGTGGTTCCTCAATAAGAGCACAAAATATCGCCTTTTGTTAAAGGGACGACAGGTTTTGCAAAATTGCGTGCGATATGCCTGAAGAACGGGCGCTTATGAAAGGCTGTCTTTCAGCAGACCCAGCGCGTGATCACGGGCCGCCAAACGGACGGCATCTCGCCCCAACGCGCCGAATTCAACGGTTTCGGTTAGCGTGATCCGACCGTCGCGCGCCAGCCCGAAACACACGCGCCCCTCCGGTTTGAACTCGGATCCGCCCGGTCCGGCAATGCCGGTGATCGATACGGCAAGCTGGGCCTGAGAATGGCGCAGGGCGCCGTCTGCCATCTCGCGGGCGACGTCTTCCGACACTGCACCATGCGCGGCCAGCGTCTCGGCAAGAACGCCCAGCATGTCCTGTTTCGCTGCGTTGGTATAGGTGACAAATCCACGGTCCACCACGGCGGAACTGCCGGGAATATCGGTCAGGGCCGCGGCCACCATGCCGCCGGTGCAACTTTCAGCAGTAGAGATCATAACGCCCTGCGCCTTGGCAAAATCCAGCAGCTCGGTCACGTTCATAGGCCCAGAACTCCGTGTGCCAATCCGGCCAGAACCATCACGCCGATGGCTGCAAAAACGCCTGCGATGACGTCGTCCAGCATCACGCCCATCGGATCGCCGCGCCGGTCGGCCCAGCCAACGGGCCCCGGCTTGGTGATGTCGAACAGGCGGAACAGAATGAATCCTGCCACCCAACCTGGCCAAAGGGCGGAAATGTCGATCCCATGGGCCCAGGACGGGTAAGAAATCGCCCAAAGCGCGATGAACTGGCCTGCGACCTCATCAATGACGATTTCCGATGGGTCGTGATCGTCTTGCCCCTCTGTCATCACGCGGGTCGCCCAAAGGCCGCCGACAAAAACAACAAGCGTTGCGAGTGCCAGCAGAGGAAACCCACCCAGCGTGTGCAACACCCAAACCATGGGCAGCGCTGCCAGGGATCCCCAGGTGCCGGGGGCAGGGCGCAAATAGCCGACACCGCCGACCGTGCCGATCACCTGCGCCGCAGTCATGCCTTCACCAGACAGGCAGTGGCGAGCGAGGCAATCCCCTCGCTGCGGCCGGTAAAGCCCAAACGCTCGGACGTGGTGGCCTTGACCGAGACCTGATCCTTGCTCAACTCCATGATACGAGCCATCTCGGCGCGCATGGCGGCAGCATGAGGGCCGATCTTTGGATACTCGCAGACCAGCGTGCAGTCGACGTTCGAAATGCGGTATCCCATGTGCCCGGCCATCTCGACCGCATGGCGTAGAAAAATCTTGCTGGCCGCGCCTTTCCATTGTGGATCTGAAGGCGGGAAGTGTTGACCGATGTCACCCTGTGCCAAAGCGCCATATATTGCATCGGTTACGGCATGCATTCCGACATCGGCATCCGAATGCCCCTGCAATCCGCGATCATGCGGTACTTTCACGCCACACAGAATTACGTGATCTCCGTCGCCAAAACGGTGCACG
Source organism: Ruegeria sp. CDSA079 (assembly GCF_059612245.1). Taxonomy (NCBI): domain Bacteria; kingdom Pseudomonadati; phylum Pseudomonadota; class Alphaproteobacteria; order Rhodobacterales; family Roseobacteraceae; genus Ruegeria; species Ruegeria sp. CDSA079. The sequence continues at coordinate 54,422 of NZ_JBXWQF010000016.1, read as the reverse complement.
TCGTACCCGTTGCCCAGCCTCACATCCATATCCGTTCCCATTATCCGTTCTGCCCGGGCAAAATCCTCGGGTCGGGTGATCTTCAGATTGTCCGCGTCGCCGGGGACAATGCACACTTCAAGCCCTGCCGCGCGGGCTACTTCCACATCATCCGCAGCGCCGCCCGAATGGGCTGCATGGGCGGCGGCGATGGCATCATGGTGAAATCCCTGTGGTGTCTGCGCGGCGTAAAGGCCGTTGCGGTCTTGCGTGCCGGTCACAGCATCGTCTTGACCAACCCACAATGCATCTGTGACGACAAGCCCCGGGGCAGCCGCTTGGTGCGTTTCCAGCGCGGCCAGCACGTCCTGTATGATGCGCTGCGAGACACAAGGCCGGGCCACGTCATGGATCAGAACATGTTGAACACCCAGACCTTCCAGGGCCGTCAGTCCGCTACGCACCGAACCCGAGCGATCTGACCCGCCGGAAGCGAGGATCAGATCAGATTCGCGAAACTCTTCCCACGCTGGTGTGTCTTCGTCTGAAAGCACCAGAACGATGTGATCCACCTGTCCGCGAAACCGCTCGATCGTCCAGTCAGCTACGCGACGACCCGCAAGGCTGCGCCATTGCTTGGGTACGCCGCCTCCGGCACGCATTCCGCGCCCTGCGGCGACTATGATGGCGGCTGTGGTCATGTCTCAGGCGCTCCTTCGTATTGGTCTGTGTTTAGGCGGCGGTGAAAGCCGAGGCAATCACACAAGGTAAAGAGATTAAAAAATAGGCATGTGATGATTCCGCGGGCTTGTTTCGCGGCGTTTTGTTGTTCATATGCGCAGAATTCGATATCAAAACAGCAACTGCCCAAGGATTAAGCACGTTGACCCTGCACCTCGCTGACAAGGAAGTAACACCGCCGGTCTTGCTGGCGCCGATGGCCGGAATCACTGATCGCCCCTTTCGCGATCTGGTGATGCGATTTGGCGCTGGCATGGTGGTCAGTGAAATGGTCGCCAGTCAGGAGATGGTGCAAGCAAAGCCCGGCGTGCGCGAACGCGCGGAACTGTCTGCGGATGTGGAAAACACTGCCGTGCAACTGGCCGGGCGCGAGGCGCATTGGATGGCTGAAGCCGCCCGTCAGGTCGCCGACAGGGGCGCGCGGGTAATCGACATCAACATGGGCTGTCCCGCCAAGAAAGTGACCAATGGCTACTCCGGCTCAGCTTTGCTGAAAACACCGGATCACGCCCTGACCCTGATCGAAGCCGTGGTCGATGCAGTTGATCTGCCTGTGACCTTGAAAACCCGGTTGGGCTGGGACGACTCTCTGCTCAATGCACCGGATGTGGCGCGGCGTGCGCAGGACGCAGGCATTCAGATGGTCACGATCCATGGTCGCACGCGGTGTCAGTTCTACAAAGGCCATGCTGATTGGCGGGCGATCCGAGCCGTGAAAGAGGCTGTATCGATTCCAGTCGTTGCAAATGGCGACATCGTGGATACCGCTGCTGCGCGGATTGCGCTGGATCAGTCGTGCGCGGACGGGGTTATGGTCGGGCGCGGCGCGCAGGGCAAGCCCTGGCTCTTGGCTCAAATATGCCATGACCTTTACGGGGCAGAGGCCCCGGATATTCCGGTCGGGGCGGATCTGATCGACATGGTGCAGGCGCATTATCAGGCGATGCTGGCCTTCTACGGTGCGGATCTGGGTCTGCGCGTCGCGCGCAAACATCTGGGCTGGTACATGGATGGGGCCGCGACCCCTGCGCCGCTGCGGCGGGCCGTTCTGACCTCTCGCGATCCAAGGGAAGTACTGCGTCTGCTGGCGGATGCGTTGAGTGATACGGGCGAGGTGGCGGCATGAACTCAAACGCCAGCATTTGGAATTCCTTGCCTGTTCCGGCCTTCATCATTGATGCGGATGATCGGATTTCAGATGTAAATGCAGCAGGTGAGGGGTTTCTGAACGCGTCACGCAAGGCAGTGGTCGGCTATCCGGTGTGGGATCAGATCGCCGTGGACGCACCGCTGGAAGAAGCATTTGAGCGTGCGCGAACCCTTGGCACGCCACTTTTTGTCAACGATGTCGACGCCGGATCGGGAAACCGCGCGCCGCTGCAATGCGCTTTGCAGATCGCGCCGTTGGTTGGGCATCCGGGATCGATGATCATGATCATCTCACCGCGCGAGTTGTCGGGGCGGATGACACGGGGCAATACCGTCAAATCGGCTGCGCAATCGGCCATCGGCATGGCCGAAATGCTGGCCCATGAGATCAAGAATCCGTTGGCCGGGATTACAGGTGCCGCGCAGTTGTTGAGCATGAATATCCCGCCACAAGACCTTGAACTTACGGATCTTATTGTGGCCGAGAGCCGCAGGATCGTAAAGCTGTTGGAACAGGTCGAGCAATTTGGAAACCTGCAGAAACCTGACTTCAAGCCGGTCAATATCCATGACGTTCTGGATCGCGCACGCCGGTCTGCCTTGCTGGGTTTTGGTGCGGATATGACGATCATCGAAGATTATGACCCGTCTTTGCCGTTGGCTTATGGAGACCCGGATCAGTTGTTGCAGGTGGTGCTGAACCTTCTGAAGAACGCGTCCGAAGCCGCCGGTGCGCAGGGCGGCACGATCCGCCTGCGGACGTATTATGAACACTCGTTCCGACTGCGCCGCAGCGATGGATCGGGTCATTCGCTGCCCCTGCAGGTCGAGATCATCGACGATGGCCCGGGCCTGCCTGAAGAAATTCGCGGTGACATTTTTGATCCGTTTGTGTCGGGTAGGGAAAATGGCACCGGACTGGGGCTGGCGCTGGTCAGTAAGATTGTCTCGGACCACGATGGCTGGGTTTCAGCTGAATCCGTTCCCGGGCGAACCATATTCAAACTGTCTCTGCGTCGCGCGCCGCGCGAAGACGCCGAGCATAAGAAGGAGACCCCCTGATGGATGGCACAGTACTGGTTGCGGATGACGACCGCACGATCCGCACCGTTCTGACCCAGGCCCTGACGCGCGCCGGGTGCAAGGTACACGCAACCTCATCGCTGACCACGCTGATGCGCTGGGTCGGTGAGGGCAAAGGTGATGTGGTGATTTCAGACGTGGTCATGCCCGACGGCAACGGTCTGGAAATGCTGCCAAAAATTGCAGAGGATCGCCCGGGTCTGCCTGTTATCGTGATTTCGGCGCAGAACACGATCATGACGGCCATTCAGGCGGCAGAGGCGGATGCGTACGATTACCTGCCGAAACCGTTCGACCTGCCGGACCTGATGAAGCGGACCGCACGCGCTCTGGGTCAGAAGCAGCGCGCGCAACCCGAACCAGCCAAGGCAGACGGCGAGCGCCCGGACGAGCTCCCTCTGGTCGGGCGCACTCCGGTTATGCAGGCCCTGTACAGGCTGGTTGCACGGGTGATGAACACGGATCTGCCTGTGATGATCTCGGGTGAAAGCGGAACGGGTAAATCGTTGATTGCGCGGGCTATTCACGATTTCTCGGACCGACGCACTCTGCCTTTTGTCATAGTTACAGCTGCCGAGCTGCGGGATCTGGAAGGACCCGCACGGGTGTTGGCGCGGGTGCGTGGTGGCACGCTGTTGATTGATGAGATCGCGGATATCGACGATGAGGTTCAGGCCCGGATCGTGCGGATGATGGACACGCCTGGCGATCATCTTCCGCGCTTTATGGCCACCAGCCAGTCGGACCTGAATGAAGGAATGGAAAACGGGCGCATTCGTCAGGATCTATATTACCGGTTGTGCGGGGCCACGATCCATGTGCCGTCTTTGCGCGAAAGGGTGGATGACATACCGCTGCTGGCCGAACATTTTCTGGCCCGCGATGAGCGTGAAAGTGGAACAAAGCGCTGGCTTGGTCCAGAGGCAGTCGAACTGGTGCGGCGCTATTCATGGCCCGGTAACGTGCGGCAGTTGGAAAATGCCGTACGTCGTCTGGGTCTGACCAGCCGGGCAGATGAAATCTCTAAATCCGAAGTGGAAGCTGTACTGGGCAGTCAGCCCGAGGCAGAGCCGGTTCTCAGCGGAGGAGAGCGCGAAAAACTGTCGACCTCGGTCGAGCGTCATTTGCGACGATACTTTGATCTGCACGGCAATATTCTGCCACCGCCGGGCCTGTACCAGCGTATTCTGCGCGAGGTTGAGGCACCGCTGATCGAAATTGCACTGGACGCAACCGGCGGAAATCAGGCGAAATGTGCCGATTTGCTGGGAATCAATCGAAACACGTTGCGAAAAAAGATTACCGATCTCGATATTCGGGTGACACGCCGACGCAAACTGATGTAATATCGCCACACAAACCGTGGCATCCCGGCATCTGTCGGGAAAAGATCACGATATATGGCGGTAAGCCGCGAGCGCGGCACATCAGGATGAGGGCAGACGGTGGCAACCCGAGCACAGAGCGGGATGATCCCATCGATAAGTCGATGGCGTAAATCACGGAAACTGCGCAATTTTGGAACCTTTGGGCTGGTGCTCCTGGGGCCGATTTTGGCGTTGGCAACGTATCTTGTTATCGGTCCCTTTGATCTTGGCACCACGGCGCCGACCTTGCGGCTGATTCTGTTGGCTGATCTTGTGTACGTTCTGGTTGTCGCTGCGCTGGTACTCAGTCAGGTGGGCAGCTTGATTGCGGCGCGCAGGGCAAAATCGGCGGGTTCGCGCCTGCATTTGCGCCTGATCGGGGCGTTTACACTTCTGGCGCTGGTGCCGACCGTGACCGTGGCGATTTTTGCGGGGCTCACCGTGAATATCGGTCTCGAAGGCTGGTTCTCGGACCGGGTTCGGCAGGTGGTGGGGTCTTCCCTGACAGCAGCGGAAGCCTACGAGCAGGAACACCGGCGCGGGTTGGTTCAGGATGCCTCGGTGCTGGCACGATATCTGGACAACGCACGCTCGCTGGATTTCTACATCTCAGACGCCGAGTTGCGCGAAGTGCTGGCGCAAGGGCAGGCTCAGATTCAACGCGGGTTGCGCGAAGCCTATGTCATCGACGGCAGCGGTGAGATCAAGTCGCGCGGGGATCGGTCGTATCTGTTCAATTACCAAGCCCCCACGTCCGAGCAAATGGCTGAGGCGACCGACACGGGGCTGTTGATTATCGCAGATTGGCCGAACAATGAATTCCGCGCGCTGGTGCCTCTGACGGCCTATTTGGACCGTTACCTGTATGTCAGCCGCGAGGTTGACGGTCAGTTGCTGACGCTGCTGGATGACACCAAGGAAACAGCACAGTTCTACCAACAGTTGGAAAGCGAACGTGGCAGGGTGCTGTTCGAATTTGGCCTGCTGTATCTTGGCTTTGCACTGATCCTGATTCTTGCTGCAATGTCGTTGGGCATGTGGTTTGCCGAGCGCCTGTCACGTCCAGTGGGTCGTTTGACCACAGCGGCCCAAAGGGTCGGCGCCGGTGATCTGAGCGTTCAGGTCATCGAAGAAGCCACCGATGATGAGATTGCCATGCTGGGCCGTTATTTCAACCAGATGACCAGGCAGTTGAAGGGACAGCGGGACACGCTGTTGGAAAACACGCAACAAATCGAAAGCCGCCGCCGTCTGTTCGATTCGGTTCTCAGTTCGGTCACGTCAGGTGTTGTGGGTATTGACCCCGAAGGCTGCGTGACCTTCGTAAACCGTTCGGCAGAACGATTGCTGGATTGGTCTCGGGGCGAAGAGCACTTGGCGATCGGTATCGCTGTACCGGAGTTTCTGCCCCTTTTTGAAAATTTGAAAGAAAGCGGGCAAGAGGCCGTTCAAGGTGAGATCAAGGTCACCCGTAAAGGCCGGTTGGAGAACCTGCTTGTCCGGATGGCCATCCGTCGCGGCGAAGACGGTGGGCTGGAAGGCTATGTGGTCGCATTTGATGATGTGACCGATCTGGTCAGCGCACAGCGGATGGCGGCCTGGGGCGATGTTGCCCGCCGGATTGCCCATGAGATCAAGAACCCGTTGACCCCGATCCAGTTGAGCGCTGAGCGCATCAAGCGCAAATTTGCCCGCAAGCTGGACGAAGAGGATTCCGAAGGCCTCGAGTCGATGACTGGCGTGATCGTACGCCAGACCAACGACCTGCGCCGAATTGTGGACGAATTCTCGAAATTCGCGCGGATGCCCGAGCCTGAGCGCCGGGAAGAAAACGTGGTTGATCTGGTGCGCGAAGCGGTTGTGCTGCAGCAAGCGGGGCAACCGGATGTACAGATCGACGCTGATTTGCCGCAGCAACCCATCATGGCGGATGTCGACGCCACCATGCTGCATCAAGCCCTGACAAACCTGATTAAAAATGCCGGAGAAGCGATTGGCACCCTTAAGGAAAAAGGGGCGCCGGACAATCTGAAGCCACAGATAAAAGTGGCAGTGTCCGGTGATGACGCGGGTACCCTCATCACCATTGCAGACAACGGGATCGGTCTGCCCGAGGATCGGGCGCGGCTGTTTGAACCCTATGTGACCACACGCGACGAAGGGACCGGGCTGGGCCTGCCCATCGTCAAGAAAATCATCGAAGAACATGGCGGAGCGCTGACACTTGAAGATGCGCCCGTATTTGACGGACAGGACCATTTTGGCGCGATGGCCGTTATCCGTTTACCGGGGGCCACCATGTCCTCGACCGTTGCGCCACAGAAGCAGGCAATTAGAACCAACAAACTGAAAGCAGGCCAAAGATGAGCGACATTCTGATCGTAGATGACGAGCGCGATATTCGCGAGCTGGTGTCCGACATTCTGGAGGACGAAGGGTATTCAACCCGGCTGGCGGCCAACTCGGATGAGTGTATGGCGTCGATCAATTCCGAGCCTCCGGGACTGTTGATCCTGGATATCTGGCTGAAAGACAGCCGCATGGACGGTATCGATATTCTGAAGGCGGTGAAACGCGACAACCCGGACGTGCCGGTGGTGATCATTTCGGGTCACGGCAACATCGAAATCGCGGTCGCCGCCATCAAACAAGGCGCGTATGACTTTATCGAAAAGCCCTTCAATATTGACCAATTGATGGTGGTGATCCGCCGCGCGATGGAGACCTCTCGCCTGCGTCGCGAGAATGCGTCGCTGAAGCGCAAAGAGGTCAACAATTCGGATATGATCGGCAAGTCCGCTTCGTTCCGCGGTATGCAGGGTCAGTTGGACAAAGTGACCAAATCAAATGGCCGCGTGATGCTGAGTGGACCTGCCGGGTCGGGCAAGGAGATTGCGGCGCGGTATATTCACGCTCATTCCAACCGCGCCAATGCTCCCTTCGTCACGGTGAACTGCGCTGGGGTCGAACCCGAGCGCGTGGAAGAAGTTCTGTTTGGCCGGGAATCCGCAGAACGAGGGGTCGAACCCGGTTTGCTGGAAGAAGCCCATGGCGGTGTGGTCTATTTTGACGAAGTGGCGGATATGCCCTTGGGCACGCAGTCCAAGATTCTGCGGGTGCTGGTGGATCAGCAATTCCAGCGTGTGGGCGGGTCTGACAAGGTGCGGGTGGATCTTCGGGTCATCTCGTCCACCAACAAGGACCTTGATGTGGAAATCGCCGCCGAGCGCTTCCGGGAAGAACTGTACCACCGTCTGAACGTAGTACCGATTGCAGTTCCGTCGCTGGAAGATCGCCGTGAGGATATTCCGGTTCTGGCCCAGCATTTCATTGAAATGTGCAACGAAACCCAAGGTTTGCCGATCCGGGAACTCTCGGAGGAGGCGGTTGCCTTGTTGCAGACGATGACGTGGCCGGGGAATGTGCGTCAGCTCAAGAACCTGATCGAACGGGTTCTGATCCTGGGCGACGGAACCGGCCCGATCGAAGCGCGTGAGCTGCCGAGCGAAGAGGAAAAAACCGAAGAGTCGGGCCGTGTCGTTCTGTCGGGTGCGCTGGCAACCTTGCCGCTGCGTGAGGCGCGTGAAGCGTTCGAGCGGGAATATCTGCTGACTCAGATCAATCGCTTTGGCGGCAATATCAGCCGCACTGCCAGCTTTGTAGGGATGGAGCGCAGCGCGCTGCATCGCAAACTGAAATCGCTGGGTGTGGTAACATCGAACAAATCCGGCGCACGGGTTGCACAGATCGACGAACCGGAACCGGCAGAGTAATCTGCCGGTCGCACGACCAGACTCAAAGCCTGATCCGAGAGACTTGGGTCAGGATATGGGGGGACCAGATCTCAGCCTGATTGACCGGGCGTTATGATCTGGAAGGACCCATCATCGAATTTCACAAAGCACGAGGCGCTGTTGAGCGGCGGCAACGTTGTGGTGCGCGTCGCGGGCACGCGTGATTTCACATTCTGCTTGCAGGGCGGCAGACTTACGGGCCGGAAGCCTTTTTGCGCCATGCATTGCGCTTCGACGGTATTACGCAGGCCCTGATTCACATCCACGGTATAGACCCGACCGGGCTGCCACCATCCGGGCGATTGATAGCACCGCCCCCGGCCGTCGCAATATGTGCGCCCGGGCCAGTACGTCGGCGGGCTTTGACGGATTTGATTGGCAACTGGCACCTCTTTTACCGCCTTGAGCTGGCACTGGGTGGTTTCTTCCTGCAGTCGCGACACGGTTGCGCCCTCGCGATAATAGAGCGAAAGCGGCCCACATGAGGACAGTACCATCAGGGTAACGAGCATAGGAAACAGCGTTTTCATACGCTTATCTTGCCGCAGCCGCGCAGGGATGACAATTCAATTGACCGCTTTGGGGGCATCTGTCATTCAATCCTCTCAGGCAGAAGGGCCAGAAACATGAAGGTCATCATATGCGGCGCAGGTCAGGTTGGCTGGCAGATTGCGCGGCACCTTTCGGGCGAACTGAATGACGTAACGGTCGTGGACAACAATCCCGACCTCGTGCGCCGAGCGACGGAAACGCTGGATGTGCAGGGCATTGCCGGGTTTGCAAGCTATCCTGACGTACTGGAACGGGCAGGGGCCCGTGACGCCGAAATGATAATCGCTGCGACCCATTCCGACGAGGTGAACATGGTCACCTGTCAGATGGCGCATTCGGTCTTCTCGATCCAACGCAAGATCGCGCGTCTGCGGTCGAAATCCTATCTGGAAGCCATCCATTCGGATCTTTACCGCCGCGATCACTTGCCTATCGATGTGGTGATCAGCCCCGAACGCGAAGTGGCTGCCGCTGCGATGCGCCGCCTGTCTGCCCCGTCGGCCTTTGACACCGAGATTTTCATGGATGGCAAGGCGCAACTGCTGGGCATCAGGGTGGAAGAGGACTGTCCGATCGTGAACACGCCGCTCCGGCAACTGACCGATCTGTTTTCCACGCTCAGTTCGATTGTGGTTGGGGTTCGGCGCGAAGGTACGCTGTTTGCGCCCGAGTCCGAAGATCAGCTGTTCGTGGGTGACGAATGTTACGTCTTTACTAATGTGAAAGACGTGAACCGCACCATGGAGGTGTTCGGCAAAGCCCAGAAGCGTCAGGATCGTATTGTGATTGTTGGCGGTGGTAATGTTGGTTTGGAAGTGGCCAGAACGCTGGAAGAGCGTGAAGGTCGCGTGCGTGCCAAGATCATCGAACGCGACCGTCAATGCGCCGAGATCGCCGCCGAAGCGCTGGAGCGGACAATCGTTCTGCATGGGGATGGGTTGGATTCCGGCTTGCTGAGCGAGGCGGGTATCGACCGGGCCGATGCGATGCTGGCCGTCACGGATGACGACCGCACCAACATGCTGGCCGCCGTGCGTGCCAAGGCCGAAGGCTGTGCGCTGGCGATTGCGCTGATTAACGATCCCAGCATGGTTGCTCTGATGGGGCCGTTGGGCATTGACGCTTATATTAACCCGCGTGCCACCACCGTCAGCTCGATCCTGCGCCATATCCGGCATGGGCGTGTGCGACAGGTTTATTCCATCGGCGATGCCGAGGCCGAAGTGATCGAGGCCGAGGTTCTGTCGACTTCTCCGATGGCGGGGCAGAAGCTGCGGGATATCGATTTCCCCGAAGGTGTGCTGGTGGGTGCCGTGCGCAAAGGGGACGAGGTTCTGCGCCCGACAGGAAGTCTGAGGATCGATGAAAAGGATGTGGTTGCCATCTTTGCCATGGCCAAGGACGTGCCCGAGGTTGAACGCCTGATGCAGGTTTCAATCGATTTCTTCTGATGGAGCGTGCGGGGACACAACAGGTTAGGCTTTTACGGCGACTGCCGTTGTTCCTGCTGATCTGGGCAATCGTGTCTCTGGCCATGTGGATTCCGGCAATCTATGCGCTGGTGCTGGATGATCACAGTACGTCGCGATCATTTCTGTATTCGGGCATTCTGGGCCTGTTTCTGGTCGCTATCATCGCAATGGCGTCGTCCAATCGTATCCCGCGGCGGGGCACTTTGGGGCAGCTGGCGGTGATGTTGGGATGCTTCACTATCCTGCCGATCTTTCTGGCGATCCCATTCCATGACGCGCTTGGCACAACCACGTTTCTGAACGCTTATTTCGATATGGTCAGCGCCCTGACGACCACCGGGGCCGACTTGTTCCCTGATCATAACCGGCTGAGTGCACCGCTGCACCTGTGGCGAGCGCTGGTCGGTTGGATGGGGGGCTTGCTGATGTGGGTCGCGGCCGCCGCGATTCTGGCCCCACTTTCCCTTGGTGGGTTCGAGGTGACAGCAAAAGGGCAGCCTGGGCGTCCGGTGTCAGGCGTCGCGCAAAGCGAGCGCGTGGACCCGCGCGGCCGTTTGCTGCGTGTGGCACGGGCGCTGACGCCGGTATACGCCGGGCTGACCGCGGTGATCTGGGTGCTTCTGCTGATCGCGGGTGAGGCCGGCCTGACGGCTGTCTGCCACGCAATGTCGGTGATGGCCACGTCCGGTATCTCTCCGGTCGGTGGTATGGAAGGGGCGCAGGCCGGGTTTACCGGTGAGGCGATTGTTTTTCTGTTCCTCTTCTTTGCCCTTTCGCGCCTCACCTTTTCGGCGGATACCGCTGCCACCGGGTATTCTCGTTTGGACAGAGACCCCGAGTTTCGTATCGGCCTGTTGATCGTTTTGGCTGTCGCGCTGCTCTTGTTTTTCCGAGTGGTTGCTGGCGTGACCGAAATCGGCGGGCAGATCGCACCGCTTCAGGCTTTGCAGGTGATCTGGGGTATGCTGTTCACCGTGTTGGCCTTCCTGACCACTGCCGGATTTGAAAGTGCGAACTGGAACGATGCGCAGCAATTGTCAGGTCTGGGTACGCCGGGGTTGCTGTTGATGGGATTGGCGCTGATCGGCGGCGGGGTCGCCACCACGGCCGGAGGCGTCAAACTGTTGCGGGTTTTTGCGTTGTATCTGAACGGCGCGCGCGAGATTGATCGCCTGATCTATCCTTCATCCGTCAGCGGTGTCGGGGGCGGTAACCGGCGCATTCAAAGCGACGGGGCTTTTATCGCCTGGATTTTTCTGATGCTTTTTGCGCTGACGCTGGCGGTGTTCAACCTGTTGCTGGCGGCGATGGGATCCGGTTTCGAACAGGCAATGGTGCTGAGTGTAGCCACCCTGACGACAACGGGTCCGTTGATCGAGCTGGCCACGGACGTCCCGATCCGGCTGATTGATCTGTCCGCAGGGGCAAAACTGACACTTTGTGCAGCGATGGTGATCGGTCGTCTGGAAACGCTTGCTATCATTGCCCTGATCACGCCATCGCTGTGGCGGGATTGAACCAAAACGCTCCACCAACGTTATCGCCTTATTTTTCATCTGGAATATCTCTGCGCGGCACTCCATACTCGCCGGGAGGGAGCGCGTTGGTCCGCAGCGCGTAGCAAGAACAATGGCGAGATTATAAAAATATGGCTTCGGACAGACAGAATCTTCAGGATGCCTTCCTGAACAATGTACGGAAAGCTAAGGTTCCGGTAACGATCTTCCTGATCAATGGCGTGAAACTGCAAGGTGTGATCACCTGGTTCGACAATTTCTGCGTATTGTTGCGCCGCGACGGACAGTCGCAGTTGGTATACAAACACGCGATTTCAACCATCATGCCATCACAGCCGATCAACCTGTATGAGGGCGAAGACGCCTCTTGATGGAACATGACCGGAGGCGCACCCGTGCTTGGGTGCTGCATCCCGAAATCAAATCAGATGAACAGCGCCGTGTTCCCGAACCGGCGCTGGCCGAGGCGGTTGCACTGGCCGCTGCATTGCCCGATCTGGATGTGATCGGGTCTGAAATCGTGCGCTTGCAACGCGCCCAGTCGGGGCTTTTGTTCGGCACTGGGAAGATCGAGGAACTGGCCGAGCGACTGCATGACAGTGAAATCGAGCTGGTCTTGATCGATGGTCCCGTTACGCCGGTGCAGCAGCGCAATCTGGAAAAGGCGTGGAAGGTCAAGATCCTCGACCGGACCGGATTGATCCTTGAAATTTTCAGCGATCGTGCCCGCACCCGTGAAGGTGTGCTGCAGGTCGAGATGGCCGCTCTCAGCTATCAACGCACACGCCTGGTCCGGGCATGGACCCACCTTGAACGGCAGCGGGGTGGTTTGGGGTTCGTTGGCGGACCCGGTGAAACCCAGATCGAAGCCGACCGTCGCGCCATTGACGAGCAACTGGTCAGACTGCGCCGTCAGTTGCAGAAAGTGGTCAAGACCCGCACCCTGCACCGGGCTGCACGCGCCAAGGTGCCGTATCCAATCGTTGCCCTTGTGGGCTATACAAACGCAGGCAAATCGACACTGTTCAACCGCCTGACCGGGGCCGAAGTGATGGCCAAAGACATGCTGTTCGCCACGCTGGACCCGACGATGCGACGGGTGCAGTTGCCTGACGGCCCCGAGGTGATCCTGTCGGATACGGTGGGCTTTATCTCGAACCTTCCGACCGAGCTTGTGGCGGCTTTCCGGGCGACCCTTGAGGAAGTTCTGGGCGCGGACCTGATCGTTCATGTACGTGATATCAGCCACGAGGAAACGGATGCACAGGCGCAGGATGTTGAGACCATCCTGACCTCATTGGGTGTCGATGAAGAACGTCCACGGCTTGAGGTCTGGAACAAGATTGACCTGCTTAACCCCGAAAACAAAGAGGCCGCATTGGCGCGGGCTGAACGGGACCCGGCGATATTCTCAATCTCGGCTGTAACGGGCGAAGGCGTTGACGCGCTGTTGGCCGAGATTGCCACGCTCCTTCAGGGGGCACGGCATGAAGTTGTCCTGAACCTCTCTTTCGCCGAGGGTGACAAGCGGGCTTGGCTATTCCGTCAGGACGTCGTCCAGAGCGAGGATCAAACCGAAGACGGGTTCCGTCTGACGGTTTTGTGGACTGACAAACAGGCCGCGCAGTTCACGTCGCTTTGAACAAGACGAGAGGGCTTGGCATGTCAGATGCATTGGACCAACGGGTATTCCTGAATGGCCATATTGACGTGCCGCCCGACCGGCTTGAAGACGTGCGGGCAGCCTTGCCGCTTCACATCGCTCTCACGCGCGCGGAAGAGGGCTGCTTGTCTTTCGAAGTTGTGGAAGATCAGACAACGCCCGGGCGGTTTACTGTGTCAGAGGTGTTTGTGACGCAAGCGGCCTTTGACGCACATCAGGCACGGGCCAAGGCGTCAGACTGGTTTCAGGTCACACAGGGAATACCCCGGAACTACACAATAGAAACGGCTGCGGATCGAGCGCGTTAAGCTATTTGCCGTCAATCTGGTGTTGGTAGTCATCCGCGTCGAACCAGCCCAGCGATGACTTTACAAGATAGTCTGACGTCAATTCCCACTCTTCCCAACCACGCGCGACAACGTGATTGCCAGTTTCGGCGTGGTGCCCTTCTAGGGTCCAAACAAAAATCGCATGAGATCCGGCCCATCGCATCATATCGCAACGGACCTCAAGATCAGGGAAGTCGGCGTAAAAGCCACGAGCCATATCGGCAATCGCTGCGCGCCCTTCTATGGGGTCGCCCCGATTGATCGTGATTTGACCGTCAGGTGCAAAGAAACCGGCAACTGCGTCACCGTCGCCGGAACTCCAGGCAATTGCGTAATCGCGAGCAAGATTATTTAGGACATCTCGAATACTGGCCATATTCGCCCCCCCCCTTTGGTCCCACATAATCGGTGGAATGATCATAGGCGAAAAAGGCGCAAGGTGCCACGACGCCCCGGAAATCGGGGCGAGGAGTTGCCGATTAGGCGGATTATCGCGGGATCAAATTGGTCACGCCAACCGCAGCAGCGCGGGCCAGGTCAAGGTCCAATGACATGGGGATATACTCGCCACGTCGCCATAGCTGCGCCTGATCGTCATAGTAGCGCGACAGGAAGTGCCCGGATTGACCGGTCGCAGTGATAAAGACCGAGCTGTTGGGATCAGCAAAGTCGTAAACCCCGCGATACCCGGCGCCGTGGACATTCTGGAACGGGTCGGGGCCTTCGCCCAAGGTGCGCCCACGCAGCAGCGTGTTGTCACCACCGCTGGTCGACTGGCGGATATTCACGAAATAGCGCAGGACAGGCACGTCACCCAGAACCGGGTGGTCATGTGTGGCTTGATGCGCATCGCCCCAGCGCAGGGATTCCAGTGCGCTGCCATAGCGCTCAGAAATCCAGATCAGGGCGTCATCCAGCGCCAGTCGGGCCATTTCAGTGCACGTCTCAACAGGGGCGCTCTGTCGTACATCGCACCATACGCTTGCTCCGTCGATATCGCGATATACCCGCTCGATGAATAGCGGCTCAACGTGTTTGTATTCGCTGGCCAGAGGTCCAAGCTCATCCGCGATCAGGCGGATCTGAAGGGCGCGCAGCCATGCCGCATAGATCAACGGCTCGGGCAGGTGTTCATTCATCTCACCGTTCCAGTCCGCCAAGAGCGACAAGGCGATCTGGCGCTGTCGTTCTGGTGTGCCCTCGGGGGCCGACGCGCCAGTGAACCATAAATCCGCGCCGATCAATGGCAACAAGGACCGTGCCGTGAAACTGACGGTATCAAGCTGCGCTTCGATAAAGCTGTCGCGGGTATGGACCTCACGGGATTGCATCAGGCGGTCCCAGCGGTGCACGCGCTGTGTATCGCCCCATTCGTAAGACACATGGTTGGGAAAGGGGCGGTCGATAATCTTGTTGTTCGTATTGCCCAGAATGCCGCCGACCGGAGCAACAAATTCGGGATTGTCCGCATAGGGCAGACGGCCCTGCCAGCGATTCACCTCGATCCAGCCGGGTGTCGGAATGCGACCACGGCTTTGGTTTCGCACGTCCCGCGCGGGCATAGCGCCGA
Organism: Ruegeria sp. CDSA079; assembly: GCF_059612245.1. Classification (NCBI taxonomy): domain Bacteria; kingdom Pseudomonadati; phylum Pseudomonadota; class Alphaproteobacteria; order Rhodobacterales; family Roseobacteraceae; genus Ruegeria; species Ruegeria sp. CDSA079. Next base: position 39,206 of record NZ_JBXWQF010000016.1, on the reverse strand, counting down.
TCAGCTTCATGCCGATGGTGTTCCGGTCCACTAGCGAAAGGTTCTGCGACGGGGCAATGAATTGCTCGCCCGCCCGGATGGCCTGACGCACGTTATCCGCGTTCATCAGCGCCATGGAAGCGGTCATCGAGGTGTCGCGCGGGCTTAGCGCTGTCCAGGACAGAGACGCCACATGGCCGGGCGGAGTAATAGTTTCCAGCTTGTAATCTGTGCCGGGCAGGACCGGGCCGTTTTCCGTCCAGCGCAGGGTCAGTGTGACGGGCGCTTCATCTTTTATGGCGATGATCGAAGGGCGGGTCTGAAACTCTTTGTAACCGTCAGGGGTCAGGTATTCCTCGGGGTTATCCGGGTTCAACTGCTCAATATGCAGATCCTGATCATCCAGATAAGACGAGGTCAGCCCCCATCCCAAGCGGTCGCTGCGTCCGGTCATGATGGCGGGTACGCCGGGGATCGAAGCCCCGATCACGCCGCCATTTTCCAGGCCGAGATGCGCTAGATACCACACTCCGGGCGCAGTGAAGCCCAGATGCGGGTCGTTGGCCAGCAATGTGCCACCGCTTGCTGACCGCGATGGGGCAGCGGTCCAGGCGTTTGAGGCGCCGGCCAAACCGCGTTTGGGAAGCGGAGAGAGGGAGGTCGCGGGTACATCCGTGCCAGCCGCATAGCGTGGCAGATTGGGGAACAGGGACGCATATTCCGGCAGGGCGGCGATACCAGGTCCGGGGACGTCAGGCAGGATGTCGGCCAGACGCTCGGGGTTGTTCAATATCAAAGAGGTGCGGGCGCGCAGAACCTCATCGGACAGGTGGCCCGACAGTTGCAAGGCCATCAGCTTGATGACCGCAAGGCTGTCACCCGGTTGCCAGGGCGAGACGGGGGCATTGAACAGGAACATTTCAGGCGCACCGCGTCCCAGTGCCTCTTCGTTGATTTCAGTCAGTCTTGCATTGACCCCGGCCGCATAAGCCCCCAAGGCGGTTTTGGTATAGTCATCCTGCACTTCGACCGATCGATGGGCGAGGCCATAAAGGTCAAGCCGCCGCAGCAACTTGTCGATGCGCAGGGTGCGCGGACCAAATACTTCGGACAGGCGGCCTTGCGCGGTACGGCGCATCACGGTCATTTGCCATAGCCGGTCCTGCGCATGGGCGTATCCCAGTCCAAAGAAAACATCCGGATCAGTCTGGCCCAGAATGTGCGGCACGTTGGCCGTGTCGCGCACGATCTCGACCGGGGCGGTCAGGCCGTCAACTTCAAGGGTCTGGTCGTAATCCGGCAGGGATTGGCTGGCCAGGAAATAGACAAGGCCTATCGCGGAGAGGATCAGAAAAATCAGACCCGACGCGATGCGCACCAGCCAGCGGAAAACAAGACCCATTACTGCCCCATATTATCGTTCGGATGAAGGTTGTTCAGAGATTAGAGGATGGTCGGTCGGACCGAAAGAGGAACGCGGCAAGAACCTGCTCGGAAACGCTTATAAATAGTTGCCCCGCCGCAGTGTTGTGCTGCGACGGGGGCCATGTGCGGGGGAAGTGGTAATCCGGTTTATGGAATGATGCGCGTGTATTTTGTGCCTTCGACGGTCGCGCCGAATTTCAGACCGGCCTGACCAAAGACCGCCGCCAGCACCGGTGAACGCAGTGTTGTTGTGTCCGTGGACAAGGAATTCCCAGTTGCGTCAACCACATATCCAATATCGGCGCCCGCTGTCCATCCGCTGGAACGGCGGAAATCGTTTAGCGCATCTTCAGTCATGAAGAACAGGACATGCGCATATTGCTGCGCGCCAAATTGCAGGCCGGCGGATCCGGAAATTGCGGAATAGTAATCGACAGTCGCCCCGTTGATGCGCAGCGCGCCTTGGCCGTAGGCACCCCCAAAGATGATCAATCCGGCGTCGGTGATCAGGGGCATAACCAACATCCCGTTGGCTTTGTTTGCGATCTCAACCGTGTTGGGATATTTCGCGTACATCTCCGTCAGCGTGGCGTCGACGCGGGCGTCGATTGATGCCGCGTTCGAATTGCCGACGCCGTTGCCGCAGGCGGTTGTCAGGGTCAGACCTGCCATGCCAAAGGCAAAGCCGCGACGGCTCAGTCGGGGGGAAGGGGAACTGCTCATGGTTTTTATGTCTCTGTAACTGTGCCTGATGTTGTCGGGTTATCCCGATCTTGTTGGCAAGGATACGCCGATTAGGGTCATGTGTCACGGGAAAGCTGCCCGACAACGCGGATTCGTCGGCGAAAAATTGCGACTCTTTGGGGTTTTAGCCCTGAAGGATGCGCGCAACCTGCGGCGAGAAATAGGTCAGAATGCCGTCGCATCCGGCGCGCTTGAAGGCCAGCAGACTTTCTAGCATCACCTTGTCGCCATCAATCCAGCCATTCTGCGACGCCGCCTGAATCATCGCGTATTCGCCGGATACCTGATAGGCATAAGTCGGCGCGCCAAAGCCGTCTTTCACCCGGCGGCAAATATCCAGATAAGGCATCCCCGGTTTGATCATCACCATATCCGCGCCCTCGGTCAGGTCGCGCTCGATCAGGCGCAACGCTTCGTCCGAGTTGGCCGGGTCCATCTGATAGGTCTTCTTGTCACCGGTCAGCGCGCCCGAAGCGCCGACCGCGTCCCGGAAGGGGCCATAAAAAGCGCTGGCATACTTTGCAGCATAGCTGAGGATCATCACGTTGTGATGGCCCGCGTGTTCCAGTGCGCGGCGCATTTCTCCGATCCGGCCGTCCATCATATCTGACGGGCCGATAATATCTGCACCGGCATCGGCCTGAGCGAGAGTCATCTTGACCAATGCCTCGACGGTCTGATCATTCACGATCTCTCCGTCGACAACATACCCGTCATGGCCATTGATGTTGTAGGGATCCAGCGCCACATCGGTCATCACCGCAATATCCGGAGCCGCCGCCTTTATCGCCCGGATCGCCCGATTCGACAGGTTGTCGGGGTTCCAGGCTTCGGCACAGTCTTCAGTTTTCAGCGCAGAATCCGTGTAGGGAAAGATGCAAATCGCGGGGATTCCAAGCGCTTGCGCCTCGACCGCGGCTTTGGCAATCCTATCCACCGACCGGCGCACCACGCCCGGCATCGAGGGCACCGGTTCTTCAATTCCTTCACCATCGCGCACAAAGACCGGCCAGATCAGATCGTCAGTGGTCAATGTGTTTTCGCGCACCAGTCCACGAATTGCCTCGGATTGACGGGCCCGCCGAAAGCGAGTCAGGGGAAAGGGGGCAATGGTCGGTTTCATGGCGTGTTCTCCTTGAACATTCCAGCATTGGGTGGCATGAATTTACAAAGGTCTCAAGGGTATCAATGGACGCGTCGCCGCGATATACCCCCCTGAGTTGTTTGAATAAAGGGTTGGGTTTGGACTGGTATTCTTCGATCTTTGAATTCATCGACATGCGCAGCTTTTCGAATCTGTGGTACTGGATTGTACTGGCGGTGGTCTGGTCGTCAGCCAGCCATTGGGTGATGGGTATCCCGTATGACCTGGTGGTGCGTGCGCGACGGATTGGCGGTCAGGTTGAGGTCGATCTTCTGGACATCGTGCGCATCCACACGAACCGGATATTGCTGATCGTCGACATGTCGGGCACTATCCTTCTGGCGTTTGTGTGTTTCTTACTCACCGGTTTGGCAACGCTGGGCTTTTATTACGAAGTTGAATTTGCCCAAGCGGTGTTTTTGTTGATGTTCCCGATGACATTGGTTCTGCTAGTGAACATTTCGCAGGCACGACGCCTGCGGCGGCAAGAGCTAACGCTTGAGACCGTTTCCAAGACCATTTCCCGCTGCAGGCTATATACCCAGATCATCGGCATGATCTCGATACTGGTCACTTCGTTCTGGGGCATGTATCAGAACATTTCGATTGGTGTTCTTGGGTAGCAAAATCTGAAAGGCGAGGCGATGAAGGCTCCGAACCACGTGACAGTTGGCGGCGCCCCTGAAGGGTTTGACGCACAGCTTGTGCTGAACGAAATCGCCCGCAGCGATGGGCCAGTGGCCCATGTCGCACGTGATGACAAACGGATGGAAGCGATGCGTGCTGCGCTGGCCTTCTTTGCCCCCGACATGCCGGTCTTTGTGTTTCCGGGTTGGGATTGCCTTCCTTATGACCGGGTCTCGCCGAATGCGGATATTTCGGCGGCAAGGGTGGCCACGCTGGCGGCATTAGTCCACCAGATGCCGAAGAAGTTCGTATTGCTGACCACGCTCAATGCCGCCACCCAACGCGTGCCGGCGCGCGAGGTTTTGCGCGAGGCGGCGTTTACCGCCCGTGTTGATCAGCGCATCGATGAGACCGCGCTCAGGAATTTTCTGGTGCGCATGGGGTTCACTCAAAGTCCCACGGTGATGGAGCCCGGCGACTATGCCATTCGCGGTGGCATCATCGACATCTTTCCTCCCGGAGAATCCGGCCCCGTTCGCCTGGACCTGTTCGGCGACGTTCTGGACGGCGCGCGCCGCTTTGATCCGGTTTCTCAGCGTACAACCGAGAAGCTGGATGTGGTTGAGCTTGCGCCTGTGTCCGAGGTCATTCTGGACGAGGCCGCCATCACCCGATTCCGCCAGAACTATCGCATCGAATTTGGCGCGGCCGGCACAGATGATCCTCTCTACGAAGCGGTCAGCGCGGGTCGTAAGCACCAGGGCATTGAACACTGGCTGCCGTTTTTTCACGACAAGCTTGAGACGCTGTTTGACTATCTGCCGGACGCCACGATTACCGTAGATGATCAGGTCACGCCTGCGCGATTGGCGCGGTGGGACACGATTGCTGATCAGTATGAAACCCGGCGTCTGGCACTGGAAAACCGATCCCGAATGGATACGGTTTACAAACCCACCCCCCCGGGTCTGTTGTATCTCGATGATACCGCTTGGGAGGCGGCGGTCGCAGATCGCCGGGTGATGCAGTTCAACCCCTTGCCGCAGGCCACTGGCCCCGGAGTCATTGGCGCGGGTGGCCGGATCGGGCGTAACTTTGCCCCGGAACGCCAGCAGGAAAACATCAGCCTGTTCGGCGCTTTGGCCAGCCACATCACAGCCAAGCTCGACAAAGGCCCGGTGCTGATCGCCTCTTATTCAGAAGGCGCGCGCGAACGTCTGACCGGTCTGATCGAGGATGAAGGTCTGGCCGAGGCCATACCTGTGTCCAATGGTACCCGCATCGGCAAGCGTGGTTTGCATTTGGCCGTCTGGGCGCTGGAGCATGGGTTTGAAACCCCGGGCCTGACGGTCATTGCCGAACAGGATGTTCTGGGTGATCGCCTGATCCGCCAACCCAAGAAGCGCCGCAAAGCTGAAAACTTCCTGACAGAAACGCAATCGCTCACTCCAGGCGATCTGGTTGTGCATGTGGACCACGGGATCGGTCGCTACTTGGGGATGGAGGTCGTCACCGCAGCTGGTGCCGCTCATGAATGCCTGCTGTTGGAATATGCCGAGCGGGCCAAGCTGTACCTGCCGGTGGAGAACATCGAGCTTCTGTCGAAATACGGCCATGACGAAGGGCTGTTGGATCGTTTGGGTGGCGGCGCGTGGCAGGCCAAGAAAGCCAAGCTGAAAGAGCGCATTCGGGAGATGGCGGATAAGCTGATCCGCATCGCGGCGGAACGCGCCCTGCGAAAAGCCCCGGTCATAGACCCGCCACCCCACGCGTGGGAGGAGTTCAGCGCGCGCTTCCCGTATCAGGAAACCGACGACCAGTTGCGCGCGATCTCGGATGTAATGGAAGACATCCATTCAGGCGCACCGATGGATCGCTTAATCTGCGGCGATGTGGGCTTTGGCAAGACCGAGGTGGCGATGCGCGCCGCCTTTGTCGCCTCCATGTCGGGCGTTCAGGTGGCCGTCGTCGCGCCAACAACCCTGTTGGCGCGCCAGCACGCGGCAAGTTTCAAGGAACGGTTCCGTGGCTTCCCGCTGGAGGTGCGGCAACTGTCGCGTTTTGTTTCCGCGAAAGAGGCGCAGCAAACCCGCGATGGTCTCGCACGCGGCACTGTGGACATCGTGATCGGTACCCATGCGCTGCTGGCCAAGGGCATCCGTTTCAACAATCTGGGTCTGCTGATCATCGATGAAGAACAGCATTTTGGTGTGGGCCATAAAGAACGGCTGAAGCAACTGCGCAGCGACATCCACGTTCTGACTTTGACCGCGACCCCAATTCCACGGACACTGCAATTGTCTCTGACCGGCGTGCGCGATCTGTCGATCATCGGCACGCCGCCCATCGACCGGCTTGCGATACGTACCTATGTCAGCGAGTTCGATGCGGTCACGATCCGAGAGGCGCTGCTGCGTGAACACTATCGTGGCGGTCAGAGTTTTTATGTTGTGCCCCGCATCTCGGACTTACCTGAAATCGAAGACTTCCTGAAAAGCCAACTGCCGGAACTGACTTATGTGGTCGCCCATGGTCAGATGGCGGCGGGCGAGCTCGACGACCGCATGAACGCGTTCTACGACGGCAGGTATGATGTGTTGCTGGCCACGACCATTGTCGAAAGCGGGCTGGATATTCCCACCGCAAACACCATGGTCGTGCACCGGGCGGATATGTTCGGACTGGCGCAGCTCTATCAGATCCGGGGTCGGGTGGGGCGTTCGAAAACGCGTGCCTATGCATACCTGACCACCAAGCCACGCCAGAAACTGACCGCGACTGCCGAGAAACGCCTGCGGGTTCTGGGGTCGCTGGACACACTGGGGGCCGGGTTCACACTGGCATCTCAGGACTTGGATATCCGTGGTGCGGGCAACCTGCTGGGCGAGGAACAGTCCGGCCAGATGCGCGATGTAGGCTATGAGCTTTACCAGTCGATGCTGGAAGAGGCGATTGCCAAGATCAAAGCGGGTGAGATGGAGGTGCTGTCAGATGCAGACGATCAATGGGCCCCGCAGATCAACCTGGGCGTGCCGGTTCTGATCCCCGAAGACTACGTTCCCGATCTGGATGTGCGCCTGGGTCTTTATCGTCGTTTGTCATCGCTCTCGACCAAGGTTGAACTGGAGGGTTTTGCTGCCGAGTTGATTGATCGGTTCGGGAAGTTGCCGAAAGAGGTCAACACGCTGATGCTGGTCGTTCGCATCAAGGCCATGTGCAAACGCGCCGGAATTGCCAAACTGGACGGTGGCCCGAAGGGCGCGACGATCCAGTTCCACAATGACAAGTTTGCTTCGCCTCAGGGGTTGGTCGAATTCATCCAGAACCAACGGGGCATGGCCAAGGTCAAAGACAACAAAATCGTGGTGCGTCGTGATTGGAAAAAGGACAACGACAAAATCAAAGGTGCCTTTGCTATTGCGCGCGACCTTGCTGAGAAAGTGATCGCAGAAAAGAAAAAGGCCAAGGCTGGTTGAGATGGCGGTAGGGGGCTCTGCCCCCGCTGCGCGTCCCGCGCATCTCCCCCGGGATATTTGCGGCCAGATGAAGAAGTGGATCCCTGCTTCATCTGGCTAAAAATATCCCCGCCGGAGGCATCGCGCGGCAGCGCGATTTTAAATCACTTCACTCACGCATTGCAGCCTGCGCGCAGAAACAGGACGCTGCAACCGCCCGATCTGCCCGGGCCAGAGCCAGATCCAGGCGTTGTTTGATCTGCAGGATTTCAACACCTTCCCCACGGGCTTTGAGACAATCGTGCAGCCCCTTCAGGCTCCACACGTTGTCGGGATGGATTGAAGCGCGGCTTAGGGAGCCGCCAAGGCCAAGATCTTCGCGATAAACAGCCTCTGCTTCTGCCACGTGACCTTGTTCGAACAGCAACGCGCCAAGCGCGTGGCGGGTGGGCTGCATCCAACCCCATGGTTCGTCATAGGGCAGGGTATCGTCCAGTTCGACCGAGCGACGCAGATGAGCAAAGGCGATTTCGAAGTTTCCCTTGCGATATTCGATCTCGCCGCGCAGCATTTCCCGCGCAATCTCGAGCAAGTCGATCACGCGATTATTGTGCAGCCTGCGGGTTTCGGGGACGCATTCTTTGGCTGCAAGAAACAGGTTTTCTTCAGCTTCGGCACGGGCAGTATCGCCGGTTGCGGCATGAGCGATTGCCCGGGCGTAGTGGGTCGTGGCCGTCAGTGTTCGATACAGGTCCGGATCGGAGGGCAGATCCAGCGCCTTGGCCTTTTCCCACCGGCCAAATCGGATCAGGATATGCGGTCCCATGGACATGTAGCTTTCAAAGTAATCCGCCATGGGCGGGCTTTCGATACGCAGCATTTCTTCGGGCGTCGTATCCCACAGGCCCTGATTGGCGCGCAGGGCGGGTTCGATCTGTCCCAGAAACAGTGCGCCGTAGATTGCGAAGTGATAGTTGTGTTGGCGGTAGCCGGTGTAGATGTTGAACGCGCCTTCGCGTTCGTAATACTTCAGGTCGGCTTCCGAGGCTTTCTGGTTCCAGTGCACCACATTGTGGAAATGGCCACACAGCACATCAATGTGCGTTGGCATATGCACCAGATGCCCCGCATCCGGTACCAGCGTGCGCAGAACATCCCCAGCTTTCAGCGCCTTTTCCGGCGTGGGCGACATCTCCATCAGGTGGACATAAAGATGCAACAGGCCGGGATGTGACATGGCGGCGGCATCGTTGGCCATCGCCCATTCCAGCGCCTCTTGGGCTTCAAGCGTGGCTGCGCCTTCGGCGGGTTGGCCGGTTTTCAGATCCCACATCTTCCAGGGTGTCAGATTCAGCAGCGCTTCGACATAGATTGTGCGCAGGTCGAGGGAACCGGGCTGTGCCGTAAATGCTGCGCGCATCGCGTCAGCGAAATCGTGATCCCACTGATGCATATTCTCGGTCTGATCCCTCTGCGGGTACCGCGCGGGTAGCGCCTGGATCAGCGCCTGCTCAACGGGCGAGCAACCTTCAGCCAACTTCAGCGCGTTTTGCGTTGCATCATATGCCAGCGCCAGTGCTTTGCCGCGACCACGCTCATCCTGCAAATCCCAAGGCAGGTTGTAATTGGGACCCGCCGCATAGGCCACGCCCCAATGGGCCATGGCGCATTGGGGGTCATGCTCGACTGCGCGTTGAAAACAGACGACGGCTTCTTCGTGGTTATATCCATAGGTCCAGTTCAGGCCTCGATCGAACCACAGTTGCGCCTCGGGATCGGACGTGGAAACAGGGCAGGTGTAGCTGCCCAGATCGTAATAGTCACGCATTGGAAATCCTCCCTTCGGCCTGGGCCGAGGGTAGCGTGTTTCCAACATGTTGCCCAGATCAGGCGGGCAGGTGTTCCTCGACGCGACCCATATGAAGCATCAGGCCAAAGGCCAGGATACACATGGTCAGGATGCCAAATGTCAAAGGTACGATGGAGCCATCAAACAACAATCCGATTGGTGCGGCTATGGCCGCAGCCAGTACCGTTGAAATCGATCCGATGACCGAGGCTGCCATTCCGGCAATATGCCCCATTGGTTCCATTGCGATGGCGTTCAGGTTGCCCAACGTTACACCAGCCATGAAAAACACCATGGTCTGCCAGAAAACAAACAGCGCAAATGAGGCGTCTGGCGAAAGGTGCGAGGCGCTTAGTGTCATCACAAAGGCGGTGATCAGGATTTGTCCCCCCAGTGCCCAGGTCACCATCCGGCGCATGCCCACGCGCACGACAAGTGCCGCGTTGAGCAAGCTGGCCGACCCGGACATCAGTGCCACAAACCCAAACCAGAACGGAAAGCTCTCGGCGCGGTCATGAACTATGTCATAAACCGGCTGAACCATCGTTAGCATAGTGAACAATACCCCCATACACAGGGTCTGAACCATGATCGAAAGGCGGACGGTCGGATGGGCAAACATTTCTTTCGTGGCCGAGAGCATCAGCGGAAAGCGGAAGGGACGACGGTTTTCGCGTGCCAGGGATTCCGGTAGGCGAACGCCCATCCAAGAGATGATGACCAACGCAAACAGAATGAAAGACACAAAGATCCCGCGCCAGCCAAACAGGGCGATCACACCTGCGCCCAGCATCGGCGCGGCTGCTGGTACCAATGTGAAGATCATCATCGCAATCGAGATGATCCGCGCCATTTCGCGACCCGAATACAAGTCGCGAATGATCGCCATGGCCACCACGCGTGGGCCAGCCGCGCCCAGCCCCTGAACCACACGTGCGATCAGTACTAGTTCCAGTGACGAACTGGCCCAGGCAACTGCTGAGGCCACGATATAGAGGGCCGCGCCGCCGTAAATAACTGGTTTGCGTCCCAGAGCATCTGAGAGAGGGCCGGTAAAAAACGTTCCGATCCCCATCCCCAACACAAACGAGGTCAGGATCAGTTGCGCCCGATTGACATCATCGGGGCTGAGCTGCGCGCCGATTTCTGGCAGGGCGGGCAGCATTGAATCGATCGAAAAGGCGATTGTGGCGAACATCATTGCAATCAGCGCAATGAATTCTGCCTTCGACATGCGGTCGGCCATGAAGAACTCCTAACCCGTTCGCGCTATCACGGCGGATCAGGTTAGACCAGACTGGAAATTCGCACAGACCTCTGTGCTATTCTGCAGGGGAAGCTTCAATCTGAGACATGATCTCGGTGATCACTTTTTCCCACATCTCAGGGGGTTGCGCACCGGGAACAGCGTGTTGGTTGGCCACGATGTAGGTGGGAACCGAGCTGACGCCCATCTGGCGAGAATGCGTGTCCCGGTTGCGAATGTCTTCGCGGTCGGCGTCAGATTTCAGTAGCTTCAAAACCACGGCAGCGTCCATTCCAGCGCTGTCGGCGATGTCGGACAGAACTTCGTGGTCGCCGATGTCACGGGCTTGCACAAAATAAGCGTCGAACAGGGCATCGACGACAGCGTTCTGTTTGTTTTCAATCCCGGCCCAATGGATCAGCCGATGTGCATCCAGCGTGTTGGGAGTGCGCTTCATGCCTTCGAAGTCGATCTTCAGGCCCGCATTTTCCGCATTTTTCACCACAGGGGCATAGGCTTTTACAGCGCCGTCCTTGCCGCCGAATTTGCGCTCAAGATATTCGCGCCGATCCATGCCTGCATCCGGCATGTCCGGGTTCAGCTGAAACGGATGCCATTCGATGACAAAGGGATGATCCGGAACATTGGCCAATGCCTTGTCCAGATGCGTTTTGCCGATATAGCACCACGGGCAGATCGGATCGGACAGGATGTCGAGCTTGACGGTCTGGGTCATTTGGTTGGTGCCTCGAAATAGGCCGGCAACGCCCGGCGCAGGAGTTTGCCATTGCCGCCAGTTGGCAGGGCAGGCAGGTGGATGAAGGCACGCGGTTGCTTGTAGCGGGCCAGATTGGCCTCGACATAGGCCCGCAAGGCCGCATCGTCCAGCTTTTCCGGACCGGTATAGAAGGCCGCTATCACAAATGTGTCCGGTTTGACCTCGACCGCCGCGGCGCCGACCTGCGTGATGCCTGGAAAGCGGGACAGCGTGGCTTCGACCTCGACCGGGGACACGCGATAGCCACCTGCGTTCATCATATCATCATCGCGGCCCAGATAGCTGATCTGGCCGTCCACCGCCATCGCGCCCTGATCTCCGGTCAGAAACCAATCGCCGTGCATCCGCGCGTCAGCTTCGTCGGGCGCGTTGAGATAGGTCAGCATCAATCCGGGGTCCGAGCGGTGAATGGCGATGGTGCCTTCCTGTCCTTGCGGCACCGGGCCGTCTGAACCCAGGATGGTCACACGCCGCCCCGGTTGCGGTTGCCCCAACGCGTCGCCACGCGCGGGGTGGGACGGGCTGGAAGAGATAAAGGTCGAGCATTCGGACATGCCGTAGGCTTCGAACAGGTCGGTTCCGGTGGTTTTGACCCATTTCTCGTGCAAAGGGCGCGACAGTTTCTCACCCGCGCACAAGCCGTGGCGCAGGTCAGGCAATTCCATCTGCTCGGACCCTTGAAGCATCTTGCGATAGACACCGGGGGCAGCGGCAAAGATCGTAGCGCGATGCTGGCGCAGCAAGGTGGGCAGGGCGTCGATATTGGTGCCTGGTTCCGGGATCAGGGCTGTTGCGCCAATGGTCCACGGGTCCATCAATCCGGTGCCCAGCGTATAGGTCCAGTTGAACGCGCCCGCGTGGCACAACCGGTCGCTCTCTTGCAGACCATACCAGCCATCGACCATCATTTGCCGCGCCCAGATCGCCCGGTGGGCATGGGCCACGGCGCGTGGCTTGCCCGAGGTTCCGGACGTGTAGACCACGTAAGCCATCCGCTCGGGATCGCCCATATCAAACACAGCGGATGGCAGGTTGCGCATGGCTGTAAGTGCATCCAGCTTGATTTGCCTGGGATGTGACGCGCAGGTGACGTCGGGATCGCGCAGAATGACCGCCGGAGACAGATCTTCGATCATTTTGGCGGTTTCGGGCTCCGTCAGTTGCGACGATGTCGGCACAGGTACGATACCCACGGCTATTGCGCCAAGGTAGGCGATGGGGAAGTCGACTGTATTTCCCAGCCGCATCAATGCGATATCGCCGGGTTTCAGACCGGCTTGCAGCAACCCTGCGCCGGTGCCCAATACCGCGGACTTCAGGTCGCGATAGCTCCAGTTTTGCACCTCGGTTGTACGCAGAACAGACAGGGCAACCTTGTCTGCGAGGCGATCCGCCTGACCCAGAACATGAGCGGCCAGGTTGAAGGGCGTGGGGCAGGGCGCAGGCGCCCCCTGATCGAAGATGGACAACATGTCCTCTGGCTATCGCGGAGCTTGCTGCGTTGCAAGCGCGGCGGACCGGGCCTATAGAGAGGGGCATGAGCACTCAAGATCCCAAATCTCTGATCCGAATTGCCCGTGGCTCAGGTGATCATACCGAAGTCGAGCCGCTGGACCTTGGTGCGCGCGTGCGTGAGCTGCGCAAGGCGCGGAAATGGACGTTGGAGCAGGCCGCCACTCAAGCCGGATTGGCGCGTTCGACGCTCAGCAAGATCGAAAACGGGCAGATGTCGCCCACATATGATGCGCTCAAGAAACTGGCTATCGGTCTAGAGATTTCAGTACCGCAGCTCTTTACGCCGCCGCAGCGCGATCAGGTGATAGGACGGATGGCCGTGACCCGCACCGGCGAAGGAGCGGCCCATGCCACGACAACTTATGAACACGAGCTGCTGGCCGAGACGCTGACCAAAAAGCAGATGTTGCCTTATCGCGCTCGGGTCCGGGCGCGGTCGATGGACGAATTTGAAGGCTGGGTGCGCCATGATGGTGAGGAGTTCATGTATGTCCTAACTGGCGTCGTGCGGCTTTATACCGAGTTTTATGAACCGGTCGAAATGCGTAGGGGCGACAGCGCCTATTACGACGGCAGCATGGGGCACAACGTCATGTCCGTCAGCGACGAAGACGCGACGATCCTTTGGGTTACATCACTTGCGTAACGACGCGTGGGTGAATTCGCGGTTCAGGCCCTCTGTAAACAGAAAATCTTCAACCTCTTCATGCGCCTCGTTTATGGTCAGTTGGTGACGTTCTGCCAGATAGGCTTCGAACCTCTTTCGATCCTTTGCGACACGCATCATGTCCTGATCCCGCAAGTTCGGAAAGCGCCGTTTCGCACGCGCGTAGGCTGCGCTCCAGTCTTGTGTAAGATCTGTCCAGTTCATCATCAATGAGCTTTCCTTTTGTGGTCATTAGGACTGCTCTCCCCCGAAATAGCGTACGGAAACGTTGCCGTTTGGTAAGACATGACAAAATGTCGCACCTCTGGATTGGGTCATTTGACGGGGAATGTGCCCGCTGCGAAACCTCCGCAACGGGCGAGTGGGCCAAGACTTGGTGTGAGTGGTGGTAGGCCCGAATATCCAGCAACCGGCAAGACCAGACAGAGTCTAGTGCGTTGAAAGTAAGGAAAAAAGTCTATCTGCGTCTAACCTGTGCTGTATGCCGTATACACAAGTCTTGATCGCCAACCAAAGGTTTTCGCAAGATTTCGCGCATTCGCTATCCCGGGGTGATGGATTTCTCAGCGCATTGGACGTGGCGAAAGTGTTCACGCGATTTCTTGTGTTGATAGCGCGACTTGTCAGCATTCCCGTACCGGCGCAGTGGAACCGGTTTTTTTGGGTCTGCAATCAGCAGGAAATTGCCTAAATCACATCCGCTTTGGTGAACCTCTCAGGAACCCGACCGGGGTCATGCCGACCCCGGTCGCTGTGTGTGGTCTTAATTGGCCTCGTACCACCAGACCTCGGGCATGTATTGAGGGCCGTCGCCGTAGATGGGTAAAGTGTCGGGAAACTTGAGCTCGCGGGCATGTGCAATGCGCCCGACATCAAAGCTCCAGATCGGGATGACATAGCGGCCTGCGGTCAGGACGCGGTCCAGTGCGCGGGTGGCCGTGGTGAAGTCTTCGCGCGTTTCCGACGCCAGCATGGCATCGATCATCGCATCAACAGCGGGCGAGGACACGCCCATCAGGTTGCGTGTGCCTGGTGTGTCAACAAACTCACTGCCCCAGTAGAATCTCTGTTCATTGCCCGGAGACAACGACAGGGCGCGGCGGAATGGCGTCATGTCGAAATCAAGTTCGTTCATGCGCGAGGTGTACTGCGCGTCATCGACCTTTTCGACCACCAGTTCAATGCCAAGCCGTTTCAGCGCGCCAGCGTAAATCTCGGCGATCGTGGTGACATCCTGCACAACATTCAGACTGCCCTGGCTGATCACCATTTCAATCCTAAACGGGCGGCCTTCAGTGTTTTTCAGCACGCCATCCTGAACGGTCCATCCCGCATCTTCCAGAAGCTTGACCGCCTTGCGAATGTTGCGTCTGTTCCGTTCCGAGCCGTCGCCTTGCGGCAACTCGTACCCTTCCAGCGTGCCGGGTGTCAGGTCTGCCTCAAATGGCTCCAGCAAAGCACGCATCGGTTCGCTTGCCGGTCCCGGTTGCATCGCCAGATCAGAGCCAGAGAAGTATGAAGAAATACGCGGCTGTGCGCCGCCTGTGACTGTGTCGTTGATAAACTCGAAATTGAAGGCAAGGGTCAGTGCCTCGCGCACCCGCCAGTCGTCCAGGGGTGGTTTGCGGGTATTCATCACAAAACCGGTCATCCCGGACGGTTTGCCATGGGGGATCTCAGTCTTGATCACGTCCCCGCGCTGAACGGCGGGGAAGTTGTATTGCTTGTTCCATTTGTCGGCGTTAAATTCGCGCACCGCCGAAAGCTCACCGGCTTTGAATGCCTCAAACGCGACAGAGCCATCCCCGTAGAACTCGATCCGCAAGTCATCGAGGTTCATGGTGCCGCGGCGAAACGGGACATCCTTACCCCAATAATCCGGGTTGCGACGCAGGTTCACATAGCGGCCTGCCTCGTAGCTATCGATCACATAAGGGCCGGTGCCGATTGGAATATCCTGCAACTTGGCGTTTGCAAAATCCTTCCCTTCCCATTGCGCCTTTTGCAGGATCGGGCGCATCCCGGCCAGCAAAGCCAGTTCGCGATCCGGTTCGTTGAACGAGATCCGAACCGAGCGTGGGCCAGTCTGTTCAATGCTGTCGATTTTGCCCCACAGCCCGCGATAGCGCAGATGACCTTCGGTCCCGAGGGTTTCATAGGACCAGATCACATCCCCGACCGTAACGGGGCTGCCGTCGGAAAAACGCGCCTCTTCGCGCAGGGTGAATTCGACCCAGGACCGGTCTGGTGCAGCCTCAACTGATTCGGCTAACAGCCCGTAAAGCGTAAAAGGTTCGTCCCAGGACCGCCCCATCAGGCTTTCATGGGTCCAGAACGGCAATTGCCACGGAGAGGTGCCTTTTTGCAAAAACGGGTTCAAGCTGTTATAGCCGCCGGTATTTCCGAACACGGCTTTGCCGCCTTGGGGCGCATCCGGGTTGGCATAAGGGAGGGACACAAAATCCGGTGGTAGGGCCGGGTCCCCATACATAGCTATGCCATGAGACGATTCTGCATGGGCGACAGACATAAGAAAAACGCTGGCGATTCCCGCCGCAAATGGTCGAAACGGTCGGAGAAAATCCG
Organism: Ruegeria sp. CDSA079; assembly: GCF_059612245.1. Lineage (NCBI taxonomy): Bacteria > Pseudomonadati > Pseudomonadota > Alphaproteobacteria > Rhodobacterales > Roseobacteraceae > Ruegeria > Ruegeria sp. CDSA079. The sequence goes on along the minus strand of NZ_JBXWQF010000016.1, from coordinate 23,191 downwards.
GGCTCATTTTGGAAACAATCCTGCTCTGGCCTTATTTTGTTGGAGATCACCGTAGTGATGATTTTTCTTATTATCAAACTTTTAGCTTGGACGAAGGCACAGAATTGCTTATAAAGGTCTTACTGCTCGATAGGTTTCTTGCCTGTATGAAACCTGCCTCAATAACTTAACGCCCGCTTCGTGCGGGCGTTTTTTTTTGGCAGATCGGGATGTCTCAGCCCGGGATTTCAATTCCATATGTTTCCCCGTTTTCTTTGCAGGTGCAGCATGGCATGGTGCGCCAGGACATCGCATCAGGGAGATCGGTCATGAGCATTTCCGGCAAAACGGCAATCATTACAGGATCAAATTCAGGTATCGGTCTGGGGGTCGCGCGCGAGTTGGCCAAGGCAGGGGCCAACGTGGTTCTGAATTCATTCACCGACCGGGATGAAGATCATGCGCTGGCCGCAGAGATTTCAAAAGAGACCGGAACCAATGCGCGCTATATCAAGGCGGACATGTCCAAAGGCGATGAATGCCGTGCGCTGATCGAACAGGCGGGGGCCTGTGATATTCTGGTGAACAACGCGGGTATTCAACATGTCTCTCCGATCGATCAGTTCCCGACCGAGAAATGGGACGCGATTATTGCGATCAATATGAACTCGGCCTTTCACACCACAGCTGCAGCGCTGCCGATGATGCGCAAGGCGGGGTGGGGCCGGATCGTCAATATTGCTTCGGCCCACGGTCTGACGGCTTCGCCTTACAAAGCGGCTTATGTCGCGGCCAAACACGGTGTGGTCGGCATGACCAAGACCGTCGCGCTGGAAACCGCGCAGGAGCCGATCACCTGCAACGCAATCTGTCCGGGTTATGTTCTGACGCCTCTGGTCGAGGCGCAGATCCCTGATACGATGAAAGAATACAACATGAGCCGCGAAGATGTTGTGAAGAATATTCTGCTGGAGCGGCAGCCCTCGAAGGAATTTGCCACTGTCGAGCAGTTGGGTGGCACGGCCATCTTTCTGTGCTCGGACGCGGCGGCGCAGATTACCGGGACCACGATTTCGGTCGATGGTGGCTGGACCGCGCTTTGAGGATCTATGGGGGCGCTGCCCTCATACCCCCGGAGTATTTGGGAAAAGATGAAGGGGCCGGGACATGAAGCGGATCAATCTCGCTTTGCAAGGGGGTGGGGCGCATGGCGCCTTCACTTGGGGCGTGCTCGACCGGCTGCTGGATGAAGAAGACATCGAAGTTGCGGCCATTACCGGTACGTCGGCGGGGGCGCTGAACGGGGCGGCGTTCAAGTCGGGTATGGTTCATGCCGGGCGCGATGGGGCACGAGCAAGTCTGGATAGGTTGTGGGCGCGCATGGGCGCGATCGGCGATATGCGCATGACCGACTGGTTCCGAGGGGTGGAACCGGCGGCGATTTCAAGGGCAATGGAGTATTCGTTGCCGTATTCCATAGGCGAGGCGTGGTCGCGGATGGTGTCGCCTTACGCCTATGGTCCGTTCTACAGCAATCCATTGGAGTCGGTTGTGGATCGGTTCAACTTTGCCGAAGTCTGTGCCGATGAAGGTCCGCGCCTGTTTGTTTGTGCCACCTGCGTACGGAGCGGTAAAATCCGCGTTTTTACCGGCGACGAGATTTCGACCAACGCCATTCTGGCCTCGGCCTGCCTGCCGACCCTGTTCAAGGCGGTTGAGATTTACGACCCCAAAACCGAGCGGACCGAAGCCTATTGGGATGGGGGCTATACCGGAAATCCGGCGCTGTATCCTTTGTTCGATAGCGATCTGCCAGATGACGTAGTGATCGTGAATATCAACCCGCTGGAACGCGACGAAGTTCCCGTTACACCACAGCAGATCCAGAACCGGATCAATGAGATCAGCTTCAACTCATCCCTGTTTCGCGAGCTGAGGGCGATCAATTTTGTTCAAAGGCTGTTGCAAGACGGCAAGCTGAAACCCGGAGAAATGACCCGCGTTCTGGTCCACATGATTGCGGACAACGAACTGATGAACAGCTTGTCCGTTGCAACCAAGACAGTGCCCAACCCGGTCATCCTGCACAAGCTGAAAGAGGCCGGGCGCGAGGCGGTGAATGGATTTCTTGCCAATCACAAAGGTGATCTGGGGCAGAACAGTACAGTTGATCTGCCCGCGATGTTTGGCTGATCACTCGGGTGGCTGGGTCGGGTCTTTTTCGTTGGGATAAACCAAGCCGGCCGAAATCACCAGTTTCGCGGCATCCTCGATGCTCATATCCAGCAGGATCACGTCTTCGGCGGGGAAGAACAGCAGAAATCCTGAGGTGGGGTTAGGCGTTGTGGGTACGAATATGCTGAGCAATTCGCCCCCGGTTTCGGCGCGTTCGCTGACCTCTCCACGTGCGCTTGTCGAAACAAAACCAATGGCCCAGATGCCTCGGCGCGGGTACTGGATCAGGCAGGCTTTTTCAAAGGACCGTTCGGTTTGGGCAAAGACCGTTTCCGAAATCTGCTTGATCCCGGAATAGACCGACCGCACGACGGGCATGCGATCGACCAGGCTTTCGGCGAAATGGATCAGAGATCGGCCCAGAATACCCTTTGCGATCCAGCCCACGAGCACCGTGAAGATCAGGAAGATCACCACACCCACGCCGCGCAGGTTGATGCCAACATATTGTTCCGGCTGGATTTGTTGCGGAATCAGCGGCAGAACGGCGCTGTCGATCCAGCCGACCACCGACCAGATCAGCCAGACCGTCAACCAGACAGGTGCAATAACGACGATGCCCGTCAGAAAGGATGCGCGCAGCCGTGACAGCAGGCCGGGGCGGCGATGAGGCTCTTCGTCGAAAGGTGTGTTCATTACAAGTCCGAGTGCCAGTTCCGAATGGTTTCCGTGGTTTAGGTAGTCAATCCCTCGCTTTGGTACAATAGGGCTGCGTCAGCCCTGCTGTACCAGCGACTGCGCGATTTTCGCGGCCAGTCGCGCATTGTTGCGCACCAAGGCGATATTGGCGACCAACGAGCGGCCTTCGGTTTTTTCGAAGATGCGCTGTAGCAGGTATGGCGTCACGGCCTTGCCGGTAATGCGGTGGGCATCTGCGTCGGACTGAGCCTCGGCAATGATGGGGGCCAGTTCTTCGGCCGGAATCTGATCGGCGGCGGGAATCGGGTTGGCAACCAGTTGACCTCCGGGCAGACCCAGCGTGCGACGGGTGGAATGGGCTTTGGCGATGGCTTCGGCGCTGTCCATGCGCAGAGGTGCGGCAAAAGGAGATTTTGCGGACCAGAAAGCCGGGAATTCGTCCTGACCGTAAGCAATGACCGGCACACCGAGTGTTTCCAGAACCTCGAGTGTCTTTGCCAGATCAAGGATGGCTTTGGCCCCGGCGGCAACAACCGTGACCGGCGTATGGCCCAGTTCGTGCAGGTCGGCTGAGATGTCGAACGTTGTCTCAGCCCCTTGATGCACGCCACCGATGCCGCCAGTGGCGAAAACCTCGATTCCGGCGTAATGTGCGGCAATCATGGTGGCGGCGACGGTAGTGGCACCGGTGCCCCCGGTCGAGATACAGGCCGCCATGTCCGCACGCGAGATCTTGGCGACACCCTGCGCCTGACCCAGCCACTGCAGTTGCTCGGTCTCAAGCCCGACATGCAGTTTGCCTTCGATCACGGCCATGGTTGCCGGAACCGCACCCGCATCGCGGATGTCCTGTTCGACCTGAGCCGCAACTTCGACGTTTTGCGGGTAGGGCATTCCGTGGGTGATGATGGTGCTTTCCAGCGCAACGATGGGCTGGCCTGCGTCTTTGGCGGCGCGGACCTCGGCAGAATATTGGATGTTGATCACAGTGGGGTTTCTCCGGAAACGTAGGTTGCGGCGGCGTGCAGTGCGCGGGTCAGGGCCTCATCGCTTGATGCGCCACCGGATTCTGAGGCGATGTGGGCCGCCATGAATGTATCCCCGGCACCGGTCACGCGGGTAACCAGAACCGAGGGGGGTGTTTGGGTCAGGATTTCATCGGCATCGCCGACAGTGGCCGAGCTACCGCCATCAGTGACCAGCACGCGCAGCGCACCGCGATCCAGCAGGCCCTTGGCGGCAGTCTCAGAGTCGGTGAATTCACGCTGACACAGGATGCCAGCTTCTTCGAGGTTTACATAAAGCGTGGCGCGGGCGTGCTTCAGAAAGGGCAACAGCCGTTCTGCTTTGCCGGGCGAGGCAGGGGCCACGCGCAGGTCGGCACGGGCAAAAGCAGGGCTTTGGGCAATTTCTTCCAGCAGGTCCAGCGTCAGGTTGCCGTCCAGTGCGATGGGGCCTTCAAAAGGCGTGTTCTCATCGCCCAATGGTCCGTGAATCAAAGGGCGCAGGATCTTTGCGCCTGCGGCTTCCAGCGAATGCGCATCTGCAATGGCTGCAATTAATCCGTTTGCACCTTCGACGGCCATATAGCGGTCGGTTGGCAAATCCTGAGAGCGATAGATGTGATCCGTGATCATGCCCAGACGCGAACAGGAATGGACAAGCTCCTCACCCTCGGGGTCGCGTCCGATGGCGGTCAGCAGGGTAGGGGTCATACCAAAGCGTACCAGAGTCATGGCGATGTTCATCGCAACGCCGCCAGGCAAGCGGGTGATCCGCCCCGGTACGTCCGAACCTTGCCGCATGGCGCTGGCCGATCGTCCGATTACGTCCCATAGGACCGAACCGATACACAGGATATTGCTGTTCTGAGTCATAGAGATGTCATGCCGCAGCGGTGATGCCCGTGCAAGTCAGAACGTTACCGCCACCAGATATTCCCGAACTGCCGGGCATTTGCACCTTTTGAACTTGCGATCTGAGGTGAGCGCGGGGACTATTGAGCACAATGATTGTTGATTTGGTTCTTTTGCCGGAGCGTTTCGTATGAATGGCCATGTATTCCATGCCATCCTTCGTGTCTGTATCTTCTTTGTTCTGAGTTGTTTCTTCGTTGCATTCGTTTCTTCGGGCCCGGCCAGGGCGCAGCCCAGCCCACCCACCGTGATTGATTTCTGGATTGCCGAGGAAAACCTGTTTCTAAAGGTTAGTTTGAATGCCGAAGCGCTTTTGCTCGGGTTTGATCCGGCACGGCACGAGGCGCTTTCTGGTGATCCGCAGTATCTGTCTTTGCGGCGTATGGCATCGTCAGAGTTGGAACCACAAATCATAGAGTTTATGAAAACTTGGGTACAGGACGTCGTTGTGGAGGTGCCCGGGCGTGTGGCACTGACTTTGGAAAGTATAAGCATCCCTGAAGGCGGCGATGAGGAAACTGCGCGTGTTACCAACCTCTTACTGGCGGCACCTCTTTCGGATCAAGCCTCAAACCTGCAATTGCGCTGGCCGATTGACGGCGGGCCTATCGTGCTGCGGCAACAGGGTGTGACGGCCCCATATACCGGTTACCTGACGGCCGGTGAAACCAGCCCGCTCATACCATTGCGGGGCGGGGCGTCCCTGACTCCGCAACAGACGTTACAGACGTATTTTGCGCTGGGTATCAATCATTTTACACACGCGCCTTTCACGCCCATTCTGCTTGCCCTCAGCCTTGTGTTTCTGTCCCTATCCTTGCGGTCCGTCACGGTGCAGGTGCTGTTTCTGTCAGCTGGCGTGTTCCTCGGGCTTGGTTTGGCTGTCTACGACGTGCTGAACCCGATCATCCATGTTCAAGCCCAAGTGCCGATAGCGTTCATCATTATTCTGGCACTGTGGAACCTGGTGGTACGCCGGTTGCAGGTCGCGCGGCTCTTGACGGTTTTTGCAGGGGGAACAGTGTTTGGATTTGGGTTGGCGGTAGCACTGAGGATCATCGGCGTGCCGCCGGACCATCAGCTTCCGGCCATTTTGGGTTTCGGGGCCGGGGTTGTTGTGCCGTTTGTTCTGACGGCATCAGCTGCGTTTGGTTTGACCCTGTTACTTGCGGGTGAGTCGCATAGAACTCGCAGTCGGATTTCCGCTCTGGCCTCGATCCTGATTGCGGGGCTCGGGGTGTATTGGTTGGCCGAGCCCTGGATGCTGGGGTGATGCTGGGTTAAGGCATCGCCGCCAGCAGCGTGTTCAACGTGCCCAGCGGATCGTCGCTGCCCCAGATTTCGTCACCAATGCCGAAGAAATCAGTGCAGGGCGCCAGATCGCGGATCAACTCGGGTGTCAAACTACCTTCGGCCACGACAGGAACCTCGATCACCTCTGACCACCACTGGAACAGATCCTTTTCGGCGCGGGTTCCGTCCCCCAGCGTAGCGGTACCTACCGGGCCGAAGGCTACGTAGTCCGCGCCGCTTTCGCCCGCAGTCATTCCGTCATGGATGGACGCGTCACAGAAACTGCCGACGATCGCATCCGCGCCCAATTCCTTGCGTGCGAAGCGGACCGAGCGTGAACCGTCGTCCAGATGCACTCCGTCCAGACCCAGACGTTGTGCCAGCAGCACATGATTTGAAATCACGATGGCCACGTCGCGAGCATGGGCCACTTCGCGGCAGGCATCTGCTGCGCGGGCAATGGTGTCTTCGTCGCTGCCAGCCAGTGCCAGGCGGATGCAGGCAACCTCGGCCCCGTCAAGCACGCTCGCCAGCTTGTTCGTGAACGTGCTCAGTTTAATGGTCGGGGGCGTAATCAGATAAATCTGCGGCTGCTCGGGGGTATCCATAGTCGCGTCCTTCGGCTTTTGGTCTTTGGCGCGGTTTAGCGGATTGCGGCGGGGAAGCAAACTTTTATGCCTGCTGAGCGGGTATTTGGAAACAGAAGAAGAGGATCGGGTTGCCCTGTTAACGCTGTCGGATTAGAGCGGGCGGAACTTTTCGGAGACAGCCATGCCCAGCGATACATCTCAGCCCTCCTTCGTGCTCGTGCGCCCGCAGATGGGTGAAAACATCGGCGCCGCCGCGCGCGCGATGTGGAATTTCGGTCTGGACCGAATGCGGATCGTAGCCCCGCGTGATGGTTGGCCAAACCCCAAGGCTGTGGCCATGTCCAGCGGTGCAGGGCGGTTGCTGGACGAGGCGCAGCTGTTTGACGATTTGGCTGGTTCGCTGGCCGACAGCACTTTTATCTTTGCAACCACGGCCCGACAGCGGGGTCTGACCAAACCCGTCTACAGCCCTGAGCAAGCAATGAAGATTGCCGCGGAAAAGATCGCAGCAGGCGAGAAGGTCGCCGTGCTGTTCGGCCCGGAACGTGCGGGTCTTGAAAATGAGGATATCGCCAAGGCGAACGCGATCATCTCGGTCCCGGTGAATCCGGAATACGCGTCGCTAAACCTTGGTCAATGCGTGTTGCTGACCGCATATGAGTGGATGCGCCAGACCGGAGACGTGGTGCATGAGACCACCGATCTGGGGAAGGGCGATTGGGCCACAGGGATCGAAGTTGAAAAGCTGGTCGAGCATTACGAAGATCGTTTGGAGGAAGCCGGGTTCTTCTATCCCCCCGAAAAGGCGGAAGGAATGAAGGTGAACCTGCGCAACCTGTGGTCGCGGATGCGGATGACGCGGGCCGATGTGCAGATGCTGCACGGGATCATGCGGCAGATGGTCCGCTGGAAAGACAAAAGCTGAGGCTGGACCTATCTTCCGTCAAGCCCTAGCTTGCGACGAAATCAGGACATGAGGACAGCATGAGCGGTAAGCGCAGCATCTTCGAAGAGGTCTCGGAAACCGAAAAACAACAGGCGGTTCAGCCCGGTATGATCGACCGGGGGCGGGGCGGGGCGCGCAAGGCGATCCGCGCCTGGCTGATGATCCTGTTCGCTCTGGTTGTGGTGATGATTGCCGTCGGTGGGTTGACCAGGCTGACTGACAGCGGTCTTTCGATCACCGAATGGCGCCCGGTCACCGGTGCCATCCCGCCGATGACTGAGGCGGATTGGCAAGCCGAGTTCGACAAGTACAAGCAGATTGACCAGTGGCGTATCCAGAACCAGTGGATGGAACTGAGTGACTTTAAAACCATCTACTGGTGGGAATGGGGCCATCGTCAACTGGGCCGCGTGATCGGTCTTGTCTGGGCAATCGGCTTCTTCGGTTTCCTTGTGGCGCGCAAGATCCCGACGGGCTGGACCGGTAAACTGTTGATTCCGGGCCTTCTGGGCGGTGTACAGGGCGCGGTCGGTTGGTGGATGGTCGCCTCGGGCGTGACACAGGGCGAGGGCATGACCGCGGTCGCCAGCTATCGTCTGGCCACGCATCTGGGTCTGGCTTTCGTGATCCTGGGCTTTTTGGCCTGGTACATCTTTGAACTTGGTCGCGAAGAGCGTGACCTGATGCAGGCCCGTCGTGCCAAAGAGGCAAAACTGTTCTCGCTGTCTACCGGCCTGATGCATTTCGCCTTTTTACAAATACTCATTGGCGCATTGGTCGCAGGAATTGACGCCGGGCGGTCTTATACCGATTGGCCCTTGATCGGCGGGCAGGTGTTGCCGCCGGATGCGACCGCTTTGGAACCGATGTGGCGAAACTTCTTTGAAAGCCCGGGGTTGGTACAGTTCATTCACCGCTGTGCGGGGTATCTGCTGTTCATCTTTGCCTTCATTGTCTGGCGTCGTGGCGGATCCAGCGCTCATCCGCAGACACGCTTTGCCTTCAATGCCGCCTTTGCCGGGCTGGCGTTTCAGGTTGTCGTCGGCATCGTGACCGTGGTCTACGGTGCACCCTGGCAGATCGCTATTTTCCACCAATTTATGGCCGTTGTCGTCTGGACCCTGATCCTGCGCGCTCGGTTTCTGACAGCTTATCCCATCGCAACATCCCTGCGCGGAGTATGATTCAATGACCGCATTCAATGAGCTTATGGCCTTTCAGCGTGAAACTTCGGCTTTGGGCCAGATTGCCGGGCGGCTCGGCTGGGATCAGGAAACCGTCATGCCGCGTGGGTCGGCCCCGCAACGCGCCGAAGAAATGGCGGCTATCGAGGCGGTGCTGCACGCGCGCCGATCCGATCCCCGTGTGGCAGAATGGCTAGAGCAAGCCGCGCCGCAGGACGAAGTGGGCAAGGCGCAGCTGCGTGAAATCCGCCGCGCCTATGAGCGTGCGGTGAAAGTGCCCGCCGATCTGGCAACCGCGATCGCCCGCGTTACATCCGCCGCGCAGGGAACCTGGGCGCAGGCGCGGGCGGATGAGGACGTCTCGGCCTTTCTGCCGGTGCTTGAAGAGGTCGTGTCACTCAAACGGCAAGAGGGCGAAGCGCTGGCGCAGGGCGGTGACATTTATGACGCCATGGTCGAGGACTATGAGCCCTATACAACCGGCGCGCAGATCGCGGCCATTTTTGATGAGATGCGCCCACGTCTGGTGGCCTTGCGCTCCGCGGTACTGGACCGCCCGGAACCGACGGCCCTGAGTGGCAGCTTTGATGAGCCGGCTCAGATGCGCTTATCGCAAAAGCTGGCGACGACCTTTGGGTATGATCTGAACAACGGCCGTGTGGACAAGGCGGTGCATCCGTTCAGTTCGGGCAGCGGGCTGGATGTACGCATCACCACGCGAACCAGTGAAACGGACCCGTTCAACTGTTTCTATTCCACAATACACGAAGTCGGCCACGCCGCGTATGAACAAGGTATCGACAAAGCCTATTTGCTGACCCCGCTGGGGAGCGGCGTGTCGATGGGCGTACATGAAAGCCAAAGCCGGATCTATGAAAACCAACTGGGCCGTTCGTGCGCCTTTACCGGTTGGCTGTTTGGACAGATGACAGAGACTTTTGGCGATTTCGGCATCGCCGGCGTTGATGCATTTTACGCCACGGTCAACCGGGTTCATAACGGCTATATCCGCACCGAGGCGGATGAGGTGCAATATAACCTGCACATCATGTTGCGCTTTGATCTGGAACGCGCGTTGATGGCCGGAGACCTGCAAGTGAGCGACCTTGAGGCCGCCTGGAATGACAGGTTCAAGGCAGATTTCGGCTATGCGGTCGACAAACCTTCGAACGGCTGTTTGCAGGACGTGCATTGGTCGGTTGGGTTGTTCGGATATTTCCCGACTTATTCGCTGGGCAACGTGTATGCCGGATGCCTGTATCAGGCCCTGCGTGCAGCGGTGCCGGGGCTGGATGCCCAACTTGCTGACGGCGATACTTCGGGTGCAACAGGCTGGTTGCGGGACCAAGTTCAACAACATGGCGGGCTTTACGCACCACGCGACATCATCGCGCGAGCCAGCGGCGTTGAGCCGGGGCCGGAGCCATTGCTTGCATATTTGGAAGAGAAGTTCGGGACGTTGTACGGGGTGTGAGATTGAACCGACGGAGGTGGGTGCTGAGATTGGCCACAAGCGCAATCGCCTTGGCGGCCATTTTGTTGCTCTTACCCGTTGCTGGTCTGAACAGCCGGGTCAGGGCGTTGTCTCAGTCATTCGAATGCGGTGGCATTGGTGCCGAATGCGAAGTTCTGGGGCGCAAATACAGCGCCCTTATCCCAAAAGGACAGGGTCCGTTTCCTGCCGTTCTGTTTTTTCACAGATCAAGTGGCTCGGGTCAGGCAGTCACCCAGAGCACCTATCTGGTGCAACCCATTCTCGAACGCGGATACGCGATTGTTGCCCCAAACGCTTTGGAGATTTCCTACAGAAATGGACCAGGTACAGGGTGGGTCTGGGACACATCTCACTCAGAATGGAATGACTACTCATTCAGCGCTAAAGTTGCAGAAGACGCGATTACACGTTTTCCAATTGATCCAGACCGCATCCTTATTGCGGGTCATTCCAGAGGAGGCACGTTTGCCTGGTATCTGGCGTGCTTGAATCTGAATCTGAACGCCTTTGCACCAATCGGCGGCACACCGGTTCGTAACCAAGTCGGACCCTGCGCAGAGACACGAATTGATTTTAATGTGCTTTAAACTCACGGCTACACAGACACGGTAATTCCTTTTGCATGGTCAGGCCCAGAGCCGGGTAGGCCCGGATATCTGGGTGCCGTCGAAGTTATCGACGGCGTTGCAGGCCACTCTGGTTGTACCTCAGTGGACTTTGTCGAGCATGTCGGTTTCGACCAGCGAACATGGAGCGAATGCGACAGGGATGTCTCACTGTCGGTCATCGGATTTGAAGGTGGGCATGGAATCCCGCAAGGCTGGGTCGATGTTGTCCTTGCGTGGTTTGAAAACCTGCCTTCAGTCGACAATTGAACTCCCCGGCGTTTGGTGCCGGCCCTGAACCCAGTTCTTTTTTGCGTTGAGACAGGTTTGTCTTCAGGTTTCGCCTCAGAGCTTTCGCTAAGATGCACTCGTCGACACCAATCCTTGATTTTTGGATCTGGTGAGGACCGATCTGCTTCTAACGCGCGCAGGATCGCCTTGAAGTTGCAGTAACGCAGGAGTGACCGGGCACCTGAGAAGGGCGACATTCCTTTCGCTCAAAACAGAAGTCACAAAACTCTGGAGACGTTTTAGCCGCCCATGCAGGAGAGGCGCGTAAAGCGGTTTTCGGAAAAAGAACTGTTTCCGTAAAGACTTCAATGCCTCACGAAATGGGGACTGTTGAAAAAATGGGGCATCTTAGGTCGAAAAAGTCATGAATTTGGTTGAAAAGCGGCCAAAATGTGGCGATAGAACCAAGAAGGTGTATAGTCACTGAAGCACCCGTAAAAGATGTGCTTTTTGTTAGTGTTTGAATGGTGAAGGGTTGGGTACATGACACTGAAACGAAACGTGGCTGCGATTGCAGTTGCAGGGATACTGGCCGGGAGTGCCGCGTCGGCGTTGACAGTATCAGCTATTTCCCCGTCATGGCAGAACGTAAACCCTACAAACGGCGTTACGGAAAGCAGTTCTGGTTCGACGATCTCACTGCGTTGGGGCGGTGGCAACAACCCAAGTGGCTATGATTTCACTCCATCAGGAACACCGATTCTGAACTTGTCGCCAAACTCGGCTTTTGCGCTAGGGCAGTTCACGCATCTTAACTTTCCGATCCCTGGGGAAACTCTGAGTTCTGTCGATCTTGTCGTCGATATACAGATCGGCGGTGGACCTCTGGTGTCATCGACCTTTGCGCTGACACATAATGAGACTTTGAACCGCCCGCAAAACTGTCCTCAGGATCCTACGCCCTGCGACGATATTGTGACCATTGCCAACACGCTTGGATCTCAGAACTTCACCTTGGGTGGACAAAACTATGTGTTCTCGGTGCTAGGGTTTTCGCAGGATGGAGGTGGCACCATATCCAGTGGCTTCAAGACGGTTGAAGAGTTGCAAAACTATGCAACGCTTTATGGCGAGTACACGGTTGCGCCTGTCCCGTTGCCTGCTGCCGGTTGGTTGCTGCTTGGCGGCATCGGTGGGCTGTTTGCATTTGGCCGCCGTCAAAAGAGCAAGACGGCTTAAGCAAGGTAATTCTTCCGCACCTATCAAAGCGTTGAAAAACCTTCACAAAGAAAAACCCGAGGTCAGCGCACCTCGGGTTTTTCTTTTTTCATGGTTCAAACCGGTTACTCTTCGGTCTCGTCCTCGCCTTGATCAGCGATCCAGGCGACGCTAACAACCACTTCCCCTTTGCCGGTGTTGAAGACACGCACACCGCCCGCGCTGCGGGACCGGAATGAAATCCCCTCGACGGGTACTCGGATCGACTGACCTTTCGACGTGGCCAGCATGATCTGGTCGTCGATCTCAACCGGGAAGGATGCCACAAGCTCACCGCCGCGCATTGCCCTGTCCATGGCTGCCACGCCCATACCGCCGCGTCCACGGACGGGGTAGTCGTGGCTGGAGCTCAGCTTGCCCGCGCCACCGGTGGTGATGGTCAGGATCAGGTTCTCGGCTGCCGACATCTCGGCATAGCGTTCCTGCGTGATGACGCCCGGGACCGCTTCATCTTCATCGGTCTCGCCATCATCCGCGATGCCCGCCACGGCGCGGCGCATTTTGAGGTAGGCGGCACGCTCATCCGGGTCAGCCTCGAAATGGCGGATCACGGACATTGACACAACACGGTCGTCATTGGTCAGTTTGATGCCACGTACACCAGTAGATTCGCGCGAGTTGAAGACGCGTACATCGGTGGTGCGGAAGCGAATTGCGCGGCCCGCGTTGGTGACCAGCATCACGTCTTCATCTTCTGAACAGATGCGCGCATTCACCAGTTCCACGCCTTCGGGCAGTTTCATGGCGATCTTGCCGTTGCGGCGGACATTGGTGAAATCCGACAGACGGTTGCGACGCACGTCGCCGGCGCTGGTGGCAAAGACGATTTGCAGGTTTTCCCATTCTTCATCCGGCACATCCACAGGCATGATCGCCGCGATGGAAACACCGGTTGGGATCGGCAGGATGTTGACGATCGCCTTGCCCTTGCCGGTACGGCTGGACTGCGGCAAGCGCCAGGTCTTGAGCTTGTAGACCATGCCTTCGGTGGTGAAGAACAGCAGTTGCGTGTGCGTGTTCGCCACGAAGAGATTGGTAACAACATCCTCTTCCTTGGTCTGCATCCCCGAAAGACCTTTGCCACCGCGCTTTTGCGCGCGGAAGTCGGCCAGCGGGGTCCGCTTGATGTAACCACCCGAGGTGACGGTCACGACCATGTCTTCACGTTCGATCAGGTCCTCGTCTTCCATGTCGCCGGACCAGTCGACGATTTCGGTGCGACGCGGGACGGCAAATTGCTCGCGGACGCTGCGCAGCTCATCAGCAATGATGCTCATTATGCGTTCGCGCGAGGACAGAATATCAAGGTATTCCTTGATCTTACCTGCCAGTTCTTCCAGCTCGTCGGTGACTTCTTTGACGCCAATTTGGGTCAGACGTTGCAGTCGAAGATCAAGGATCGCGCGGGCCTGAACCTCGGTCAGGTTATAGGTGCCATCGTCGTTCATCTTGGACAGAGGATCGTCGATCAGGCGCAGATAGCTTTCGATCTCGGATGCGGGCCAGCGGCGGGTCATCAGCTTTTCGCGCGCTTCAGCCGCATCTGCCGACGAACGGATCGTCGCGACCACTTCATCGACGTTGGATACCGCCACGGCCAGACCACACAGAATGTGGCTGCGTTCGCGGGCCTTGCGCAGGTCGTATGCGGTGCGTCGCGCGACAACATCCTCGCGGAAGTCGATAAACGAGGTCAGGAACCGGCGCAGTGTCAGCTGCTCGGGACGACCCCCGTTCAGGGCCAGCATGTTGCAGCCGAAAGACGTCTGCATCGGTGAGAAGCGGAAAAGTTGATTCAGAACCACCTCAGGCGTGGCGTCCCGTTTCAGTTCCACCACGACACGCACGCCGTTGCGGTCGGATTCATCCTGCACGTGGCTGACGCCTTCGATGCGTTTCTCGCGCACGGCTTCGGCGATCTTTTCGATCATCGCGGCCTTGTTCACCTGATAGGGAATCTCATCAACCACAATGGCGTAACGGTCTTTACGGATCTCTTCGACGCGGGTCTTAGAGCGGATGATGACGCTGCCGCGCCCCTCAAGATACGCTTTGCGCGCGCCGGACCGTCCCAGCATAACGGCGCCGGTCGGGAAATCGGGACCGGGGACATATTCGATCAGTTGTTCTGACGTCAGGTCCGGGTCGTCGATCAATGCCAGCGTGGCATCGACAACTTCGCCCAGATTGTGCGGCGGGATGTTCGTCGCCATACCCACGGCGATACCACCGGCACCGTTGACGAGCATGTTTGGGAAACGGGCGGGCAGGACGGTCGGTTCCCGGTCCTTGCCATCGTAGTTGTCCTGAAAATCGACTGTTTCTTTTTCGATGTCAGCCAGCAGGGCGCTTGCGGGCTTGTCCATCCGCACTTCGGTGTAACGCATGGCCGCCGGGTTATCGCCATCCATCGAACCAAAGTTGCCCTGACCGTCCAGCAGCGGCAGCGACATCGAGAAATCCTGCGCCATGCGCACCAGCGCGTCATAGATCGCGCTGTCGCCATGCGGGTGGTACTTACCCATCACGTCGCCCACCGGACGGGCCGATTTGCGGTAAGATTTGTCGTGGGTATTTCCGGTTTCGTGCATCGCATACAGAATCCGCCGATGCACCGGCTTCAGACCGTCACGCAAATCTGGGATCGCACGGCTGACGATGACCGACATGGCGTAATCCAGGTAGGACGTACGCATTTCGGATTCGATGGAGACCGTCGGGCCGTCATACACCGGGCGCTCGGGCGGGGTTTCGTCCATGTTTTCAGGAATTTCTGGCGTATCGCTCACGTAAACTGCCCGTTTCTTGTGCTGGGTCTATATCTTGTGGATGCACCTTATCAGACCCAGCACATAAGGTGCAAGCAAGCAGCGCTTTTGGCACGAAAAACCACGGTAACGTGCCGGTAACATATTGTTATCCAAGTATTAGAAAGTTTTCGTGGTACCCTGAGTAGACCTTGCAACAAGATTGGAGGTCTGCATGGCGCAAAGCGAAACGGAAATGATGCTTAAAGGCTATGGTCTGACAACGGCGGAATTCTTCTACCATATGCCCGACTATATCCACGTATTGAACACGTTCATCTGGCAGGAATACGACCTTGCGCCTGACCATCCCAAACTGTTCGAATTCATCGATTTCTGGCAGCGAGAAATCGAAGGGCCGCTGCATTCCGTCAAATTCACCCACCGCAAGATGATCGCCCCGGGTGAGTGGCGCAACATGGTGGGCGAGTTTCGCGTGAACTGAGCAAAGTGCAAAGTCAGTCAAGTATTCGAAAAGCGCGTTCTCAATTGCGACAAGTCGGGTAAGGTGGCATCCGATTGGTCAGTCTTACGCGGAAACATGTCATGCCAAGAGTCCTTTTCCTTACCGCAGCGCTTTGCCTGAGTGGCCCTGCTTTCGCCGAAGGCGTTCTCGACAAAGTAAAGAAAGGTGTCGAAAACACCGCAAATGCGATCGGTCGCGGTGCGGAAAGTGTCGGCGACACAATCGATAAAGGTGCCACAGCAGTCGATCAGACCATCGACTCCACCTCGGAGTTGCTGTCCAACGAGGCCACTCCTGAAGAAACGCGCGCCAAACTGGACGTGATGGCAGGTGACATCCTGGATCAGTTGCTTGCCGAAAACCCCGAAGCAAAATCCCTGTATGATGTGAGCGCAGGCTACGCGGCCTTCGACTCGCGCAAGATTTCGGTGTTTCCGGTATCGGCGGGATATGGGCGCGGTGTGGCCATTTCAAAAGACACCGGGCAGCACACCTATATGAACATGGGCACAGGTGGCGTCGGCGCAGCCATTGGTATTGGTGGCTTTGAGACCAAGTTCGTGATCCTGTTCGAAACCCCGTCAGATTTGGAAAGCTTCATAACCCATGGCTACGACGCAACGGCAGAAACCGGTGCCATGTATGGAGAAGACCAATCGGGCGAAACGGTGCGCTTTACCGATGGACGCTCTTTCTTTGTGCTCAGCAAAAAAGGTTGGCGCGTGTCGGCAGGTGCATCGGGCACCAAGTTTTGGAAATCGCCCGAACTGAACTGATCAGCCAGAGCAGCTTGCACCGCCCAGAACGCAGAATTTGGCGCAATGGGGGTGGTTGAGGTGAACATCCGCCTCGGCTTCGGCCAGGCTATGACCCATCTCAAATTCGGGTTCATAAGGCAGCAGGGTGCAGGCAAGGACAGTAGGGCGATCTGCGCCTTTGCGTTTCACCACCATGCGCGAACTGGCACACATCACCGCATTAGGGGACTTGTCCAGAATTCCCCAGCAGGCCGTGGTAATTTCCGGCACTTCCACGGTCTCGTCCATCTCAGGGAACAATACGGTCTGAGCTGGATTGTTCGGGTCGATGTCAAAGCCATGCCTGGAGAAGAACGCAGCATAGCCAGCGCGGCTTTCCGCATCCGTGTCCCCCCAGACGGACCTGCCTGCGATCGCCATGTTGAAGCCGTGATCGCGCAACCACTTCATCCCGGTGACGGTTTTGTCGAAACTGCCCTTGCCGCGTTCCTCGTCGTGCAGATCAGGGCGGTAATGATCGACAGAGACGCGCAGGGTCAGCTTGTCGTTGTACTTGATTTGTAACTCCAACAACCCTTCGCGCATCTTGTGGCGCATCATCGGGGCCATCGCATTGGTCAGGATCAGGACCTCATACCCACGCTCCAACGCGGCGCGAGTCATCTCGATCATTTCGGGGTTCATAAAGGGTTCGCCGCCGGTAAATCCGATCTCGCGCACGGGCCAGTTGCGCTGCTCGATCTGATCCAGATAATCGCGGACTTCAACTGCGGTCAGATAGACCAAAGCATCATTGGTAGGACTGCTTGCGATATAGCAGTTCACGCATTCGATGTTGCACAGCGTACCCGTATTGAACCACAGCGTATCTGGCTGTGTCAGTGAAACTGTTGCGCGGGTCTGCCCGTCCGCCGTAACCAGTTTGTCTTGAAACTTGCCGATATTGGCGAGTTGAGGGGCGTTGTCTTTCATTACCGCATCCGGTTTTTTGAAGTCGTCGTATTGAACTAGCGTGTTGTTGGAGATTTGGTAAGGGTGACGCAGCGGTTCTGACAGAGTTTTGATGAGCTTTGAGTTTTCAGTTTTGATTGCGCTAACATTGGACATGCCCGAGGGGGCGGGGTAAGGACAGCTTATGGTTTCACGCGTCATCCCTGTTGATCCTTTTGATCTGATCATTTTCGGTGGCACCGGTGATCTGGCGCAGCGCAAAATCCTGCCTGCGCTGTTTCGTCGGTTCTGTGCCGGGCAATGGCATGAGGATGCGCAGATAATCGCAGCCGCCCGGGCGAACCATACTGCGGAAGAGTTTCGTGAGATGGTGGCCGAATCTTTGCGCCAGCACGCGCCGAGGCGAGCGCAGGACAGCCGGGCTCTGACCCGGTTTTTGCTGCGGGTTGACTATGTGCCGCTAGATGCAATGACAGCAGAAGGCTGGGATGTTCTTAGCGAAAAGCTGTCGCCCAACCGCGTTAGGGCGTTCTACTTCTCGGTCGGGCCAAGTTTGTTCGGCCCGTTGGCCGAACGGGTGAGGGCGCATGATCTGGCAACCGACGACACCCGTGTCGTGGTGGAAAAACCGTTCGGGCATGATCTGGACAGTGCACGGGCGCTGAACGCCACGCTGGCCGCGCACTTCGACGAAAGCCAGATTTACCGGATCGACCATTATCTGGGCAAGGAAACCGTGCAGAATCTTATGGCTGTGCGGTTTGGCAACATGCTGTTCGAGCCCCTGTGGAACAGCCAATATGTCGACCACATTCAAATAACGGTTGCAGAAACCGTGGGGATTTCGGGGCGAGAAGAGTATTATGAGCGCGCAGGCGCCATGCGGGACATGGTGCAGAATCACCTGATGCAATTGCTCTGTCTGATCGCGATGGAACCTCCGGCCAAATTTGATCCCGACGCAGTGCGCGACGAGAAACTCAAGGTGATCCGAGCTCTTGACCCGGTTGAGCCCCATCATATTGTGCGGGGCCAGTTCGCGGCAGGGCCAGAAGGAGCTGGCTATCGGGATTGCGTCGGCAATCCACGTTCGACAACCGAAAGCTATGTCGCGTTGAAGGCCCATATCAGCAACTGGCGGTGGGCTGGAACGCCATTCTATCTGCGCACGGGCAAGCGTTTGGTGGCGCGGTCTTCCGTGATCAATGTGATGTTCAAGGACGCGCCGCATTCGATCTTCGGGGAAGAAGCTGGGCGGCACGCCAATGCGTTGTCGATCCGCTTGCAGCCCAACGAAGGGATCACGCTGAAAGTAACGATCAAAGAACCGGGACCGGGCGGGATGCGTCTGGTCGATGTTCCCTTGGACATGAGCTTTGCCGAGGCCTTGGGGCCCGAAAATCAGGATCCGCCGGATGCCTATGAACGGTTGGTGATGGATGTGATCCGGGGCAATCAGACGTTGTTCATGCGCGGGGACGAGGTCGAGGCCGCCTGGGCCTGGACCGACCCGATCATCGCCGGGTGGCTTGCACGTGGCGACGTGCCCAAACCTTATGACAGCGGCAGCACAGGGCCGGGCGACGCCGAGCTGCTGATGAAACGAGACGGTCGCCGTTGGCAAGGAATCAAGCCATGAATATTCTGGAATACGCAGACCGTGAAATGCTTGCTATCGACGTGGCAAATGCCTTGGCGGGCGAGCTTGAAGCCACATTGCTGCATAACGACACCGTTGCGCTGGCGGTTCCCGGTGGGACAACGCCAGGGCCAGTGTTTGACAGCCTCTGCGCCGCTGACCTTGAGTGGGACCGTGTGCGTGTTCTGGCAACAGATGAACGGTGTGTACCTGCCGATCATGAGCGGTCGAACGAGCGTCTGATCCGTGAAAGGCTGCTGACCAACCGGGCCTCTGCCGCGCATTACATCCCGCTCTATGTACCCGGTACGCAACCTGAGGCGGCGTTGCCGGAAATCGAATCCCTGATTGCGCCGGTGTTGCCGTTGTCGGTACTGGTTCTCGGGATGGGCGACGACATGCATACGGCTTCGTTGTTTCCTGGGATGGAAGGGCTGGCCGAGGCGCTGGACAGCAACGCGCCTACACTTACCGTTGCGCGCACCGAGGTGCAGCCAGAGGCGCGCATTTCCCTGACCGCGCCGGTTTTGGACGGCGCTCTGTCGAAACACCTGATCATCCACGGTCAGGCAAAGCGCGACGCGTTGGAAAAAGCCATGTCGCTGCCACCGGAAGACGCACCAATCGCCGCGGTGCTTAACGGTATGACAGTCCATTGGTCGGAGTAAGCTCATGCAACTGGACGCTTTGAAGGCATTGGCAGGTACAGACCGCCGCATTCTGGATCTGTTTGAGGCGGACGCAAACAGAGCCGAGGCTTTTTCGGCTTCGGCCGGGGATGTGCTGTTTGATTATTCCAAAACGCAGATCGGCGAGAATACGCGTTCGGCGCTGATCCAACTGTGCGAAGATGCCAATCTTACGGCGCGGCGCGATGCGATGTTTGCAGGCGAAAAGATCAACGAAACCGAAGAACGCGCGGTGCTGCACACCGCCTTGCGCAACCTTGATGGCGGGCCGGTCGACGTGGACGGTTTGGACGTCATGCCCGAGGTTCTGGACACGTTGCAACGGATGCGGGTCTTTGCCGAAGAAGTCCGCGGCGGCGCGATTGCCGGGGCAGGGGGCAGCTTTACCGATGTGGTCAATATTGGCATCGGGGGATCGGATCTTGGCCCTGTCATGGCCACACATGCGTTGGCCCCGTATCATGATGGGCCGCGCCTGCACTATGTTTCGAACGTGGACGGCGCCCATATCGCCGACACTCTGCGTCAGTTGGACCCGACACGGACATTGGTGATTGTTGCCTCGAAAACCTTCACGACCATTGAGACGATGACCAATGCACGTACGGCGCGCGCTTGGATGTCCGAAGGTGGCGGCGATCCGTCCCGGCAGTTTGCCGCTGTATCGAGCGCGTTGGACAAGACGCAGGCGTTTGGCATTCCCGAGGCGCATGTGTTCGGTTTCGCTGATTGGGTCGGTGGGCGCTATTCGGTCTGGGGGCCGGTTGGCTTGCCGGTCATGATCGCTGTCGGCTCGAACGCGTTTGATGCCTTTCTTCGTGGCGGGCAGGCGATGGATCTGCATTTCCGCTCGGCGGATTGGGTGGACAACATGCCTGTCATGCTGGCCCTGGTTGGCATCTGGCATCGTCAGGTTCTGGGTCATACCAGCCGCGCCGTGCTGCCTTACGATCAGCGGCTGTTGCGGCTGCCTGCCTATTTCCAGCAGTTGGAGATGGAATCGAACGGCAAATCGGTCGCGATGGATGGTTCTTCCCTGACTGTTCCGTCAGGTCCAGTGGTCTGGGGCGAGCCGGGCACAAACGGTCAGCACGCTTTTTACCAACTGATTCATCAGGGCACGGACGTCATTCCTTGCGAATTCATGGTTGCGGCTGAAGGCCACGAACCCGAGTTGACCCATCATCACCGCCTGCTTTTGGCCAATTGTCTGGCGCAATCCGAGGCCCTGATGCGCGGCCGGTCACTGGATGAAGCGCGTGACCGCATGGCGGCAAAGGGGCTGACCGGTGCTGAGCAGGAGCGTCAGGCCATGCATCGGGTTTTCCCCGGCAATCGCCCGTCCACCACTCTGATCTATCCGAAACTCACACCGTTCGTACTGGGGCAGATCATTGCCCTCTACGAGCACCGGGTGTTTGTAGAAGGTGTGCTGTTGGACATCAATTCCTTCGATCAATGGGGGGTGGAACTGGGTAAGGAACTGGCCACTTCGCTTGGCCCCATTGTGGATGGTGCCGAGAGTGCCGACGGCAAGGACGCATCCACCGCTGCATTAGTCGCCTATGCGTTGAAACACCGGGATTAACGCCCCAAAAACGCGGCCTGCCGCACTGGCGGGCAGCATTCTTTTATTGTCAGACAATTAAATGCTTGGCAGGGTTCCATCCTAGGAAACGACTGGATTGACGCAATGGGGCATACCCCTAGCTGTTAATGTCAGATGGATAAGGCAGGGGTCATTTAAGACCCGGCCAATGACGGGAGGATGTCCATGCTGGGACAGATGATGACGCAGCCCCTGCTGATTTCGTCACTGATTGATCATGCAGAAAGCTACCATGGCCAAACCGGGATAATCTCGGTCGAAACAGATGGCACGATTTCTAAGACCAACTGGTCCGAGATTGCGGTTAATGCCCGGCGTCTGGGATCAGCGCTGACCAAACTGGGGTTAGAGCCACAGGACAGGGTCGGAACCCTGGCGTGGAACAACAGGCGGCACCTGGAGGTTTATTATGCGACCTCTGGCGCGGGCTTTGTTTGCCATACGGTCAATCCACGCCTGTTCCCCGAGCAGCTGACATATATCATCAACCACGCTCAGGATCGGGTGCTGTTCTTTGATGCAACTTTCATCCCGTTAGTTGCGGCGCTGCACGAAGCGCTTACCGAAGTTCGACATTTTGTCCTCATGGGCCCGCGCAATGAAGAGGCGGCGTCACAGTTTCCCGGTCTGATGTTTTATGATGATTTGATCGAAACAGGAGATGCGGGGTTCGCATGGCCTGATCTGGATGAAAACACAGCTTCAAGCCTGTGTTATACCTCTGGCACGACGGGCAATCCGAAAGGCGTATTGTATTCCCACAGATCGACCCTGCTGCACAGCTTTGCATCGAACACGAAGGATGTGATCGGCTTTTCCGCGATGGATGTTGTGATGCCCGTCGTACCAATGTTCCACGTTAACGCCTGGGGGTCGCCCTATGCCTGCGCCATGTCGGGTTCGCGGCTGGTCTTGCCGGGGCCAAATTTGCACGGCGAGGCGCTGGTCAACCTGATCGACACATATGGTGTAACCCTAGCCATGGGTGTGCCGACCATTTGGCAAGGTCTGCTGGCCCATGCAGCCAAATGCGGAACTGAGTTGAAAAGCCTGGATCGAACAGTGATCGGGGGCTCGGCCTGTCCGCCTTCGATGATTGAAACCTTCCGCGAAACCTATGGCGTCGACACGGTACACGCCTGGGGCATGAGCGAGATGAGCCCGCTGGGTACGGCAAACTACCCTCTGGCCAAACATCTTGAGCTGCCGCTGGAAGAACAGCACGCGATCCGCCTGAGCCAGGGCAGACCACCCTTTGGGGTCGAGCTGAAAATCGTCGATGATGATGGCAATGACCTGCCGCATGACGGCGAAGCTCAGGGCGATCTGATGGTCCGGGGGTATTGGGTTCTGGACAGCTATTTTATGTTGCAGGATCAGCAGCTTTTGCAGGATGGTTGGTTCGCTACGGGCGATGTCGCCACGTTGGATCCGGATGGCTATATGACTATCCGTGACCGATCCAAGGACATTATAAAATCCGGTGGTGAATGGATCAGTTCGGTCGAGCTTGAAAACATCGCTGTGGCACACCCCAAACTAGCAACCGCGGCTGTGGTAGGCGTACCGCACCCAAAATGGGGCGAAAGACCCTTGCTGGTCGCGGTGAAGGCTGAAGGCGAAGACCCAAGCGAAGGCGAATTGCTGAGGTTTTTCGACGGCAAGATTGCGAAATGGCAAATCCCGGACAAAGTGGTTTTTGTTGATGCGCTGCCGCTGAATGCTACGGGTAAGGTGTTGAAACGCAATCTGCGCGCGGACTTCGAGGATGCCCTGACGGGCTAACGTCGCGGTATGAAGGAAATGGCTCCGGCGGTAGGGATCGAACCTACGACCAATTGATTAACAGTCAACTGCTCTACCGCTGAGCTACGCCGGAAC
>NZ_JBXWQF010000015.1:0-104870 GCF_059612245.1 Ruegeria sp. CDSA079 | reverse complement strand
CAAGAAAGGCACTCGCGCTCAGTTCGGTACGCCTCTCTCTGCGCCAGCAACACGTTGTTTTTCAACAATATCGGCTCAAAGTGGACCTTCGCTGTATCTGCGATGAATGTCTGCCATGCGGGACAAAGCAGGCGTTTCCCTGCGTCCAATAAATGACCGCTCTCCACGTTATTTAGCTTCCGGCCTCGCAACGTCCTATGGCATTTTCCGGTCCTGGAACAGGCTCCGACAAATGCCGGTAAACCTGTCAGCCAGCAGATTCTCTGGGGCTGCCATATGTGACGCGATGACAATTCGCATCGGCGGTATTGCATCGGAGAGTTTGATCGGGACAACCCGACCGCCGTCGTAGGTTTTGTTGTCGGCAGGTTTCATCGAGAGAAGCGAAACACCCAGCCCGTTTGCCACGTTACAGCGAACCGATTCAATCGACGACGATCGAAACGTGATCTTCGGTGCAATATCGAACTCGGAAAAAATGCTAAGAAAATAGTCCCGGCTTTGAGGCGCATCGAAAAGCACGAACTCCTCTCCGTCGATCTCACGAATTGACACGGACGCCCTTTTTGAAAGCCTGTGGTTTGGTGGGACGATCAGATAGAGGTCTGCCGTTGCAAGAGGACGTATGCGGAACAAGGTGTCATCAATGCCCAGATCATAAAGGATCGCTAGGTCGATTTCGTTTCGGCCCAGGGCTACGATCAGGTCTTCTTGCAGAAGTTCGTCGACATCCAAAACTACACCAGGCATGTGTCTCGGGAAGACGCTGAGGATGTGCGACAGGTAGAACGGCGCAATCGACTGAAAGCAGCCTAGGCGTAATGTTCCCATTCTGTGAGCAGCAATATCTGCCACTGCGACGTCCATTTTTTCGGCGTAAACCAGCATTTGTTCAGCATATCGAAGGAACTCGACACCTTGTGCCGTCAGCTCCATTCCGCGCGCGTGCAAGCGTCGAAACAACACAAGTCCCGTTTGAGTTTCCAGTTTGGCGATAGCTTGGGCAACGGCGGGCTGCGAGATGCTAACGAGCTGCGCTGCTGATGCGATCCCACCAGTCTGCGCCACTGCTCGGAAGTAGCGGCATTGTTTGAGTGTTATTTCGACCATGACACTTGGATAACTTTTTCCACTTTAAAGGCAACAAAAAACAATTTTATTTGTTCTTTGTGCCTCTGTATCACGTCAACAACGCAACTTGACGGCAGGAGAGACCAATGGAGCTGAAAGACATTATCGACTTAAAAGCCTTTCCGATCGGCAATGCGGATTTCCGCGCAGCTTGTAAGAACGAGTTTAACGAAACGGGTGTCTTCGTGATGCCGGGATTTGTTCAAAAGGGAGCGATTGATACAATCCGTGACGAGGGCATCGCCAACAAAGACAAGGTCTTTAAGTCAACAAAGCAACACAACGTCTACCTGACCCCAAAAGACGAAAGGTTTGCTGACGACCATGCACGCAATCGCCTCGTCACCTCATCCAAAGGATGCATTACCGATGATTTGATGCCGCAGGGTTCACCATTGCGCCAACTCTACGACGCCCCGGTTTTCCGGAGCTTCTTGTGCGATGTCCTTGGCGAAGACGCGATGCACCAATACGCAGACCCACTATCTTCCATCAACCTGCATTTTGCTGAAAAGGGCGAGGAGCTTGGCTGGCATTTTGACAACTCGTCCTTTGCCATCACCTTGATGGTGCAAGCGCCTGAAAAGGGTGGGCAGTTCGAATACGTTAACGCCGTTCGCGATGCAGATTTAGGCGAAATGGGATTTGAGAAAGTTAATGAAATTTTGGACGGAAAGGCGCCAGTGGAAATTGTCGAGGCCGATGCCGGTACACTGGTCTTCTTCCGGGGCCGCAACTCGATTCACCGGGTGGCACCGAATGAAGGCGATCTAACGCGCATTCTCGCAGTGCTTGCTTATAATGCCGAACCCGGTGTCGAACTTTCTGAAGCCGCCCGAATGACCTTTTATGGTCGATTGAGCTAAAAGTAGCTCACCGCGATCGCCTCGCCCCGCAATGTAGATAATACGAGAGCAACCTGAAAGCTGACATTGCTGCGACGCGCAGCATCAAGTAGTTTGGGCTCGGTGCAGACGTGCGCCCAAATATTGCGAGCGACCGCAATGCGGACAAAGCAGCCACCGTGAAACCAGCTTACGTGCCCCTTTCACCACCCCAGTCTTGTTGAGCGCTAGATGTAATTCAAAACTGGATTTCAGTTTTGCGTGAGTTTAGTCTCCCAACTTTAGGAGGGTGTGTTTATGAAACGAAGACTGGCCGCAATACTTGCGGCAGATGTCGTTGGTTACTCGCGCCTTGTCCGCACCAATGAAGAACGAACATTGCTTAAATTGCGTGAACTTCGGGAAAATGTTGTAGAGCCCTCCGTTGCAAAACACGAAGGTCGAGTAGTCAAATGGATGGGAGACGGAGTATTGACGGAGTTCGCCAGCGCCGTCGACGCAGTTTCATGCGCCTATGATATTCAAAAATCTATCCATTCACGCAACGGAGAAGCACCAGGCGATCACGAGATTACTTTTCGTGTCGGCATAAATATCGGCGACGTTGTGGTGGAAGGTGACGACATTCATGGCGATGGGGTAAATGTGGCTTCAAGATTGGAGACGCTGTCCGATCCTGGCGGAATTTGCATTTCGGCCTCGGTCCATGAACAGATCAAGCACCGCTTGGATGTGCCTTTTCAAGACGCGGGAGCTCAGCAGGTAAAAAACATTGTAGAGCCAATCCGCATCTGGAAATGGACGAACTCGGCAAATGATGACGCAAATACTAAAAAGTCCACCCCAGCTTCAGGGTTGATTTCAACCCCGAGTTTGCCAGAAATTCCGTCTATAGCGGTTTTGCCGTTCGACAATATGTCAGGTGATGCAGAGCAAGAGTACTTCGCAGACGGCATGACAGAGGACTTGATCACCGACCTCTCAAAATTGTCTGGCTTGTTAGTCATCGGTCGCAACTCTTCCTTTGTTTACAAAGGCAAGGCAGTAGATCTGCGACGCGTCGGCAAGGAGTTGGGGGTGCACTATGTTCTTGAGGGCAGTATCCGCAAGGCAGGCAACCGGGTTCGCATGAACGCTCAGCTAATTGAAACCGCGAATGGAAGTCACGTCTGGGCCAATCGCAGAGACGGAACGCTGGAAGACGTTTTTGACCTGCAAGACGAGATTACAAGAGAAGTTGTCGACGCGCTGTCTATACAGTTGCGGGAAGGTGAGGAAAATCGTCTTGGCAGTAAATACACAGAGAATACTGAAGCGCGTGACTGGTTTCTTAAAGGCCGACTGCGCTATCGTGAACCGGGTCCGCAAGCCAACGCCGAAGCGCAGGTAATATTCACCAAAGCGTTAGAAGCTGACCCAAACTTCGCCTATGCTATGGCAGTTAGAAGCTACTTAAAATTCCATGCTTGGTTCTTCAAGTGGAACAGCCACCACAACGCGTTCGACGAAGCATTGGCTGAGGCCGAACGTGCCGCCAAGATAGACCCTAACCTTGCTGCCGCTCACGCGTTTCTGGGTTGGATGCATATGTGGGGCGATGGGTTCAAAAGAGCTCTTTCTGAGCATGAAACAGCCTTATCACTGGACCCTAATTCCTCTGATGGACATCTGTGGCAGGCTTCTTCACTTATCTACGCGGGAACACCGGAGTTGGCAATTGCGCCAATGGACCGGGCTATGCGGCTAGAACCACATACTCCGCCCATTTACCTTCTGAATTATGGTCACTTAATGTTGCAGCTTGACCGCTATGAAGAAGCTATCGAATACTTGCAGGCAGCAATACGAAACGCGCCTCAGTTTCCTATGAACTATATATTTTTGTCGGCGGTGAAAACGGCGCAGGGCAAATTACAAGAAGCAGAGGAAGCCGGTTCGAGGCTTCTCAAATTGATCCCTGTAGCTACGGTATCCACACTGAATTCCCAATTGCCCTACGCAAAGGAAGAGCACAGACTAAAGATTGTGGCGGGCCTGAAAGCCGCAGGATTGCCGGACTAATGAGACGTAAAGAAGCCCGCTCGAGGCTCGATGCGGTCATTTTCCAAATCGTGTAAGATTTCCACTTTGAAGACATTGCAGACTTTTCCCTTGTGGCAACCAATCCTTAGACTAATGTAGCAGCAACACGATATGACTTTCATCGGCTCTCCACTGGATTAAGCAATATGGCAAAGCATACCGTCTATCATATCCCTGTATGCCCCTTTTCTCAGCGCCTTGAGATTCTGTTGGCACTTCGAGGTCTGCAAGATGCAGTTGAATTCCGCGTCGTGGACATCACGAAGCCTCGCGACCCAGAGCTTCTAAGGAAAACACGAGGAACAACGGCGCTTCCAGTTCTCGAAACCGTGGAAGGTCAGATTGTAAAGGAAAGTCTGGTTATTCTTCGTTACCTTGACGAAGTACTTGAGGGGCCAAAACTGCGGCGCTCTAACCCTGGCGAACACGCAGTGGAGTCTATGTTGATTGCCAAGGAGGGTCCATTCACAATGGCAGGCTATGTCTATGTCATGAACCAAGACCAAGGGCAGAAAGATGTGCACAACGAAAAGCTGCTTGCACTGTACCGCGATCTAAACGACTTCCTGCTTGCCCACAATCCGGACGGCGTATTCTTGTTTGATGATTTCGGATTAGCAGAGGCGGTTTTTACGCCGGTATTCAAGCGTTTTTGGTTTCTTGACTACTATGAGGATTTCGAATTGCCGATTGGCGACGAATATGCCCGTGTCAAAAAATGGAGGGCTGCCTGTTTGAAACATGCAGCGACTGAACAGGTGACGGAAGAAGAGATTCTCAAACTTTATTATGATTACGCACTGGGCGCTGGGAACGGTGCCTTGGTGGACGGTCGAAATATGTCCAGCTTCACGTTTGAACCACATTGGAAAACCAGACCTATGCCTCCGCGGGACAAGTACTCTGGATCGGTTTCAGACGAAGAACTTGGTTTGGTTGTCGCCAATGCGGGACTAGGACCAGCCCCCACAAATTAGGCTTACCTAAATCCAACCTCCTGATAGCATTCTTCATGGGTGAACGCTCGCCCATGCAATCGGCTTGAGGAGGTTGGGAAGAACTCTACAAATCACTTTTTGCCTGCAGATCAAACGGAAGTTTCGTTAATGAAGCGAACGTGGAGCGGCAAAGTTTTTTTGGATTTTCTCAAAGTAATGTATGATCTCAAATTGTTGGGACTTTAAACGAGTATTTTATAGTTGACCGGTTCACACCCAACGTTGGGGGGACAAAACATGCATAAACTAATCATAGCTATTTCAGCTATTTCTTTTCCGTTTGCGGCGATGGCCGAACCGAGTTTGGAACGTGGTGAATACCTCGTCCGTGGTCCTGCGGCGTGCGGAAACTGCCATACACCTCAAGGACCAAATGGGCCTGATATGTCCAACGAGTTGGGCGGTATGATGGTTGAAAAGAACGACTTGATGGAGGCCTGGGCTGTCAACATAACACCCGGTAGCCGGGTTGCGGATTGGAGTGACGAAGAGCTTGCCCGAGCGATACGCGAAGGTATTCGTCCAGATGGTACGGTCATAGGGCCGCCTATGCCGATCGGCTTATATCGCGGTCTGAGTGACGACGACGTCATGTCGATGGTTATGTTTCTCAGAACAATGCCTGCGAGTGGCAATGAGACGCCCAGTTCAACGTATGGCTTTCCACTTCCTCCGGACTACGGTCCGCCGATTGATACCGTTTCATCGCCACCGCAAGGCGCAACTGTCGAATATGGCGCATATCTCGCAGGGCCAGTCGCGCATTGCACGGAATGCCATACGACATTCGGCCCCAAGGGTCCTATGTTCGAAACTCATCTTGGCGCAGGTGGGTTCGAGTTCCATGGACCGTGGGGGGTATCCGTCGCTCCCAATATCACGAGCCACGAAGATGGGTTGGTCGGATATACGGAAGAAGAGCTGAAAACCATGATCGTTTCGGGTGAACGCCCAGACGGGACACAAATGCAACCGCCGATGGGTTACGCCTACTATGCGACAATGGCGCCCGAAGACCTTGAGGCTATCGTGATGTATCTACGCACCATTCCACCTCTACCTGATCCTTAACTTTTCTTATGGAAAATCGCTAGGACTAGCACACCCGAACTCAGCTTTGCGTTCGGCTTGTGGGGCCACTGAGCGAGTTATATTCGTTTCCGCTTTGGGCTCGATACGGTCATCTGAGTCTTTTCGTCAGATGACGGCTCTGAAACGGATGGCGGTCATTGCTGGTGGTCATTTCGAGAAGTTTCGCCTGAAGTTCTGCGTTGAACGGCAGCGGACGTTCGCTGAGATCTTCTGAACGGCAGACTTGCGGACAAAACCGCCGTTCAGCCGAAGTGTGGCGAGTTCCGATTTCGGCCCCAAGCTGACGTTGGCGCAAATTGCAGGAATTGGGGCTCCGGGCCCAAATAGTCTCTTGGAAACGTTAGATACCAGTCGCTTTAGTCTTAAGTGTATCGCCGTCTCAATCTGTCTGGAGAGGCTTCAAACCAACGATGGCAAGCGCGGGTGAATGCGCTGGGATTCTTGTACCCTAGGTCACGTCCGATTTGTGTGATGTAGCGCGTATCTTCTCCAAGCCATAGATCAGCGAGATGCATCTTCGCGCGGTCAATGAGTTCCGCACCGTTCGTTCCATGACCGCCAAGTTCTCTCTGCAGTGCTTTTGGATGCGCTCCCACAAAGGCAGCCAACCCATCCAAACCGGGCCATTCTGAATAATCGAACACACGAAACAAGGCGACCAAGTCCAGCGGCTGTTGCCGCGTGATCGCATTTTCCGGTGCGGTGTTTCTCTGAAGTGGGGATTGTTGCATGAGCCAAGCGGACGGGAGTGTCATGCTTAGACCCCAAGCGTCACCTTTTTTCACATTGGACGGCGGTACCAATTCGGATGGAATTGCGCCAGGATCAAAGACATAAATCTCAATTTCGTTTTGATCCCACAATGTTCCTAATCTCGCCTTCAACATTTCAGACCAAGAAACCACGTCCCATGCGTCAGCTTGTCCGGGTGGTTGCGACGCCTTGAGAAAGCGCCTGCCGACTAAACAAGCGCGGTCTGCTTCAACACTCAGTTGGTAGTGCATAGAGAACTGAACAGTTTCCACAAAATGCAACCAAGCGACCAGCAGATCACCCAAACTCGGTTTTTCGCTCATTGTGACTGGAGGTACGAAGCCGGCGCTCCATTCATACTCGCATGCGATTTCTGCGCAAAGGTAAGGGTTGCCAGACAAAACAGCGGCTTGTGTCGATGCCAGATAAACGCAGGCGCTAGGAATGGGTTGGCTGGGTTCATCGAGCACTTCGGGTCGCAGTAAACACCCCTTCAATATCTGATTGCGGTCCGCACCCAACTTGCAGGCTCGGTCAGAAACCTCGGCCAAGAACTTCGACTGCATTGTGGGAAGCGTCATTAATGCGGTCTTGGATTGGTTCAATGAGTTATCCCTACTGGACTGAGAAATTTGAAATTGTCCAGAGAAGACAACACGCAAATTCTCTACTTCTTGCTAACCTACATCCAAGTTCAGAATTTACAAATCAGGGACATGCATTGATGAGTTTGCAATTTCACCCATCCGCACTGCTCAGATCATTGGCGGTCACCTCGGCGCTTGTCATTGCGGGACTGACAGCGTCGCCAAGCGCCGCACAAGAAAAGGGCTTTCCGATCCTTTTCACCAACGTCCACGTCTTTGACGGCGTCAATGAAGAGCGGATCGAAAATGCTAACGTATTGGTCGTCGACAACCTGATCGCGGAGGTCTCGACTGAGCCGCATGCCGTCGCCAATGCGCAAATCATCGACGGCGGTGGGCGCACACTGATGCCCGGACTGATCGATGGCCACAACCATATCATGATGCCAGCGGCCCCTAATCAGGCGGTGAACGGCTGGCACTGGGGATATCTCAGTGCTGTCGTGGGCCGCGAGGCGGAGAAAATGCTCCTGCGCGGTTTCACCACGCTGCGAGATACAGGGGGTCCAGCCTACGGCATCGCCAGAGCAATTGACGAGGGTATTCTGCCGGGCCCGCGGATCTATCCCAGCGGTCACTTCATCAGTCAGACTTCCGGCCACACGGATTTCCGCTCGTTCAACGAAAGCCATACGCGTGACAGAAGCAGCCGCAATGCCTTTGAAAGTGAGTTTGGTTTCATGGCGGATGGTCGGAGCGAAGTTCTCGCCTACACCCGTGAAACGTTGCGCCGGGGGGCAACACAGATCAAGATCAGCGTAGGCGGCGGGGTCGCCTCCGCCTTTGATCCGCTAGACACGGCGCAATTCACGCTCGATGAAATCAGGGCCGCCGTCGATGCGGCCGAGGACTGGAACACCTACGTTCTGGCGCATGCCTATACGGACCGCTCCGTTTTGCGCGCTGTGGAGGCGGGCGTTCGCAGTATCGACCATGGGACGTTGATCTCGGAACTAGATACTATGATCGCGATGCGCGACGCGGGTGTGATCTACAACCCTCAAGCCGTCGCCTTCACGCCGACTCCCGAAAGCGTGGCCTCACTTCCACCCGAAACCGTTGAGAAATCACGCCCCGTCGTCGAAGGGCTCGACAGGTCCATGCGTCTGGCAAAAGAAAGCGGTGTGACGATCACCTTCGGAACGGACGTCTTCGGCTCGCCCGAAGCGTTGGGCCGGCAGAACGACGAATTTGAACTTAGAAAGCAGTGGTTCACGTCGCATGAGATCTTGGTTCAGGCCACATCAAACACTGCAAAACTGGTGGCCATGTCAGGTCCTCGAAATCCTTACAAGGACGGACCGCTTGGCGTGATCGAAGCCGGTGCTTATGCAGACGTGCTTCTGGTTGAAGGTAATCCAGTTGAAGATGCCGGACTACTGGTCGACTACACAAATAACATCGATCTGATCATGAAAGATGGCGTGATCTACAAGAACACACTCGACTGAGTGTCGCGTGGGGTGAACTTACCTCGGCACCCCGCGCACTAAATTTTAAGGGAGAGAAGGACATGAGTATTTCGACAAAGGCGGCTGCCGTCGCGAGCCTGATTTTTTGCACGGCCACTGCCGCATTTGCACAGGATACCCTACCGCAAACCCTGTTCACCAACGTCCATGTCTTTGACGGAGTAAATGAGGCGCGGATCGAGAACGCCAGCGTTCTGGTTGAAGGCAACTTGATCAAAGAAGTGTCCACCGAGGCAATCGACGCGCCGGGCGCGACGGTTGTGGATGGAGGTGGTCGCACATTGATGCCGGGGTTGATTGATGCGCATGTGCACATGGCGATCACGGAGCCGGTTGCGGATCTCAGGGACAATTTTGATTGGATGTACTGGGGGGCCGTTTCCACGATCGAAGCAGAAAAGATGCTGTTGCGCGGCTTTACTTCCGTCCGTGATGCGGGTGGGCCGGCGATGGGGCTTCAAAAAGCCATCGACCGGGGTAAAGCAATTGGCCCCCGTATTTACCCGTCCGGGCCAGTGATCTCACAGACGTCCGGGCATGGTGAACATCGGCACTACACAGAACCGCACCCAAACTTCGAAGGGGCGTCGCCGTCGTTTTTTAATCAGCACGTTGAGTTTCTTGCCGACGGTGTTCCAGAAGTTCTGCGCGCGACGCGGGAAGCACTGCGTCTGGGCGCATCGCAAATTAAGGTCATGGCTGGCGGAGGTGTGTCTTCCAGCGTAGACCCATTACATACGGTTCAATTCTTACCGGAAGAACTGGAAGCTGCTGTCAAAGCTGCGGCAGATTGGGATACCTACGTTCTGGTGCACGTCTACAACGACGAGAGCATTCTGCGGTCCATCGAGGCAGGTGTGCAGAGCATCGATCATGCACAATTGATGACCGAGGTGTCGGCGCAGGCGATCAAGGACGCAGATGTTTGGGTTGTGCCATTCTTCTCGCTTCTGGGGCTGGATGCCGAAACAGTCTCCAAGGCGCTTGGCCCGTTGGCAGCGCCCAAGTTCCTTGAGGTTCAGGGCGGAGCGAGAAACCAGATGCGGTTGCTGAAAGAATTCGGGATCGAAAAAGTCGCCTTTTCAACCGACATTATTGGGGATCCTGTGGCTCTCACCAAACAGAACGATGAGTTCAAGTACCGTCTCGAACAATGGTCATCCTACGAAGTTCTAATGCAAGCAACTTCAAAAGCCGGTGAATTGTTGGCCCTGTCAGGTAAACTCAACCCCTATCCCGAAGGCCCGCTCGGTGTGATTGCAGAAGGTGCGTATGCCGACATTCTACTGATCGATGGCAACCCGGTCGAGGATGCCCTGATCATGACGGATTACGAGAACAATTTCGATCTGATCATGAAAGACGGCGTGATCTACAAAAATACACTCGATTGAGTGTCGCGCGGGGTGAATGTACCTCGGCATCCCGCGCACCCCTGTAGCCCAAAAAAAAGAATGAGCCAATGAAACGACTACTCTTGTCCGCACTTGCATATGCGTTGATTTTCACGACCGCCGTGAGCGCCGAAGAAACTCGCAGCCGATACTACCTGGGAATCGGAGAACCGTCTCCTGAAGCCTGGCAGATCATGATCGAGAATCCCACCGACCGGGGAAAGGGCATGGGGGCCGCGCTCGAAGCAATGGGTGGCGAGATGATTAGCTACTTCTGGGGCATGGCCGACGGTCGAAACTACGTTACCGTGCGGCTGCCAGATGATCCTGCCATGGTGCAGGCAATGTACGCAGCCCGCCTAAGCCAGGGCGTCCTAAAAAACTACACCTTCATCGAGTTGATGACGAGCGCAGACATGGTCGAGGCGCTGAAACGGGTGCCGGAGTTTTCGACACCGGCCGAGTAGTATTGGCCATAGAGAGGAACCGTGAATTGTGGGCTTCGGGTCAAAGTAAATTCGAATGAACAATACTAGATAATCTAAAAGGGAGAGCTTCACCATGCAAAACAGACGCGCATTTCTTAAAACAGCAGGTGCCGCGGCTGCCCTGTCAGCTACCTGCGGAAAAATGACATGGGCCAGCGAATACAGCCCGGTTTGGGAGTCCAGCGACAAGGCGGCTCAATTCCTAAAGGATATTGTTGCCATAGACTCGCTGAACGCGAACTTTGAGCAAACCGCCACACGACCCGAGATGTGGGACGAGTATTACACCAGAGCCCTCGAAGCGGGTATCACGGCGACGGGTGTTACAACCGCGCAAGGCATCAACGACTTCGACACATTCGCTCGTGAAACCAGCTACAACCTCCGCAAAATCGATGCGGACGATCGGTTTATGGTGGTGCGTAAGGCAGGTGATATCCGGCGGGCCCATGAAGAAGGAAAATATGGCTTCTTCTGGAACTCGCAATCAGCGGAGATTCTCAACAACCAGCCGGACATCTACATGCCCGTGGCAAAGTCGATGGGACTTGGCACAATGGGCTTGGCCTACAACGAGCGTCAGCGTGCGGGTGATGGGAATTTTGTCCTGAACCCAGGGCCAATCTCGGCCTATGGCAAGACAGTCGTCGACGCGATGCAAAGGCATGGAGTGCTCGTCGACACGTCACATGCCAGCGAACCCACCGCACTTAGTACCATCGAATATGCAAAACAAATGCGTCCCGACTTACCTGTAATCGAAACGCACTCTTCCGTGCACGCTCTCTACTCTGGCTATCCTGAGGGAGAAATCCGCCTGCGGACAAGTTCCGATGAGCGGATTCAAGCGGTTGCAGATACCGGAGGTGTGGTTAGCCTTTGTATGTTGCCTTTCATAATGATCAGCCCGCAGACAGAGCTCACTCGTCCTCAGGACGTAGTCGACCGAATTGACTACATGCGGGATTTGACAAGCATCGACAACGTTGGACTCAGCTCCGACGACGGTTTTGACTGGTCTAAGATTTATGAGTTTGGGAAGTCAAATCCAGAACAATTCGACGACGGCGGACTCAGTGCAGCGGTAAACAAATTGGCCACAACTGGCATCGGGGAAGCCGCGAAAATCTATGCGGCCATTATCGATGAAATGTGGTTGCGCGGGTACTCTGACGAGGACGTCAAGAAAGTAATGGGAGGCAACTTCACGCGCATCTTCGAGCAGGTTTGGGGGTAGTCGACAAGAAAAGCGAGACATGACTTCCCATCGCTTGATAAGGCTGGTCGGGTTATTACTCACCCGACTGGCTTTTGCGTTTTTGCTTGTGCTCTTTGCGCAGTCCGCTCTCGCACATAAGTTCGAGTTGGGCGATGCACAGTTGTCCATTGAAGGCGACAGCTATCAGATTGCCGTAAGCGCCGACTTGATCGAGGCTTTCGAGCGCCACTTAGACTTGAACGGATCAGATCGATTTCTTGTTGAGCAGGTGCGCGGGCTGGATCTCGGCACAATCGAAACCACGCTGTCAGAAATACGTGCAGAAGTCTCCGAAGAGACGCTCATACGGTTCGACGGCAATACGGCCGAATTGCGGGCATTGTCCTTTCCATCTCCGCGCGATATCCGTGCTGTTCTCGACAGACCACCGGACAGCACTGAATACCGCTTGGTTTTCGTCGGTTATGGCGACGCTCCGCAAGGTGCCAGCACAGTAAGTATCAAAATGTCGCCTTTACTTGGGGATATGCGGCTTGAAGTGTCGGTCCCAAGTGTCACGCTGCTGCAGGCTGGACGAACCAGCCAGACACTGAACCTTATTGGGTCCCAAGAAACAACACTGAGCTCAGCAGTGGCCGACTTCTTGTATTTCACATGGCAGGGGATCATTCACATCGTCCCTTACGGGCTGGATCACATCTTGTTCGTACTCTGCCTGTTCCTATTTGCGCAAACGGTCCGCGACCTGATCTGGCAGGTCACGGCTTTTACCGTCGCGCATTCGGTGACACTGACCCTCGGCTGGCTAGGCTTTGTTGATTTGCCAACAGGGTTCTTTGAACCTTTAATTGCCTTGTCCATTGTATATGCCGCTGTTGAAAACATATTGCGCAACAAACCAGGCGGTGCCCGCTTCACTCTAATTTTCTTCTTTGGTCTGCTCCATGGGTTCGGTTTTGCGTCAGTTCTAGAGGAGATTAGCCCATCAGGCGGCCATTGGTTGACCCGGCTAATTGGCTTCAATGTAGGCGTTGAAATTGGCCAGTTGGTTGTCATAGCGGCAGCCTTTCTGGCTGTTGGACTTTGGCGCAAGGAACCGTGGTACAGATCGCTCATCGTGGTACCGGCGAGTTTTGTCATCGCTTTGGTGGGCGCCTTCTGGACTGTCGAGCGGGCTCTTGCAGCGTTGACATAAGGCCTGGGCATCAAGTTCTTTGACAGCCCGCTTTGGGCTGTTCGCGGCCTAATGCAATTGAAGAGCCTATGCGTTCGAGTGCCCAAATCGCGTTCACACGTGTCGAAATCGCCACTGGGAATATCCGTAGCACCCAAAAGACAACAAGCCGAAATCACAGAAGCTGACATCGGTGCAGCACGCGGCGGACGGCTGCTTTCTGCCCATCGCGTCGGATTCGGCTTACCGGGGTAACGGCAAGTATGGGCTCGATGCGGTCATCTGAGCATTTTTGTCGGATGTCCACAAAGCGATTGAAACCGGACTCTCAATACCGGTCGGCTCCGCGACAACGTCTGCTTTGGAGCGCCACTGACCGCTTGAGCTGGAACCGGTCGTTGGTTTGAACGGGAACTACTTCCTAGTTGTGGGACAAAGCCGTTGTCCGTGGCCGGTGGAGCGATGTCTGCTACCGATGGTCAGAGGTCTTTCACTCCATTGAGAGTGAGCCGCTTGCAG
The DNA here is from genome assembly GCF_059612245.1 of Ruegeria sp. CDSA079. Classification (NCBI taxonomy): domain Bacteria; kingdom Pseudomonadati; phylum Pseudomonadota; class Alphaproteobacteria; order Rhodobacterales; family Roseobacteraceae; genus Ruegeria; species Ruegeria sp. CDSA079. Next base: position 91,056 of record NZ_JBXWQF010000015.1, on the reverse strand, counting down.
CATCCACGAAACATCACGAATGCCCTATGCCGCCGTTTGACCTGAACAAAGTTCTAAAACGCGATCTTGTACCGGAGACTACTAGCAAGCTCCAATGCATGTGGTGTTAAATTCGATGACATTGTAGTCTTGCGTGTCAAACAGCTCGGATAAACAGCGCCTGAAATGCTTTGGGCATCTAAGCCATTGCACTTGAGAACCTGATTTGAGGAATACCACCGTGAGCACGGTTCCCACTTCTTGGCTCATTTCGATTCTCGCGGTTTTCGTCGCAGTAGCAGTTGTCAGCAGACCGCCGCTGCCCGTTGCTGCGCGCGTACTTTTTAGCCTTGCACTTGGCCTTGTTGCAGTGGTCACCATCTTTGTGGGATTGAGATCGGAATATGGGATTGATGGGCTGAGCCGGATACAGCCTCATATTGCGATACTGATAGCTCCCACGCTATGGCTTGGTTTTCAATCACTTGCGTCAACGACCGGGTTCCCAACCCGAGAGAGGCTTCTGATGGCCGCCATTGGTATTGTGATTGGGCAACTTGCGCTTTTTCTACCAACGGCCTGGTCCGCTGATTTGGTCGTGATCGGCACCAATGCCATCTGTGCCATTTTGCTGGCGAGAATGTTGCGCCAGCCGCCGGAAGCATTTGTTCAGGTCGCCCCCAACAAATTTCGCATGACCAGGCTTGCGTTGCTCTTTGCACTCCTCTTCATCGCCCTGATCGTTGCGGCTGATATGATCTTTGTTGCGGTGCTTTCTGCAGGCAATGCAGGGGTCATCCAGCTGCTGACAGGCATATCAGGTGTGATTGTTACGGCCGTCTTGCTCTGTGCGCTTGTCGGTGTGCCAATTGTCCTTGGGGGCCAGACGCGGCACGCTTCAGGCGCTCCCGCGGCAGAGCCTCTTCTGGAAGAAGATCAGGACCTGTTGCGCAAGCTAGATCAGCTAATGGCAGAACAGCATATCTTCAAGGACCCGGATCTGACGCTCGCGCGGTTGGGTCGGCGGCTTCACTGCCCCGCACGAAGCGTATCAAAAGCGGTCAATCGCGTTCACGGAGAGAATATTTCTCGCTATATCAACGGCTTTCGCGTGCGCCATGCAGCAATGCTGCTAACAACCACTGATCTGCTCGTGACAGACATCATGTTAGAGGCCGGATTCCAAAGCAAGTCCAGCTTCAACACGGAGTTTCGTCACCTGACCGGCCAAACTCCTTCTGCCTATAAACGCCAGGGGAGCGGCGACAAATACGTTCGCAATCGCGATTTCAAACGTTCGGAAACGTAGATCCGGGCGCGGGTTTCGCACCTTTCAACTTTCTTGTTTGCACAACCCACAAGCTTGGGACAGCAACCATGAAAGGAATTGTCATGAAACTCAGAACGCCAAAAGGTTATCTGGCGGCCATTGGATTGGCGGTCAGCCTGATTTTGATCTCCGTCGCAACAACCGATGTTGCAAACGCCGAAGCGATCACCAAGCCGGAAAGCGACATCGCCGTCATCAATATTCCGCACCCAAAGGAAGGGAATCTTTTGATGCTGCGCGGGATTGTCGGCAAAGGCACCGCCTCGTTTCGCATCAACAGTGCTTGTCGCACGATGCCTGTCCGTTTTGTGGCAGGTGACTTTACTGGTGAACATATCGATGTGGGTCGAACGGGATCGATCCGAATTGTCATCACGAACCCCAATGTGATGCGCGAACTGCTGGCAGGGCGGGATCTGATCAGCGACATGGTGCGCGCTTCATCCGATGCCACGGATCAGGGGGCGGACTTGTTTCTTGCGAAAGGCCTTTCGGCGGACACCGGATTTGTTATCAACCCAGGCCGAAACCTGTTGGCGGATATGTTTGGTTCTCGCAAGACAGACGTGGACTGCGCCAGCCTTTCTACAAACCTTCCATAGACCAGAACATGCATGCGCAGCTGAAGCGAAGGACGGAAGACAAATTGTGTGTTTCCTGGGTTTCACGCTGCGCACATTTCTGCGCCAAACTAAAAGAGAACTGATCCAGTGCAAACCGAAACCACAAACCCGAAACTTCCCCCCATGTACCAGTTAATCCCCTGCTGCGATTGGAGGGCTTTGCGATTGGGCTTGCGGCCGTCGCTGCTTACGACTGATGGTTGAGGGCGCTCGGTGAAGACTGCGCGCTATAGACCTCAGCGATTGCTTGGCCACAAGACCGCGTGATGACCAGACCAAACTCCGTCAAGTACTTCAAAAGCAGTCCCGAGGTCATTCGTCCAACCGTGATACTAATCGGCATCCTAGCCAAATGGCTTGCCGCACAGGTTGATTTACGGCCATTTGTGCGACTTGCATCATCCGATATTTTGGGCTCAAACCGCTAATTCGCTGCGACCCATCCCAACGACCGCTGCGCTGACGAAGCCGCCATTCACTGCATTGCTTTGATGATACCCAGCGGTCACTTCGCCCGCTTCAAAAGATGACAATACCTGAACGTTGTTTTAACCTTGCTTTATGAGAGCTCGCCTTGCTGTGATCTTGATGGCTGACCTGGTCGGCTATACGTCCGCGATGGAGGCGGATCAGTCGCTCGCAATCGGGCTGGTCCGCGAACTTCGGGATAAACTACTGGAACCAGAGGCGGTACAAAGAGGCGGCGAGATACTGAAGCGCTTGGGTGATGGATGGATAATTGCCTTTCCTTCAGTATCAGCGGCAATCGAAACCGCTCAGTTTGTGCAGTTGGCCTTGGTCGACCATGAGAAAATCAGGCTTAGGATGGCTGCGCATCTCGGGGAAATTGTTCAAGACGAGGCCGACATTTATGGTGCCGGTATAAACATCACCGCACGCTTGCAAACTGAGGCTACACCCGGTGGTGTGATGATCTCCGAAGACCTTAAGCGGCAGTTGGACGAAAAGCTTTCAGCGGACTTCAGCGATGCGGGTAGATTCGATTTAAAGAACCTTGCCAATCCTGTGAATGGGTTTCAATGGCGGCCCGCCACACAGCGTGAAATTGAACTCACCGAATTGCCTTCCATTGCAGTCGAGCCGGTCACAAGTGCTCCCGAAACGAGAGAGGCGCTTGAGGTTTGTGCTGACCTGCAGGAGCAGTTGGTTCACAGTCTTTCGCGCCGCACTGGTGTGCGTGTAATTGCAACAGATTCAAAATACGAGACCGACGCAACTTACAGCCTGAGGTGCAGGTTGCGCTGCCGGGAGCGCGAAGCAAGGATATCGTCTAGCCTTACCCGGTTGGGAGATGGACAGGTAACCTGGTCGCGCTTCTTAAACGGAGAGTCTGAAGATTTGTTTGAATTAAGCGACCGGGCTGCAGAACAGCTGTCAGACGAATTACGTCTGCAAATCAATGCATTTGACGGTGACCGGCTTAATGATATTCCAGACGATCAATTGAGCCCTAGTGAGTTGAGATCCCGAGCGGCAATGCTGTTTTACCGTGCCACCGTCGAGGACTATAGTCATGCGGGTAAATTACTGGAGCGAGCGCTTGGACTTGATCCCGAGAACGTGTCCGGGCTTGCAATGTGGTGTGAAGCCAAACTCTACCCCCTAGAAGCAAGCTATCGCGAGGCTGATCCTGATTTGCGTGTGCGGATCATTGAATCTTCGAACAAGGCCGTTCAAGCTGCGCCTCGCTCTGACTACTGCTGGTATACGCGGGCGCAGGTACGCGCGCGCCTCGCGGGTGATCTGCATGGCGCCCGGAAGGACATTGATAGGATTTTCCGACTGAATCCCAGCTACGTTTTGGGTATGGAGGCAAGTGGTTACACCGAAGTCATTGCCGGCAACTGGGAAGCTGCTCGGAAGAGTTTAGCGAAGGCCGTGAGTCGTTCCACCGAGGATCCGTTTTTGCCGTACCGGCTTTATCCCCTTTCGATTGCACACATGATGGCGGGTGATAACCAACTCGCGATCGAAGCAATTTCAGATGCGACTGAAATGCGTCCCTACTGCAGACACTTCTGGTTAGTGAAGTCGTGGATACTCAGGAAGTCGGGAATGCTCTCCAAAGCGGAGACTGCTGCAGAACGTGCGGGAGCGCTGTCAGAAAAGGCGGATATCCTCGCACAAAATCTTCATCTGCCTGACCACATTAGAGAGGCGATAGGGTTGCCAGGTGATCCGATCCAAGCATAGAGGCCTAGATGGGTTACTAGAGCATAGGCTGGTAATCGAATGGATTACATGTAAGACATTCTCGGCTTTCGATATTCTATCGCGACCCAACCTAAAGCGCGCTATCTACATTCACCGCGGGCGATAGGTTGCGCCATTTTTTAAGGTCGATTTGGGTTCTCTGCCGTCATAAGACGGTTTCAATCGGATGACGGGTTCTCATGCTGAGCGGTCATTACTCGGTAGATTCCGTCAACTGCGTTATCGTAATTCAAGGGCGACAGGAGGATTATCCATATCGCATCTGTTCTGGCTCGACCACGAGGGTCTCAACCGCATCAAGAACATCTTCTCGAAACCACGCGGCGTTGCTGGACTCCACGACCGCAAGGTTCTCAGCGGTACCATCCATATCACCAGCAACGGCCTGCGATGGAGGGCGCACCAACCAAGTAGTCACTTTCGTTGCCCGGATTGACGGGCACTGCGTTGCCCGCGCCCATCATGCGCTGAACAAGGTGGTCGAGCGAGCTGGCCTCTTCTGCATCGACCTTGCCCGCGAACATGTCCAAGTCTTTGGCTATGTTCTCAAGGGTCTTGGTCCGGTCCTGCACCTTGATTTCGACACCCTGCTTGGTTTCCTTCACACCATCGAACACGAGGCGCGCGGTGGGGCTGAGTTTGCGGGTGTCTGCCATGCGGGTGATTTCGATCCCCATGCCGGAACACTCAGGACAGGCCGGGTTTGGCGGGTCTGTGAGGCGATAACCGTAGCCGCTTGCGTCGTCTGGGATACGCGGGTCTACGATTGCACCTGACATTGCGCCGTCGCGCTCATTGTCGTCGTGGAACAGGAAGAACACCTTTTCAGCCTTGCGCTCGGTGAACTCCCGCTCTGTCTTCCACCGGTACTGATGGTCGATGCCGTAGCAGTAGCGACAAGGCGCGTGGATGTGCTGTGTCAGTTCGTTTGGGTCTGACAGGGCGATTTGCGTCCAGAGGTTCACAATGCCCTCTGCATCCAGCATGGTCTTGCTCTCGACCTGTTTGCGACCCTCAGCGATGGCGCGGGCAACCTTAACATTGCTTAACAATCGCGAACCTTGGGCCTATGCTGATCCTTCTGCATATCCGGCGTCGATTGCGGCCTTTTTCGCGTTCGGATCAGCAAGGTAGGCAAGCACAAAGGCCCGCTGACGCGGGTTCAGGTCGAATTGATCGAGCCGGGTTGTGTCTGCCAAGGCTGGATTGTCGGTTGTGCTGCTCATTCCGGGGCGGTGCCTCTTTCGCCTCAAGATCGACCGCAGGATAGGCGCGAACTCTGCATTAAGCAACAAACTGTAAAGGCGAAAACCCTATCATCAGCATCAATGTATTTGTTTACTTGTTACTTTAGTGACCTTTCGCCGACCTCGAACCTGACCTTATCTTGACTTCCGTACTCTATTTTATTGTTTTAAATCTATAATATATCTGACCTTATATTGACCTTGCGCCTGACCTTTTGGGTTGCGCCGGTTTCTTGTCAACATGTTCACTTTGTTGTTGCTTAATGCAACATGTTTACTTTATAAAAGAGACCAAGGAGAACTCGCATGGAAAAGATCATGGGTCGAGAAAGTGCCTAACCCTGAGCTTGTGATCCACCAATGCAACAAAGAGTGGAAATGGCACTCATCAAACGGATCATCCCCCAACAAAGTTCGTCGAACCTGCAGTTCTCAACCGATACGACGCAACCTCCCACAAAGCCCAATTGATAGACTCCGAGGCAGATGCGGTTCACCGCACAGCAAACCCCATAGAAACCGCCAATGCGGGCCCCACAATGACTCCAAAGATCGATCATGAAGATACGCATTAAAGAAATCCGGCAAGCCAAAGGGCTTACTCAGGACGAACTTTCAGTGAAGGTTGATTTATCTCGATCTTATTTGGCGCAATTAGAAAAGGGAAAACGTCCACTCACCACCAGGAAGCAAGCTATTATTGCCGCAGCCCTTGATGTGGAGCCAACTGAGCTTGTAGATTTCAGCGCACCTGACAAAGACGACGAGGCGCTTCTTCTCGAGGCGTTCCGTGCCCTTTCCCCCGAACAGCGAAAAGCTTGGCTCGAATGGGCAAAAGTAGCTAAGGGGTCCGCCCTGGAAAAAGAGTGAAATCTCTATACACCATGCCAATCGGATCAACCGATCTTTTGCACCGAGAAAAACCGTAAATTGAAGATTCACCGGGGCACGGGCTGCAAGATGGTGAAGGTCGAAGATCTGGAAAACCTGATCGAAGGAAAGGCCGCATAATCGGCGGGTAAAAAAACTCAGATGTGGGGCAGCTTCAGCTTCCCCCTTTTTTATTTCTTTATTTTATTAGCGCTTATCGGGTTTTTATGGAGCGGGTAGCGGGAATCGAACCCGCGCGTTCAGCTTGGGAAGCTGACAGGCTACCATTACATCATACCCGCCGCTTCCCTTGAGATATCATCAGTGGGAAGACAGGTTCAACCCGACTATGGGTAGATCATACGCAATTTGTCATTCCGTCCGCGCGCGCAGGCTGTCGATCAGCGACTGGTCGACGTCGAGGGCTTCGCCGGCAGCCTCTATTGTCCGCTGGTCCAAGTGTTGCGGGTTTAGGTCAACACCATCAGCGAACGCATCAACAATGGCTTGCATCGCATTGATCCGGGCGAATTTCTTGTTGTTCGCTGGAATGACATGCCACGGAGCCACTTTGGTCGACGTGCGCGCCAACATTTCATCAACCGCAACTTCGGCAATGTCCCATTTCTCACGGTTTCTGAAATCTTCGTAGGTCAGCTTCCAGCGTTTCAACGGGTTTGTCAGCCTCTCCGTGAAACGGCGCATCTGTTCCTCTTGCGAAATATGGAAGAACAGTTTCACGATCCGCGTGCCGTCATCGACCAGCATCCGTTCAAAATCGTTGATTTCCTGATAAGCCGCGCGCCAGCGTTCTTCGGGCGCCAGCTTTTCGATCCGCTCGACCAGAACCCGACCGTACCAGCTGCGATCGAAGGCAGAGATCGCACCCGAGGGTGGCAGACGTTCCCAGAACCGCAGCAGATAATGCCGGTTGAGATAGTAGTTTCGGGGGGCTCCGATGGGCCAGACTTTGAAACTGCGCGGGTCCAGAGCCTGGCTGACCCGGCGAATGGTTCCCCCTTTGCCTGCTGCATCCCAGCCTTCAAACACCAAAACACCCTTGAGCCCGTGAAACAGATAGGCTTGTTGAATTCTGGCAAGCTTGGCCTGCAAATCAATCAACTGGTCGAAATAATCTCTCTTGTTCAGACGCTTGCTCAGGTCCGCCTCCGAGAGTTTCGAGGGATGATGTTTGCTCATGGTGCCACCTGATCCTTGTTCGATTGATCGGGCCATTGTGAAACCTTCTGCGCAATCGACATTGATCAGGGTCAAAAACAACAAAAGGCCGGGCGCTGGGCCCGGCCTTTGGAATTAGTTTGGATCAGATCAGGCGCGGCGGCGACGACCACCACCGCGACGGCCACTGGCGGCACCGGCCTCGTCGGGCGCTTTGTTGAACCGGATCCACTCACCGCCATGGGGGTCATTGTTGGTCAGCAGGTTGGCGGCGCGGATGGCCTCCATTTCCTTACCGGCGCGCGGCTTCGTCGAACCCAGCCCGAACAGCTGGCAGAAAGTTTCATCATCCATGTCCGCAGGCAGAATTACGCCTTTGGCTTCGATCTCGGCCCTCTTCTCGGCAATTTTCTTGGGCCCTGTTGGCAGTGCAACAGGGTTCATGATGGCCGAAGTCATCCCGGCGCCCATCGCCATCGGAAGGAAAGCGTTGTTGATGCCATGACGGTTCGGCAGACCAAACGACACGTTGGACGCACCACAGGTGGTGTTTACGCCCAGCTCTTCGCGCAAGCGACGGACCAGAGCGAACACCTGCTGACCCGCAGTTGCCATTGCACCGATGGGCATGACCAGCGGATCGACCACGATGTCATGCGCGGGGATGCCGAAATCAGCAGCGCGCTCGACAATCTTCTTGGCCACTTCGAAACGCACATTGGGATCTTCCGAGATACCAGTGTCATCGTTCGAGATCGCCACAACAGGCACGTTGTACTTCTTGACCAGCGGCAGAACCAGTTCCAGACGCTCTTCTTCGCCTGTGACCGAGTTCAGCAGCGGACGGCCTTCAGCGGCTTCAAGACCAGCCTCCAGGGCACCGGGAACCGACGAGTCGATGCACAGCGGCACTTCGACCAGACCCTGCACCATCTCGACGATCTTGCGCATCAGCGGCGGCTCGGTCTCGTTCGGGTTGGGGTTCGAGTTGTAGACAACGCCTGCGTTGATATCCAGAACGGTTGCGCCTGCCATCACCTGCGCCAGCGCGTCTTTCTCGACGGTCGAGAAATCGCCCGCTTCCAGCTCGGCCGCCAGTTTCTTGCGGCCGGTCGGGTTGATCCGCTCGCCGATCACGCAGAACGGTTCGTCAAAGCCCAGAACGGCAGTTTTTGTTTTTGATTCTACGACTGTACGGGTCATGTCCGTTCCTTAGGAGTTTACAGGCTTTGCCGAAGCGCCGCCGTTATTGATCGCCCAGTTGGCGTTGGTCTTGATCCCGCCCAGCGGAAAGAAGTGTACGTTGGTGATATTGAAATCCGGGTTGGCCGCCTTGTGCTCGGCCAGTTCAGTCACAACGTCGGTCGGCTCATAGGGCAGCAGCAGCTTGGAGACGTCCATGGCGCGCTTTTGCAGAACCTTCAGCGACGGACCGACGCCACAAGCGATAGCGAACTTGATCAGCGTCTGCAGCTTGGCCGGACCTGCGATACCGATATGGATCGGCAGATCGATCCCCGCCTCTTTCAGGCTGTCGGCCCAAGCGATGATCGGCTTGGCGTCAAAGGCAAACTGGGTTGCCAACGCCATTTCGGCATCGGTGGTTTCGCTGAACTTTTGCTTCCAACGCAGCGCGTCGTCTACGTTCTTTGTCGAACCGTCGGGGTCGATGTCCTTGTTGCCCTCGGGGTGGCCTGCAACATGCAAACGCTTGAAGCCCGCCTTGTCAAACAGACCTGTTTCCAACAGTTGCATCGAGCTGTCGAAATCGCCGTGCGGTTTTGCGACGCCGCCGGCCAGCAGCAGTGCCTGATCAACGCCCGCTTCACCCTGATACATCGAGATCCAGTTTTCCAGCGTCGCGGCATCCTTGATGATCCGCGCCGGGAAGTGCGGCATGACAGGGTAGCCTTCTGCCGCAATACGTTTGGCGGTCTTGACCATATCCTCGATGGGCGTGCCCTCGATATGGGCGATGTAGACGCGAGTGCCCTCAGGCAGCAGAGCGCGGAAATCGTCGACCTTTTCAGCGGTTCGCGGCATCACCTCGATCGAATAGCCTTGCAAAAAGGCTTCGACGGTCGGGTTCACAGGGCCCGTTTCGACCGCATCACGTTTCTTGAAGTTCAGCAAAGCCATTTCGGCCTCCCATAAAAGTCTGGGCTCACGCCCAACCGTCGTTGGCGATCAGAGCTTTGATGCGGTCCTGATCGTATTCCGTTTCCAGACGCACGGCTTCGGCTTCGGCAATCTCGGACGGGTCGCCGTCGACTGCAAAAGGTGCGGCCTTGCGCCATTCGGCCAGATAGGCATCACTGTCCTTGGCGTTCACCTTCATTGCGGCACGGTCGATGGCTTGCTCGAACCGTTCTTCCAACTGCCGCTTTGCGCCACGACGGCCTTTGCCGACGATGACCTGAGCGGGAATGTCGCGCCAGTACACGATGGTGACGTCAGGCATTGTTGTGATTCCTCCTAACCCAATGGGCCGGTTCTAAACTTCAATGTAGGCTTGGGTCGGTCGATTTTCGACACACGGCGCATTTCCAGCGACGTTTTTGCCCAAGGTGGTGTACCGGGCTTTTAACCAGTTTCCAGGCAAACGCGCATATCATATTTTTCATCGTCTCTATGAAAGTGCTGCATAAAAACGAAAAACCCCGGACGGAAAGTTCCGTCCGAGGCAAGATTTCAGGGGTCAGATCGCTTCAACCAACCAAACCGCCATCTTCGCGGGTAATGGCGATGATCGCCGAACGCGGGACCGAGTCGCCACCCTCGGGCCAGTGGCTGTTGCCATCTTCGCCCGGGTGCTGAACGCCGACAAACATTGTACGGCGATCCGGCGACCAGCTTAGGCCGGTGATCTCACATTCGTTCGGACCGACGAGGAAGCGGCGGATTTCACCGGTGACTGGATCACCCGCCAGCATCTGGTTGTTGCCTTGACCGGCGAAGTCACCTTCGTTGCCATAGTTGCCGTCGGTTTGGATCCACAGCAGGCCATTGCTGTCAAATTTCAACCCGTCGGGCGAGTTAAACATGTTGTCGGCGTTCACGTTCTGGGACCCGGCATAGGCATCTTCATGCACAGTGGGATTGCCCGCAAGCACATACAAATCCCAGCCAAAGCCAACGGCAGTATGGTCGCCGCCATCCGGACGCCAACGAACGATCTGACCGTAGTTGTTCTTGTCCCGCGGGTTCGGACCATTGGCCGAAGTGTCATCACCCCCGGCGTTTGGTTTGACTCCTCGGTTCTTGTTGTTGGTCAGGCAGCAATAGACTTCTGGCGCGTTCGGGTTTGACGCAACCCACTCCGGACGGTCCATGGTTGTGGCACCAACCGCCGAGGCGCCTTGACGCGTGTGGATGCAAACCTCGGCCTGTGACGCAAGGCCGGTGGTTTCGGGCGTCAGCGCCAACCACTCACCTGTGCCATCATCGTTGAACTTGGCCACCGAAAGCGTGCCATTCTCAAACAGCGCATTCGTGTCCACTCCGGCTGCGTAAACGCCATCGGAAACGAAGCGGTACAGGAATTCACCACGCTCGTCATCACCCATATACACCACAACGCGACCGTCGTTGTTGACCACAGTATCCGCGTTCTCATGCTTGAAGCGACCCAGCGCGGTCAGCTTGCGCGGGGTCGAATTCGGATCGGTCGGATCAATCTCGACGACATAACCAGCGCGGTTTGGCTCATTGGGGTCTTTAGCAACGTCGAAACGGTCGTCAATTTTGGCCCAGCCATAGCCCCAATCGCTGGCTGATACGCCATAGCGCTTCAGTTCCGGGCTCACTTCGTGGTTTTCGTCCTCAGCCGAGAAGTAGCCGTTGAAATTCTCTTCACAGGCCAGATAGGTGCCCCACGGCGTCTTGCCGTTGCCGCAATTGTTCCAGGTCCCTTTGCAAGCTGTGCCCGACGGATCGGCGGTTGTTTTCATAAGGTCGTGACCTGCTGCCGGGCCAGTGATCGTCATGTCGGTCTGAGGTGTAACGCGGCGGTTATACTGACTGTCCTTCACGATGCCCCACCCGCCATCCGCGTTGGCGATTTCAACAACCGTAACACCATGCGCCATCATGCCTTTGGCAACGTCGTCGTCAGATGCCGCCTTGGCATCAGGATTGTTGCCCCAAAGGATGTCGCGGTTGGTGTATTCATTGTTCACAACCAACAGAACATGACCGTCATGGAAGAATACATCCTGACCATCCGTGTTGTCGCCAAAGGCGCGTTCCTGACTGGCCGCGGTGCCTCGGGTGGCATGATCGAATTCAGGCACATCCGACCACAGCGGATCACCCCAGCGTACCATGACCTCGGCTTTATAGCCCGAAGGCACAATCACTTCGTCGGCCGTCGAAACCGGAATCGCTTCGAACGAGAAACGGTCTGCTGCAGCGCGCGCACTTGTCGGCAGAATCGAGCCACCAACGGCAGCGAAACTGCCCATCGCCAAGACGCCACCCATAAAGCCGCGACGCGTCAAAGCACGCTCGACGACGCGGTCAAATTCGCATTCTTCAGGGCGTGGATTTACAACTTCATCGTACTCATCAAAGGAAAGGGTGCGATCGTCTTTCATGGTAACCTCCGTATCTGGCTGTAAGTTTTTAAAGAATCCTGCAGAGGGTTCTTTGGATGCCCATCGCACCTCAGTATGAACGGCTTGTGACACTCACGTTAATTTCAAAATTGAATTTGCTTGCGCCTCGGCGATCCCCCGCCTAGGGTCAAACTAACTCGAAAATCGGAGGGCGTGATAATGGCGCCCAAGCGTCCCAAAGGTGCGGGCGCGTTCCCGAAAGCGGTCGAAAGCCCCGCGCCGGCAAGACCCGATCCAGATGCGTTGTATGCGGCGCTGGATCTGGGGACAAATAGCTGCCGCATGTTGATAGCCCAGCCCAAGGGCAGCGGGTTCCATGTGGTAGACAGTTTTTCCAAGTCCGTGCAACTGGGTGCCGGGCTTGAACGGACCGGACGTTTGTCGCGGTCATCGATGGTGCGCACCATTCAGGCGCTACGAATCTGCCAGCAAAAGCTTAAGCGGAACAAGGTCAAACGGATGCGTTTGATCGCAACCGAAGCCTGCCGTCGAGCCAAGAACTCGCGCGAATTCATCCGACAGGTGAAGCGGGAAACCGGACTGACGCTTGAAATCATCCAGCCCGAGGAAGAAGCGCGTTTGGCGGTGATTTCCTGTGCTCCGCTGGTCTCGACCAAGACCGAGCAATTGTTGGTCGTGGATATCGGTGGCGGCTCGACCGAGTTGGTTTGGATCGACATCTCGTCTATTGCGCGACGTGACCGTCCAGCAGCAATCATGCGCTTGCACAATGGGTTTCACACAGCCGACAGCCCATTTCCGGCGGCGAAGGTCGTGGACTGGATCAGCGTTCCCCTGGGTGTCGCCACCTTGCGCGATCAATTCCACGACGTCGAAGATGATGCGGCCCGCTTCGCCCTGATGAGCTGGTTTTTTGAAGAAAACCTGGCCGATTTTGCACCCTACAAAGACGAACAAACCCGCGAGGGGTTTCAGATCGTCGGCACCAGCGGCACGGTCACGACGGTTGCGGCCTCGCATCTGGGGTTAAAGCGGTACGACCGGACAAAAGTGGACGGCCTGCGGATGACCAGCGATCAGATTGACAAAGTCATACGCGGGTATTTAGAACTCGGCCCTCATGGGCGGCGCCGGGACCCTCGGATTGGGGATGACCGGCAGGCCCTGATCATGTCCGGCTCGGCCATTTTGCAGGCATTGCTACGCTGCTGGCCCACCGACCGCCTTTCCGTGGCGGATCGTGGGCTGCGCGAAGGCCTGCTTTATGCGCAGATGAGCGCGGACGGGGTATTGGAAGACGGACCGTTCTGATGGCGAAGACACCGACTGGAAAAAACAACTCGGGCCGCGGGCAGCGCGACCTGAAGGTCAAAGTCAAGACGGCGCGCGGGCGCAAGCTCAGCTCGACCCGTTGGCTCGAACGGCAGTTGAACGATCCTTATGTCAAGCGTGCCCAATCCGAGGGCTATCGTGGGCGTGCTGCGTATAAGATTCTGGAGCTGGACGACAAATTCCGTTTTCTCGTACCCGGTGCGCGCGTGGTTGATCTGGGCTGTGCACCCGGTGGCTGGTGTCAGGTGGCCGTCAAACGCGTGAACGCGCTGGGCGAGAAGTCGGGCAAGCGGATCGGTACTGTGCTGGGCATTGACCTGCAAGAAGTTGAACCGGTCGCCGGGGCTGATATCCATGTGTTGGACTTCATGGAGGATGACGCCGACCAGAAGGTCAAGGATTGGTTGGGCGATAAGGCGGATGTGGTTATGTCGGACATGGCTGCCGCATCATCGGGGCACAAACAGACAGATCACATGCGAATCATGGCGCTGTGCGAAACCGCCGCCTATTTCGCTTTTGACGTGCTGGAAGAAGGCGGCACGTTCGTCGCCAAGGTTCTGGCCGGAGGTGCGGAAGGTGATCTTCAAAAACTCCTTAAGCAGAAGTTCCAGAAGGTCGCTCATGTCAAACCGCCTGCATCGCGCTCAGACAGTTCGGAAAAATTTGTTGTAGCAACAGGATTTCGAGGGCGAAGTTAATCTTCGAGCGTAATGCGATCCTGGGTCAGGCATTGCTCGCGTAAAGACGCTGCAGCCATACCCTGCAACATCAGCGTATCGCCATGAGACACGTAAAGTGCCGCCCGCCCACGTAGCTCTTCAATCCGCTGGGCAAGCGAAACCGAACTTAAACCCTGCATCCTCTGTTGCTTGGTATCTTTGGACATAATTCACCTCTGAACACACATTTGTAATGTCTGTAGCGTGAAATTCTGCCGTGAAGATGGAGCAATTCGGGCGGCGATGTGCCGGGTCAGGGGCCAAGCTGTTGCGATAACTGCAGCAGGTTCGGGTCATTTGGTAACAGATTCAAAGCCTCACTCAGCACCATACGCGCAGCATCAGGACCGCGATTTATTTGCGCCAGTTGCACCAACATGGGCCACGCTTCGCCCCTTTGCGGGTCTAAAGTTACGACTTCTCGAAAGGCCTGCTCTGCAGCAGGCGCATTGCGTAGCGTCAAAGCCATGCCCCCCAAAACAAGATGGGTTTCCGGGAAATCCAATCTGTTCGCAATCGCCTGCTGCCACTCTGACATGCCCTGTCCGGCCAGCGTTTGTTGCTGGGGTGAAAGAGCTTGCGGTGGTATCGTCAGGAATTCTTTCGCGGCAGCGATGCGCACATTGCGCAGCGGGTCGGACAACAATGGTTCCAATCGCTGCACCTGTTCGGAAGGGCTGGCCTGACGCTGCAAGGCCGCTGCATTGGCGCGGATCAGGGGATCATCATCTTGCAACAATGAGGCGGTCGCTTGAGCCAAGTCCGGAGAAGCGAAGGGTTGCAGCAAATAGACGGCCGTTGCCCGCACAATCCCCGCATGTGACGTGTCCATCGCAACGGCAAGCAAACCTTCGGGCGTGTCCAGCCTGCCCTCAAACGCGGCTTTGAAGACCGTACCAAAATGCGGGTCTCGGTGTGAGGCGTCCGGGAACCACCCTTCGATCTGATTTGCTGCCCAGTCCTGATCCTGATCTTCATGACAATCGGTGCAAGCATCGACACCTAACCCCAGATCGGGCCTTGGGATGCGGAAGCTATGATCGCGACGCCCATCGACGCCCATATAGACGCGCTCGATCATGTGGCAGCTTTTGCACTGCGCGCCGTCACTGCCCTCTGAATGTTGGTGATGCGCGGATGTGTCGTATTCCTTGGCTGTAAGCGTCGGAAAGTCCGGGTTCCCTGCCGGGGAATGACACTGAGTGCAAACACCGTTCCCTTCCGCCTTCAACCCGGCGCTGTGCGGCTCATGACAGTTCATGCACCCGACGCCCTGCGCATACATCTTGGATTGCAGGAACGAGCCATAGACATACACCTCATCCAATATCTGCCCGTCCGGGTGGTAGGATCCAGGGCGCAACAGAGCCAGGTTGTAAGCGTCGTGATACGGGGTGCCGGGCACCGGGTTTCCGTCGCCATGCGCCTCACGTCGGGAATGGCACCCGGCACATTGCTGAATTTCTGCCTCGGTCTGGCCTTTGCCCCAGTTCATCAGAAAACCTGCCGGTCCAAGATTTTCAGAAGTGCCCTGCCCGTTTACCCAATCGATATGCGCGGAGCCCGGACCGTGACAGGCTTCGCACCCGACGCCGATCTCAACCTGTTGCGACGAATAGGTTCTGGATTGAGGCAAATAGCTCTTTTCAAACCCTGTGGCATGGCATTCGGCGCAGCGGCTGTTCCAATTCTTGTAAGGACCCGTCCAATGCAACCCGTCATCCGGTGGCAAGTCCTGATCGGGATAGAGATGATACCATTGCTTGCGCTCGGTATCCCAGACCACGTCAAAGCTTTGCAGACGCCCCGGGTCGGTTTCGAAAAGGTATTGCTGCAATGGTTCAATCCCGACGACGGAATGCACATCGTAGTCTGTTGTCACACCGTCCAGTTCGGTGACACGTGCCGTGTATTTACCTGCGTCTTCGCCGAACTCAACTTTCATCCCCTCAAGCGAAAACTGGGTGCCGTCAAAATCTGCGACCAGCGCGCCGTCATCTACATCCGTCCAGGCCAGCGCGTGGTGTGAGGTGGCCCAGGCCTCGGCTTCTTCCTGATGGCAGTCAGTGCATTGTTCCGAACCGACATAATTTTGAGCCTGCGCCCCGCCTGCCAGCATCAGGCAGAAAGAAAGAGCTACATTTCTCATGACTTGCTCCCGTCTGCTGCGTTTTTCAGGTCGATCAACGCGCCATTGTATTCCGCCCCGAGGATCAGCATCGCCGAACACAGATATAGAAAGATCAGCGCCGCCATAGCACCAGCCAGTCCTGCATACGTGGCGCTATAGGTGGCAAATTGGCTGATATAGATCGAAAACGCCCATCCTCCTGCCGCCCACAAAGTCAAGGTGAGTATCACCCCTGGCAGAATTTGCGGCAGGCTGTGCCGACGCGTCGGCAGAATCAGATGCGCCAGCAGGACCGTACCCACCGGAACAGCCACGGTAAATGTCCAGCGCAGGCGATCCACCGACAGCCATTGTGTTACGGCCACGTCCGTATGCTCTGCCACAAGATTGGTGTAGACCGGCAAGATCACCTCTACCGTGGCGATGATTAGGATGGCGGCACCCCCTAGGATAACCAGCACCAGACACAGCAGCCGCGTTTTCCAAAACGGCCAGCTATCCTGGTCGTGATACGCTTGGTTCATGGCAGCACGCACTGCCGCCACTCCGTTTGAGGCAAAATAGATCGCGAGCAGACCACCCAAAGTGATGACCCCCGTGCCCGATCCAGCCAGAACCGCGCGCAATTCAGCCACAATGGGATCGGCGACATCTTTGGGCCAAGCGCCAAAAAGCAACTCGATCAACTCATCGGTCATATAGCCCTGCGATAGTGCGCCGGCCAACGCGACAGTGAACAGCACAAAAGGAAACAACGCCATCATCAGGGACATGGCGACATGGCTGCTCATGACGGCTCCGTTCTTTCTGCCGAACCGGCGCAGAGCCAGCAACAGGGCCTGAACAAGTCGGCCAAACAGGGGATTCGCAATTTCGGTCATCCTGCAACCCTAACCCGCCGAAATAAAACACAGAACCCGTCATCGGTACCAAAGTGACAAAAGCGGCCGACGGGGCGGCGAACACATTGCATCCAACCAGCCGCACGTGCAGGATTGGGCAACTCAGGGCCGTAGCGGCCCAAGCCTCGTCGAACACACAGGAGGGCAAATGACCCCGGATCAGAGTGACACCGATGTTCGACCCAGGCTGCGATTGTCCGTTGTTCGCGACACGTGCATCATCGCAACACTGATTGTGCTGGGCCTTTATGCCGGGGCGGCCTTTTTGATCCCGCTGGCCATGGCGCTTTTGATCAATGTCCTGATCATCGCGCTGAGCGACCGTGTCGTGGCCCTGACCCGTGCACCGGTCTGGCTGGCCAATATCGCCGGTGTCACAGTGGTTCTGGTGGGTTTGTTTATGATCATGTACGTGCTGGGCAGTCAGGCCACGCAGTTTGCGCGGTCGATCAGCACCTATGAAAACCAGTTCGACGGAGCGGTTGAACGCGTTACCGGCCTGGTTGGCAATGACGTGACTAGGTTCATTCGGGACAATCTGGTCAATATCGACATGAACTTTGTCGGTCGCCTGCTTCTGGGCAGCGCCACGTCGCTGCTGAACCAGTTCTTTCTGATCAGCCTCTATGTCGCCTTCCTGATGGCCGAGCGCTTGGCCTTTCGCAATAAGATACAACTGGCCGCCGGAGACCCCAAAACCGGAGCCGAGTTTTCAACGATGTTGGACGCAATCTCGGTCAGCCTTCAGCGCTATGTCGGTGTCAAAACACTGATCAGCCTGATTACCGCAGCCATCAGCTATACTGTATTTCGCACTCTGGGGCTGGAGTATGCGGAAACCTGGGCCGTTCTTACCTTTGCGCTGAACTTCATCCCGTCCATCGGATCAATCATCGCCGTGTTCTTTCCAGCCATGATTTCGCTGGTTCAGTTCGACTCGATTGCCCCGTTTCTGATCATCATCTTCGGCTGCGGAACATTGCAGTTTCTGATCGGCAACTTCCTTGATCCGGCAATGCTGGGCCGGTCGCTGAACATGTCGACCTTTCTGGTTATTCTGGCCTTGACGTTCTGGACCACTGTCTGGGGCCTGATCGGAGCTTTCCTGAGTGTCCCTCTGACCGTGTGTATTCTCATCGTATTCAGTCACATTCCCGCGTTGCGCCCGGTTGCGATACTGATGTCGCTGGATGGCAAGTTGGGCGAAGACAACCGTCAGGCCCCTGCCCGCTGAACCATGCAGAAGCCCCTGTTCATCGGATCGGAAATCTACCGCAACTCCACCTACGGCTCGAAACACCCGCTGGCCATTCCAAGGGTTTCAACCGCAATTGACCTCTGCCGCGCGCTGGGCTGGGTGACGCCCCAGAACTACCGGGTCAGCCCCTGCGCGAAACCCAGCGCGTTAGAGACGTTTCATACTCCGGACTACATCGCCGCGCTGCAAAAGGCGGAACAGGAGCAGTACGTTACGGACAAAACTCGGGAGCAATACGGTCTGGGGACGTTGTCTAACCCGGTGTTTGCTGAAATGTACCGACGCCCGGCCACCGCGGCTGGCGGTTCGATGCTGGCGGCGGAACTGATCCGCGACGGCGGTATCGCTTTCAACCCGGCTGGCGGCACGCATCATGGTCTGGCAGGTCGGGCCAACGGGTTCTGCTATCTCAACGATCCGGTGCTCGCGATCCAAACGCTGTTGAATGCGGGGCTGGATCGCGTGGTCTATATCGACATCGATGCCCATCACTGTGACGGAGTCGAAGCCGCCTTTCACGGCTCAACGAAACTGCGCATGATTTCCCTGCACGAAGCGCGGCGATGGCCCTTTACCGGAACTCTCGACGATGACGCAGGCGGGGCCGCATTCAATCTGCCAGTTGATCGGAATTTGAACGACGACGAATTCCGCATGATCCTGGAACAGTTGATCCTTCCCGCCACCGAAGTGTTCAAGCCCGAAGCCATCGTCCTGCAATGCGGCGCGGATGCGGTGGCCGAGGACCCTCTGTCACGGTTGTCCCTGTCGAACAACGCGCATTGGCACGCCGTTGCCAGTTTGCGAGACATGGCACCCCGCTTTCTGGTTTTGGGCGGCGGCGGTTACAACCCCTGGTCTGTTGCGCGCTTGTGGTCCGGCGTCTGGGCAACACTGAACGGATATGACGTTCCAGAAGTTTTGAGCGCAGAGGCACAGACCATTCTTGAATCTCTGACGTGGTCGCGTTCTGCCGGAAAAAACCCTCCGCGCCATTGGATCGAAACACTCAAAGACAGCCCGAATTGGGGTGAAATCAGACCTGAGTTGAAAAGCGATCTGACCTATTTGTCGAAGCGAATTTCGTAAAGGACCCCGGAAATCAGGTCTGACAACTGGCGATCAACGCGCGCCGGTCCAGCAGTCGTACACGGCCATAGCCTAGCTCGATCAGGCCCAGATCCACCAGCCGGTGCAGGTTTCTGTGCAAAGTCGGTTGCGACACAGCAATCATGGCTGCCAGTTCGTCTTGCGACACGACAATCCAATCCTCGTGCTTCGCGGTCCCCTCATCCAGATGCAGCAAGCGCAGAACCAACCGTTTCTCGGTGCCTGTGACTGCAAGGTTGGCCATGATCCGTAAGGCGGTTTGCATGTTGTCATGGGTCAGCGCATAGAAATCGCGGATATATTCGGGGTTTTTCTGCACCATCCGCATGATGCGCGCGTTTGGAAAGAACACCGCCTGCGTCGCCTGCGTGGTGATCACACTGACCAGTCTTAATGCACCTGCAAACAGAGCCAAGTCGCCAATCCAGAACCCCGCGCCTTCGCGATGCAGCACAAATTCATGGCCGTCATCTGCCGGGGCGGTGATCTGAACACCACCGCTGAGGATCGCATAGACACCGTTTGCCGGATCGCCAAAATGATAAAGGGTTTCAAATGCTTCGACGGATTTTGCTATCCCGCACGCCGCCAAATCGGTCTGAAAAACAGCCGAACGCTCGCGGAACCACCCTGTGTCTTGCAACTGCTTCAGAATCTCCATTCATCCTCACATAAGTATTTCGCAATATAATCATATGATGAGTTTATAGCATCAGAACTGACTTAGACTAAGCATGTTTGATTCCTGTCGTATTCAGATTATTTCAGTTGGGAATCAATAATTTACAGCCGCGTTCTTCAAGTATTTTGAAGGTTGGCTTTTTTTTCGCACTCCGAGCCTCGTGGCTCGCTCAGATCAGGAGCACATCATGTCACCACCCCGTTCCTTAACCGATACGTGGCGCATCAGGTTGCGCCGGTTTGCCGTGGCATCCGTTGCGCTGGCGCTGGCTCTGCCCGCGTGGGCGCAGGATCAGAAACCCAACATCCTGGTGATCTGGGGTGATGATATCGGTCAATCCAACATCTCTGCCTATACCATGGGTCTGATGGGATATCAGACACCCAATATCGACAGGGTTGCAAAGGAAGGCATGATCTTCACCGACTACTACGGCGAACAATCCTGTACGGCTGGCAGGTCCTCGTTCATTATGGGCCAGTCTGTGTTCCGTACCGGACTGTCCAAAGTTGGCTTGCCGGGCGCGAAAGAGGGCATGCAGGTCGCAGATCCAACGATTGCCGGCCTACTAAAAGCTCAAGGCTATGCAACTGGTCAGTTTGGTAAGAACCACTTGGGCGATCGGGACGAGATGTTGCCGACCAATCATGGGTTTGATGAGTTTTTCGGAAATCTCTACCACCTGAACGCCGAGGAAGAGCCTGAAAACGAAGACTACCCCCAAAACCCCGAATTCCGCGAACGGTTCGGTCCGCGCGGGGTCATAAAATCCAGTGCTGACGGAATGATCGAAGACACCGGCCCATTGACCAAAAAGCGCATGGAAACGGTGGATGACGAAACGGTTGCGGCCGCGCTCGAGTTCATTACGCGCAAGACGGAAGAAGGTGTTCCGTGGTTCGTTTGGTGGTCCGGCACCAGAATGCACTTCCGCACTCATGTCAAAGACGAGATGCGCGCAAAAGCCGACGAAATCGCCGGCAAGCATATGGATGAGTACCAAGCAGGGATGATCGAGCATGACATGCATATCGGCCAGTTCCTTGCCCTGCTGGATGAACTGGGGATCGCGGACAACACGATCGTACATTATTCCACCGACAACGGCCCGCACATGAACACTTGGCCGGATGCGGCAATGACACCGTTCCGTGGTGAAAAGAACACCAACTACGAAGGCGGTTGGCGTGTGCCGTCAATGGTACGCTGGCCCGGCAAAATCGACGCCGGCACAGTCAGCAACGAGATCATGCATCACATGGACTGGTTGCCGACCTATTTGGCGGTTGCGGGAAATCCAGACATCAAGGAACAGCTGCTTGAAGGAATCACCGTGGCCGAAGTTGGCGGCGGACGAGACTACAAAGTGCATTTGGATGGATACAACTTCCTGCCGTACTTGACCGGTGAAACAGATGAAGGCCCACGTCACGAGATTTTCTACTTCTCTGACGATGGTGACCTGACTGCGTTGCGTTATGATGACTGGAAAGCAGTGTTTCTAGAGCACCGCTATCCGCAGACTTTGCGCGCTTGGGCTGAGCCCTGGACCGAACTGCGTATTCCGTTGCTCTTCAACCTTCGCCGCGATCCGTACGAGCGGGCCAATATCACTTCCAACACGTATTGGGATTGGTACATAGACCGTGTTTATCTGCTGCTGCCTGCGGCAGAATATGTGGGCCAGTTCCTGGAAACCTTCGAAGAGTTCCCGCCGCGTCAGAAGCCGGGCAGCTTCACGATTGGCGACGCCAAGGACAAGATCTTCAGTCAGGTCGGCTCCAAGTAAATTCGCGACACCTGAACCCGCAGCACCTGAACGGCGCTGCGGGTTTCTTGTTTTAACCACCGTATTTTTTGCCAAAACATGCGTCAAAGGAAACAAGCCATGACAAGAGCGCCCCTAGCTTTGGCTGTTGCAGCCGTACTGAGTGGATTTGCAAGCGTCACGGCATTCGCAGATCCGCTGCCCTCATGGGCGAACTCGGAAACGCGGGACCGTATCGTTGAATTTGTCGAGGCGGTGACGGACCCTGAAAACGCAAGCTATGTAACCCCGGCAGCCCGGATCGCAGTATTCGACAATGACGGAACACTCTGGGCTGAACAGCCGGTGTATTTCCAGTTCGTTTTTGCCATGGATAGGCTGTCTGAGTTGGCGGAACAGGATCCTTCGATCCTGTCCACACCTGCTTTGAAAGCCGCTGCCGAAGGTGATCTTGCGACCGTTCTTCAAGGCGGTCACGATGCGTTGATCGAAGTCGTCAACGCATCCCATTCCGGAACCAGCGTCGAGGAATTTCAGACGCAAGTCGCCGAATGGCTGGCATCGACCCGACACCCGGACACCGGTTTGCCTTATGACCAGATGACCTATCAACCCATGGTCGAACTGTTGCGCTATCTACGGGATGAAGAGTTCAAAACCTACATTGTCTCAGGCGGCGGCATTCATTTCATGCGAGTCTTCGCTGAACAGGCTTATGGCATTCCGCCAGAGCAGATTCTGGGCACCTACGGAAATTCGACTTTCGAAAATGTCGATGGTGTCCCGACTGTGATCAAAGCCCCGGGCATTGCTTTTATCGATGACAAGGACGGCAAACCGATCAACATCGAACGCACCATCGGCAAGCGCCCCATTCTGGCCGGAGGCAACTCGGACGGGGATTTCGCGATGCTTGACTGGACCACCTCGGGTGATGGGCCACGTCTGGGCATCCTGATCCACCACACAGACGACAAGCGTGAATGGGCCTATGACCGCGAAAGCCCGATTGGAAAACTGGTTGACGGTCTGGATCAGGGGCCAAACAAAGGCTGGGTCATAGTCGATATGGCGAATGACTGGTCACGGGTCTACACTGGAGGAAACTGAACGGCCAGAAAGGCTTAAGACCTCATGTGGACAGTGCTTGTTTCCGTCTTTGTTTTTGCGCTTTACGTCACTGCTTTTGTGTTTTCAGTCCGCGCGGCACAAACCGCGCGCACACCACAAGGTGCAGTTGGATGGGTTGTCTTTCTGATCTCTGCCCCGTTTGTTGCGGTTCCATTGTATCTGTTTCTGGGACATCACAGGTTTCGCGGCTATCGCATTGCGCGCCAGCAAAGCGAGCGGGTTGTCGAGGGGATCAAAACCTTTGCCGACTACTCGCGACCTGATCCGGACACCATGTCGCTTAATCCGCGTCCATTTGAGTATTTGGCCCATCTACCGGTCTCCAGCGGTAACGGCGCTCAGCTTCTGGTCGACGGTCAGGCCACATTCGATGCGATTTTTCAGGCTATCGACAGCGCCCAGAATTATATTCTCATTCAGTTCTACATCGTCCGCGACGACACTCTGGGCCAAGAGCTTCAGTCCAAACTTATGGAGGCAGCCAAACGGGGTGTTCACGTCCGTTTCATGACCGACGCCGTGGGCAGTTATGGTTTGGCCAGTGCGTATCTGGACTCGATGCGGGATGCGGGAATTGACGTGGCGGACCCGCGACAGCAGCGCGGGCCGAACTTCCGGTTTCAACTGAACTACCGCAACCACCGCAAGACCGTGATCATCGACGGGGAAACCGGTTTCATCGGTGGTCACAACATCGGAGTCGAGTATCTGGGGCAAGACCCGCATTTCGGCCATTGGCGGGACACGCATATCAAGATGACCGGACACATTGTCCGGCAATTGCAGCTTATCTTCACGGAAGATTGGCACTGGGCCCGCGACGAGGATCTGATCGACGATCTCGACTGGGCCGGGAGCGAGTCAGAGCAGAACATGAACGCGTTGCTGGTCGCAACCGGACCCGGAGATGACACCGAAACCGGCGCGATGTTGTTCTTTTCAGCCATCGCCGAGGCGAAAGAGCGGCTTTGGATCGCCTCCCCCTATTTTGTGCCAGACATCGACATCATGACAGCCCTGCAGCACGCGGCGATGCGGGGCGTGGATGTGCGTATTCTTGTCCCGGATGTCATCGACCACCGCCTGCCCTGGCTGGCCGCTTTTGCCTATTTCGACGAAATCCGCGATTGCGGCGTGCGGGTGTATCGGTACACCGACGGGTTCATGCATCAAAAGGTGTTTGTCGTGGACGACACTTTGGCGGCCGTTGGCACCACCAATCTGGACAACCGATCCTTCCGCCTGAATTTCGAAGCCATGGCCTTGTTCTTCGATGCGCGCGCCACTTTGGCCGTCGATCAAATGCTAAGAAAGGATTTCGAAGCCAGCTATGAGCTGACCCGCAGGTTGGCACAACAACCGGCGCATATCCGGTTTGGTGCCCCACTGGCGCGGTTGTTTGCTCCGATTCTCTAGGTAAAGAACTTCTCTTGAAAGACGCGGGTCATCATGGCCACCAGATATGCGGTCGACAGACCAAAGGCCAACAGACCGGCAACCGAGGCAAATGAACCGAAGATGCGCAAGCCTTCACCCAAAACAATGTCGCCGTAGCCCAGTGTTGTGAATGTCACCAGCGAGAAATAGATGGCCGTGTTCCAATCCGGCAAAACCTCAAGCAGCACCCACACGATGGCCCATATCCAGACTTGAATCGTATGTGTCGCAATGATGAACGCCAAAGACACGGCAATGGGTGCGGCGGTTGCGAAAAACACCCCTTTATTGGACCATTTTTTATCCCATTTTATGATCGTGACGGTACACCAGGTTAGTAGAAGGATCTCGATCACAAAGCAGATACCCAAAAAGGTACTGCCCCAAATGATCTGATGCAGCAACGTCATGTTTTTCGTCCTGATTTACGGCAGTGGATCATCGGCGCAGAATGACGGCTTGGACAGGAAGGCACAAGCCCGGCCCGATGCGATTTAACCTGCGGCGAATGGAACCGGGCGTTGGTCCACACTGGACAGTCTGGAAGTCTGACGCACATCCTGTGAAGAAAAAGGGCAGACCATGTTGTTGACCATCGACCGTGTTCAGAAAACCTACCCCGGCGGACGGCCTGTTCTGCGGGATGTATCGCTGGTTCTGGATCACGGGCAAACACTGGCGCTGACCGGGGAAAGCGGCAGCGGGAAGAGCACCCTGCTGAACCTCGCTGCAGCCCTGGACAGTTTTGATGGTGGAGAGATAACGCTCGACGGCACGGCCTTGTCTCCTTTGAACGATGCAGGACGGGCCGAGTTGAGGCGCAAGCAGGTGTCGCTGGTGTTTCAACAATTCAACCTGATCCCATCCCTGACCGTCGCGCAGAACCTGTCGTTTCACGCCCGTCTTGCCGGTGTCGAAGATCCTGCGTGGAACACCCATTTGGCTGAACGTTTGGGCCTGTCGGAGTTACGCGATCGCTACCCCGAGAATCTGTCGGGCGGTCAACAACAAAGGGTTGCCATCGGGCGGGCCATGGCCGCACGCCCCAAGCTATTATTGGCGGACGAGCCGACAGGCAATCTGGATGAAACCGCCAGCGCAACTGTGCTGGACCTGATGTTGACGCTTGTGGCCGATACCGGGGCGGCGTTATTGCTGGTGACGCATTCACAGCAGATCGCAACGCGTTTGGACCGCCAGGTCAGACTGACCGGCGGGCGCATTCAATGACACGGGCCGTCATTCAGGCGCTTCTGTCGCATTGGCGGGCGCATCGATTACAACTGGCGACCCTGCTGATCGGCATCGCTTTGGCCACCGGATTATGGTCGGCTGTGCAAGCCATCAACGCCGAGGCGCGCGCCAGCTATGCACGTGCCAATGCTCAACTGGCAATTGGGCAATTTGACGAGCTGCGTGACCCGTCGGGCCCGATTCCGATCTCTCGCTATATCGACCTGCGCCGCGCGGGCTGGCAGGTCGCTGCGGTTCTGGAAGGTCCTTACCGGGTCAGCGGGCGGACCTTGCGCCTGATGGGCGTGGACATGGTTGCCTACCCGGCATTGCCCGCCGTGACCGAAGCGGAACAAAGCACAGCGCCGCCTGAGCCTGCCGACATGCTGACCGCTCCGGGTCGTTTACTTGCATCTCCGGAATTGGAGCCACTGCTGCAGGATCAGATCAACCTGCCCCCTATTTTGACCACCTCGGCCCTACCCACCGACGTTATCCTGACTGACATCGGCGTGGCCGAGCGGCTTCTGAATCAACCGGGCGTCATCTCGAGGCTTGTTGTGCTGCCAAACCAACCGCGCGACCTGCTGCCGTTATCTCAAATCGCGCCGGAACTTGAGCGTGTGAGCCCGTCCTCACAAGTCGACACCGCGCGGTTGACCGACAGCTTTCACCTGAACCTGTCGGCCTTTGGTCTGCTGTCCTTTGCCGTTGGCCTGTTCATTGTAAACGGCACCGTTGGTCTGGCCTTTGCCCAACGGCGCGGCATGATCCGCACTCTGCGTGCGTTGGGTGTGTCGATGCAGAGGCTGGTTTGGCTGGTCCTGACCGAACTGACCGTATTGGCGCTAGTCGGTGGCGGTCTTGGATTGCTGCTGGGTTTCTTTCTGGCCGGGGCGTTGCTGCCTGACGTCGCCGCCACGTTACGTGGCCTCTATGGTGCGCCCGTAACCGGACAGCTGACGTTGCAACCGCAGTGGGTTTTGGCTGGGCTCGCCATGGCGGTATTCGGAACCTTACTGGCCAGCGGTCATGCGCTGTGGCGTTTGTCCAACATGCCTTTGCTGGAAGGGCCCGGCGTGCAGGCGTGGCAAAGCAATTCCCGCGCACGCCGCATCGGTGGAGCAACTGGTCTGGTCCTGATCGTCGGTGGGTCGCTGGCCTATGTCAGTATCGGAGGGCTGGTTGCAGGTTTTATTTTGCTGGCCGGGCTGCTGACAGGTGCCGCGCTGTTGTTACCTGCCCTTTTGGCTATAGCTCTGTCTGCCTTGGCACGCACGGCGCGTGGTCCGGTTGCCCAATGGGTCTGGGCCGACATGCGGGCGCAATTGCCTGGATTGTCTCTGGCCCTGATGGCGCTTTTGCTGGCACTGGCGGCAAATATTGGCGTGGGCACAATGGTGTCCAGCTTCCGGTTAACCTTTGTCGGCTGGCTGGATCAACGATTGACCTCCGAGCTGTACGTGACCGCGCGTGATGAGGACCAGGCGCACGCGATCACCGCCTGGTTACGCCCACAAGTCGATGCCATCCTGCCGATCCGCAATGTGGAACTGTCCCATGAAACCGGCCCGCTGTTCCTGTACGGCGTGGTGGATGATCCCGTGTATCGGCAACACTGGCCATTGATTGCCTCAACCTCCACCGTTTGGGATGATGTGATGGCCGGAGACGCGGTGCTTATCAACGAACAACTGGCGCGACGCGCATCTCTTTGGCCCGGCGATGAACTGAAACTGTCATCTGAACACATTCTGCCCATCGCTGGCGTCTATTCCGATTACGGCAACCCAACCGGGCAAGCGATCGTTTCAATGGCACAGTTGGACCATATCACACCGGGGGCCGAAACGCGGCGGTTTGGCGTCAGAATGCCGCCTGAAGACGCGACCGCCATGGCACAAACCGTGCGGGACCAGTTTGACTTGTCGCCAGGTACTGTCGTGCAGCAAGCCGCGATGAAGGCGCAATCGCTTGCGATCTTTGAAAAAACCTTCGTCGTGACCTCGGCACTCAACGTTCTGACCCTTGGCGTGGCAGGCTTTGCTATCCTGACCAGCCTGTTGACCTTATGGACCCAACGCCTGCCACAGATCGCCCCCGTTTGGGCATTGGGTCTGAACCGCACGCAATTGGCCCGGCTGGAGCTATTGCGCAGCGTGTTACTGGCCGCGCTGACCGCGTGCCTGGCCCTGCCGCTGGGCTTGGTTCTGGCTTGGGTTCTTCTGGCGGTGATCAATGTGCAAGCCTTCGGTTGGCGTCTGCCGATGTTCACCTTCCCATGGGATTGGCTGTGGTTGTTCCTGCTGACACTGTTGGCCGCTCTGATCGCCGCGACGGTGCCCGCGTTTCGTATGCTGCGCCTGCCGCCTGCTGAATTGCTGAAAGTGTTCGCAAATGAACGTTAAGACCCTATTGCTCTGCCTATTCATCTATTTCCCGCTGCCACTGTGGGCGCAGGGATATGCAGGTCTGGGCGGATCAGCCGAAGGCTTTAACGTGCCCCAATCAGGGTATGCGTTTGATTTCCCCAAAGATCACGGTCCCCACCCTGCCTATAGGATCGAATGGTGGTATCTGACAGCCAACCTCAAGGGTGAGGATGGGCGCGACTATGGAATTCAATGGACCCTGTTCCGATCTGCACTGAAACCTTTTGAAACGGAAGGCTGGCAAAGCCCGCAAATCTGGATGGGCCACGCGGCCACAACAACGCCTGACGCGCACTTCTTTGCCGAGCGTCTTTCGCGCGGTGGGATCGGTCAGGCGGGTGTGACTGCTCAACCCTTTGAGGCATGGATCGACGAATGGCGCATGGCCGGGCCGGATTTCGGCACACTGACCCTTTCGGCTAACGGAGAAGATTTTGGATATGATCTGTCGCTGACCGCTCTGGGGCCATTGGTGTTTCACGGCGATGCAGGCTATTCGGTCAAATCCGCTGATGGGCAGGCCAGCTACTATTACTCTCAACCGTTCTATGCGGTTGAAGGCACTTTGCGCCTGCCGGACGGAGATATGCGCGTAACCGGTCAAGGCTGGCTGGACCGCGAATGGTCATCGCAACCTCTGGCTGCGGATCAAAGCGGGTGGGATTGGTTTTCGCTGAGTTTCGAGGGCGGAGACAAGATGATGGCCTTTCGGTTGCGTGGGGCGCGGGGCGATTTCACCTCAGCCACATGGATCAACGCCGACGGCAGCACCGAGACGATCCCCGACGGTTCCATCCAAATGACGCCACTGCGCACCGATCAGGTCGCCGGGCGCGCAGTGCCGACGCATTGGCGCATCGCATTGCCGGACCGAGATGTGGATGTCGAAGTTTTGGCCCTGACACCCGAGGCATGGATGGGCACCCGCTTTGAGTATTGGGAAGGCCCTGTCACCGTGACAGGCAGCCATGATGGTATCGGTTATCTGGAAATGACAGGTTACTGATCTTTGTGTCGCCACGCTGTCACACTTGGTCCTTATGAACGCCCGGCCAAGGAAACGTTACAGGGTCATACCGGGCGGTTGGGTATCCACGGACCGTTTTACAACCTGCCTTTGGATTGCCGCGACCCTGATGTGCGCGCAATTGTGCAAAAACGCTTGCCTCAGGGGTTGGACGCTGCAGCCGCCCTTGGGGCGACCGGCGCTCCTCCGGTAGATTATTATGTGCGGACGGCGGGCACGCGGTTGGCCCATGTGCATCTGCAGTACGCCGACGGATATGCCGACCGCCACTGGGCGCCCGGCAAGGGGACAGTCAATTGGCCGGCCGTCTTTGAAGCACTGACAGAAAGCGCCCCGGACGCGCGTTTGGTATTGGAGCTACGCAACAGCAGCGATGTGCCGCCCGGATTTCAACACCTCTGCGCGTTGGGGCTGGCCGAATAATCAGCGGACCACGTAGACCGAAACAGTAGAATGCCGCACCACGCGCGCGGCATTCGGGCCAAGCAGATAATCCTTGAGATCCGGCTTATGCGCGCCGATCACGATCAGATCGGATCCGGCCCCTTCTGCGGTTTTCAGAATCTCCTGATAGGCTGTTCCCGTCGCAACAACATGGCGGATGCTTTCATTACGCTCTGCCCCCAAAGCCGAAACGCACAGCGCCGTTAGTTTGGCCTGAGCCTCCTCCAGCGCTTTTTCGTGGAAATCGGATTCAAAGAAACCGGACACCCAGCTTTCACCGAAATCCGGCAGCACGGTCACCACATCCAACTGCGCCCCTTCCAAATCCGCCAGAGCGGCCGCCTTTTGCAGGACGGGCGCATCAATTTCGCCATTGCTGATATCAATGGCGCACAGTACCGAACCAGTCATGCGAGCACCTCTTCTCTGGCGGCCCGGCCGCGTTGCAGGAAGGCGATGAAACCCAGAAGGATCATCGCAGGAATATAAATCAGCTGCTTCGGTGGCTGGCTGGACGGCAGGCTGACCGAGGTCAGACGCACGGCCTCATCCCCATAATAGTCGAAGTTGCCAAGATCATCGGCTACTGGTGTGCCGAATAAGGGCTCTTCCAACTTAACCAGTCCGTCTTCGGGGATCAGCAGCAGGCCCATTGCCTCGACCCGTGCGGCGCCGCCTTCTTCTTCGCCCACGGTGACGACAACAGTTGTATCCACCATTTCAAGCGTGTCGAAATCGGGTCCGGACACTACCAGCCGAACTTCTGAACCCGGAAGTGCCTGACCGATTGTCTCTTCGAATGCAGCAGGCTCAACCAACTGGAACGGGGGCGAAATGCGATCCATGAAAAAGTCCGGCCTGAACAGGGCAAAGGCCACAAATATCAGGGCAATGCTTTCATAGATACGGCTGTGGGTCAGGAAGTACCCCATGGTGCCAGCTGTGAAGACCAGAATGGCTATGGTCGCAAATATGGCGACTATGATACCTTCGACCCAAGTCACATCGATCAACAGCAAGTCTGTGTTGAAGATGAAAACGAAGGGCAACGCTACAGTGCGCAAGCTGTAGAAAAACGCCGTGAAGCCGGTCTTGATCGCGTCACCACCAGAAACAGCGGCCGCAGCGAAGCTGGCCAGACCGACTGGAGGTGTGACGTCCGCCATGATCCCGAAGTAGAACACGAACAGATGTACGGCGATCAGCGGCACGATCAGGCCGCTCTGTGCACCCAGTTCGACAACCACACCGGCCATCAACGAGCTGACAACGATATAGTTCGCCGTGGTCGGCAGACCCATGCCCAGGATCAGGCTGAGGATACCAACCATGATCAGCATCAGGATCAGGTTGCCGCCCGAAAGGAACTCGACCAGATCGGCCATCACCTGCCCTACACCGGTCAGGGTTACTGTGCCGACGATTACGCCCGCCGTGGCCGTAGCCAGAGCGATCCCGATCATGTTGCGCGCGCCGTCGATCAGGCCCTGCCACAGGTCGGCAATGCCGTCGATAAAGCGGTTATAGACATCGTTTTCACCCCGGAAGACCGCCTTAAGCGGTTTCTGGGTCAGCAAGATCACGAAAAGCAATGCGGTGGCCCAGAAGGCCGAAAGGCCGGGCGATTTCTGTTCGATCATCAGGAAGTAGACCAGCACGATGATCGGCAGAAGGTAATGCAAACCGGCCTTGTAGATGTCGGCGATGACCGGCAGCGTGACCTCTTTGGCGTTTGGATCGTCGGGCTCAAGATCCGGCACTTTAGAAGCCAGATAGAGCAGCACGACATAGATCGCGCAGACAATCAGGCTAAGGATCAATCCTGCGGCAGAAGGTGCCCAGCGTGTCACCGCCTCCACTGGGAATTGTGAACTGTAGCACAGGCCGGCAAACACAAGGAAGAACGACAACATTCCGACAACGGTTCTCGCCAGATGCACTTCCCGGTCGCCCAAGGTCGGCATGTTCCGCTTCACCGCTTCAAGATGCACGATGTAGACCAGCGCGATGTAAGAAATCGCGGCGGGCAAAAATGCGTGAGTGATGACCTCAACATATGAGATGCCAACATATTCCACCATCAAGAAGGCCGCAGCGCCCATCACGGGCGGCATGATCTGCCCGTTGACCGAGCTTGCAACCTCAACCGAACCCGCCTGTTCGCTGGAAAAGCCCACGCGTTTCATCAGCGGTATGGTGAAGGTCCCGGTGGTTACAACATTTGCAATCGACGAGCCCGAGATCAGCCCGGTCGCAGCAGAGCCCACCACAGCCGCCTTGGCGGGACCGCCACGCAGGTGGCCAAGCGCCCCGAAGGCCATTTTGATGAAATAGTTCCCTGCCCCGGCCTTATCCAACAAGGCCCCGAACAGAACGAAGAGGAACACGAATTTCGTGGAAACACCCAACGCGATACCAAAGACGCCTTCGGACGTGATCCACATATGGCTCATTGCCTTTTTCAGGCTCGCACCCTTCCAGCGGATAACTTCGGGAACGTATTCAGATGAGCCAAAGAAAACATAAGCCAGAAAAATCGTTGCGATGATTGCCATGGCCGGGCCAAGCGCACGGCGCGCGGCCTCGAACAGCAACAGCAGACCGCCCAAAGCGATCCACTTATCCGTGTTATCGGCCAGACCGCCCGCATTGACGATCTTGTCATAGAAGAAATAACCGTACAGCGCGACAAACGCGCCCAATAGTCCCATGATCCAATCCTGGATCGGGATATAGCCGCGCGGGCTGGATTTCAGCGCCGGATAAGCCGCAAACGCCAGGAACATCGCAAAGGCCAGATGGAACTGCCGCGCGTTGTTCACAACGCTTCCGGGCAGAACATAGTTCGAGATTGGTGAGGCCAGAACAACCTGAAAAATCGACCAGATCGCGGCCACTATGGCCAGAAAAATCCCTACGTTCCCGACCGGGTTACGCCCTCCGGCGTCGGAAGATGCGACCAGATCCTGAAGTTCTTCTTCGGATAGCGGGCGATTGGATTGTGTGTCGGAACTCATGCAATGTCTCCCCGTCACGGCCTTTTCTGGCCTTTTGGAACCCCGTTTCACACGGGTTGTGTGCAAGGCGCCCGTGGGCGCCCTGCGTCAGGTCTGGTTTATTGAATCCAGCCTTTTTCTTTGTAGTACTTCTCGGCGCCCGGATGCAGCGGTGCCGACAGGCCATCCGCGATCATCTCTTCCGGCTTCAGGTTGGCAAATGCAGGGTGCAGCTTCTTGAAGTCATCGAAGTTCTCAAACACCGAGCTGACAACCGCGTAAACCGCGTCATCCGACACGTCCGCCGAGGTCACAAAAGTTGCGCCCACACCGAAAGTCGCGGTGTCGCCATCGGACCCACGGTACATGCCACCTGGGATGGTTGCGGTGCGGTAGAACGAGTTGTCGCCCACCAGCTTGTCCACAGCGTCGCCGCTGACATTTACCAAAACTGAATCACACGCGGTGGTGGCTTCCTGGATCGAACCCGAGGG
This sequence comes from Ruegeria sp. CDSA079, assembly GCF_059612245.1. NCBI lineage: Bacteria > Pseudomonadati > Pseudomonadota > Alphaproteobacteria > Rhodobacterales > Roseobacteraceae > Ruegeria > Ruegeria sp. CDSA079. The sequence goes on along the minus strand of NZ_JBXWQF010000015.1, from coordinate 57,917 downwards.
GTGGCCCACGGTGTAGACCATCGCGTCAATCTGGTTGTCACACAGAGCCGCCGATTGCTCAGCCGCTTTCAGCTCGGTCGCCAGTTCGAAATCACCGGTGGTCCAGCCCATTTCACCCAGCAGAACCTCCATGGTGCCGCGCTGACCGGAACCGGGGTTACCGATGTTGACGCGCTTGCCTTTCAGGTCCTCAAAGTTGGTGATGCCGGAATCGGCACGCGCCACAACGGTGAAGGGCTCGGGGTGTACCGAGAAAACCGCACGCAGATTTTCAAACGGGCCAGCCTCTTCGAATTTCGAGCTGCCATTATACGCATGGTACTGCCAGTCGGACTGCGCCACACCAAATTCCAGCTCGCCTTCGCGAATGGTGTTGATGTTGTAGACCGAACCACCGGTCGATTCGACCGAACAGCGCACGCCATGTTCTTTACGGCCTTTGTTCACCAGACGGCAGATCGCGCCCCCTGTCGGATAGTACACGCCGGTCACGCCACCAGTGCCGATAGTGATGAATTCTTCGGCATATGCGGCAGGCGCCATCATGGCAGCCGTCACAAACGCGCCAAGGCTCAGTTTGCTACTGTTTTTCATGTGTTAACTCCCAATTATTTTCTGGCAGTTGGAACCAAATGGGTCTCTCTGCTCAGGGAAGCGTGCCGATACTGAAAATCGGCCCGTCCTGCAACAGGTCTAACCATTTGAATTTTCCAGTGTCTCCCAACCCTTAAGAGGTTTCATTCAGAGACACTGATTGTCAAGGTCAGCGCCAAGATTGATCCCGCCAAACCGCATATATGACCTGAATTCCCGAAGTTTCCCCTTCAGAACGCCAGAGGCCATCCCATTTTTCGAGCGACATTTAAAGTTCAAACATACGCCTCATTCCTGGCGCAAATGGCAGGCACCTGCTCGCCAGGTTTGGGCGGAATGATTGCCCATTTCGCCGGACCCAGCGAACAGAAAACTCCCAACCTTGGAACTCAAAATGGTAAAAAAATACCTCTTCGTGCTGGCTGTTGCAACGACGGCGGCCACCCCGGTTTTGGCTAAGAACGTTTTACAACAAGATGATTTTACAGTTGAATGTGTGTCGGATGTCGATGGCAGCAACGTTACTGTGAAGCGGTCGGACGGTTCGGACAAAGGCTATCTTGCCACAGGTGATCTGGAGGGCGAGGCCACAATTTATCCTGTCGGAGAATCAATGACGGTTCTGCTGATGCAAGACGAACAGGTCGTCACGTTTGTGGTGAACTACGACAGCTTGAAATACGATATGATGGTCAAAGGCGCGGTCCAGAAGTTTGATCGAGGCACCTGCCCCGCATCCTGAGAACCGCACAAGGATAACATCTGCACCGAGTTGAGAAAGACATGATGCTGCACAAGTGTGTTCATCCTTCACGCGCTGTTTTGACGTCTAAAGGAATTTAATCGGTAGATTTCAGGCCCGCGGTTAGAACAAAAAAAGCGGCGCAACTGCGCCGCTTTTTAATTTTGTTTCAAAGCTCAAACTGACGCTTTGAAAATCTTGTCGATGTTTCCGCCCAGGGCTGCATTGAACTCGGCATCCGATTGCTGTTTCGACAGACCTTCGGTCAGCGCGCGCGAAAAAGATGCGATCATCTTGCCGTTCCGGGCCAGCAGATCACACGCTTGTTCCGTTGAATATCCACCTGACAAAGCGACCACACGCGCCACACGGGGGTGATTGGCCAAGTCGTCATAAAGGTTTGCCGCGCTTGGGATCGTCAGTTTCAGCATGATATCCTGCCCCTCGCCCAGCTGGTCGAGGTTTTTCAGGATTTCAGCCTTCAGGATCTCTTCCGCTTCAGCTTTGGTTTCCGAGTTGATATTCACCTCGGGCTCGACAATCGGAACCATCCCTGCGGCAACAACTTCGCGCGCGACGTCGAATTGCTGCGCCACAACGGCGGCAATGCCCTCTGCGTTGGCTTCGTGGATCACCGAACGCTCTTTGGTGCCGAACACACCCTCTGCCTTTGCAAGCGTTTCTGCCAGACCCGGAATCGGTTTCATCATCTGAACGCCATTGGCTGTCTCTTCCAGACCTTTATCGATTTTAAGGAAGGGAACGATACCTTTGACCGACCAAAGGTAATCCGCGACTTTGCGGCCTTCGACTTGTTCGCTCAGCGTGCGTTCGAACAGTATTGCGCCGATGACTTTGTCCTTGGTGAAGTCGTCCGCCAGAATAATCCGCGCACGCATGTTCTGGATTTCGCCAAACATCTCTTCTTCCGAGGCGTAATCCGACGCGTCCACCCCATACAGCGCCAGCGCCTTGGGGGTCGATCCGCCGCTTTGATCCAGTGCAGCAATAAAGCCTGCTCCGTTGGACATCTGCGCGCGCTGTTCTGCTTTGGACATAATGCTTTCCCGTTCAAGAATGATTCCGATTTCATCCCTCGCATACAGCACGGTGATGGACGATGGTAGTTTGTTAGCGCTCAACCAACCTTAACCATATCCCATCTTTGGATCGAACGGTCAGATGCGCCACTGGAACCGGCGTTTTGTTTGGGATTGTTTCGAATTTGAAATGGCGCAACAGCATCGACAGGATCAAAGGCCCCTCAACCATCGCAAACCCGGCCCCGGTACAGACCCTTGGTCCGGCAGAGAACGGAATGTAGGCATTGCGCTGGCACGCCTTGCCGTTCGCGGTACTCCAACGCGAGGGATCGAACCCATCCGGATTGTCCCATAACCGTTCCTGTCGATGCAGGTGCCACGGGCTGATGACGATTTGTGCTCCTTTGGAAATGTCCCTGTCCCGGAACCGTTCAGGACACTGGGATTCGCGCACCATCATCGGCACAGGTGGATAAAGCCGCAAAGCTTCGCGAAACACATCCCGGCTGATCTTTAGTCTGGACATGGTCGAAAAGGACGGATCGCGCAGTGCCTGAGCCTCATGCGCGACTTTATCCTGCCAGTCGGGGTGAAGCGCCAAAAGGTAAAGTGCCCAGGCCAGAGCAGACGCGCTGGTCTCATGTCCAGCCAGAAAGAATATCGCCACTTGGTCGATCATCTCGTTGGTCTCAAAACACGTCCCGGTTTCCGGATCTGGTGTTGTCATGATCTTGGTCGCCAGATCGTCAGGTGCCCGCCCTTCGGCTATGTCCGCCGCACGTTTCACTGTAAGTTGTTCGATCAACTTCTTGATATCGCTTGCACTATTCCATGCGTTATCAGAATGAAACCGGGGGGCCCAACGCGGAAGAGGTACAAAGGCAGCAAGGTTCAAAAGCGGTTGCTGCCGCTGATAGGCGCGAAACTTCTGGAACACTTCCGCCGCGATTTCATGTTCGATAGGCACCGAGAACAGCGTCCTGAAAATGACATCCGCAGCGACATGGCTGGTGACTTCTTCTACTTCGATCTCATCCCCAACTCTGGCACGCAGCCGACTTGCGCAGGCCTGCGAGGCAGTAAGCATAGCTGGAAACGTGTCCTTCAACCGCCCGCCTTCGAATGCCGGATCAATGATGCGACGTTGCCGTTTCCAAGCCTCGCCATTGGTCAAAAACACCGATTCCCCCAGAAGAGGTCGCAAACCTTCACTGATCCTGTTGGATTTCGGGAAGTCGTCGGGTCTTTTTTTTAAAACAAGATCAACAAGTTCCGGCTGATTTATCATGTAGGATCTAAAGAATGGCGTTCGAAACTCGGCCATCCAGGCGCGATAGAGCCGTTGCGGTTGTGCTGAAAGCAGATCCTTTCGAAACAGCCTAAGATACTGCCAAAGCGATACCTTGTCAGGACGCGGGGTTGGCTTTGGCGGGATCATGTGTGGACCGTGGTGTATTTTGACACGGGACGATCAATACATGTCGGCGAAGGCGCGCGTCCGGCAAATCGCGAGGCCAGTGTTTGCGGGCCCGCCGTGATGCGAAAATAATCGTATGCACCCGGACGGTCAAAAGCACAGAGATACTGAAAATGCAGTTTGAAGAAACGCCAACGCTCCGCCTTCCAGCGCTCAGGCGACAGAGTTTGAGTGAACGCTGCTGACAGGACCAATGGCCACTTCTTGTCAGGGCTGCCCACTCCGCTGACCGCAACCGGGTCGCACAGCGCAAAAGCACAGCCGTCGCCGGGGGCGGTAACGTCGACCCATGCCACATTGGGTTGCGTGGACAAAAACTGCAAATCCGCGCGCAAACGGTATGCGCTTGGTAGGAAAGACACCATCGGAACCACCTGCCCCAAAGTCAGAAACGACAATACCGGGCCACCGTCGTGCCCTCCTTGGTTGCGGATCAGATCAGCCAACACCGACACACCCAGATGTGCGCCCGAGCTGTGGCCGATCACCAGAACCTCATCCACGTCTTCGGTCAAAGCCTGTTTGATCAGGTCTTGGAACGTGTTCAGTCTTGCCTGCAACTGCGGCGGTGTTTCCCCATTCAATTGCGCAGAGTATGCGTAGTCATACATGAGGTAATACGCGAACAAGCGGTTGTCGATTGTGCGAAACCAATGAAGCACGAAATAGGCCAGGACACCTGCCGGAACCAAAGCCCACAGCCCCACCATCGGGTTCAACAGTTTCGTCATCGCCCAGGCAACCAGAACCGCGACCAGCAATTGCAACAATAGCATCCCAACCGGATACAGCGCGGCAATTACCGGCCCTTTACGCAGCCCCGTCAACCGGCGCAGTGTTCCTGTCGAGATGTAAATCCAAGCGGTTCGAACCAGTTGCAGATAGGTCGACAAGATCGACCCTGTCATGCTGTCGCGCACGATATCCGACCAGACCAGTACGTCGATCTCCGTGTGTACCCGGTCATCATCTTGAACCGACGTGACGTGCCAGCCAAAGACCTCGGACCGAGGCTTGGCTGACACAGAAATCTCGTAGCCGGAAATCGCGGCCTGGACCTGTGCTTCGGACCGATACAACTCGCGGTATCGTCTGGGAGGAAACGGATCATAGCCGGGTATATAGAACACCCTGCGTTTGCGCACCCGAGGCTTATTTATCTGACTGCTCATGCCCTTACCTTCTTCCGTGCAGGTTAACGCAGGCTTGAGGTCAAGGTAAGGGGGTCAGCGGTTTATCCGAAGTTTGCCAAAGCCGGGAAGGTTTCCAGCAACCACCAGCTGAACCGGGTAAAGAGGCCGGTGATCAGCATGATCCCCACAAACAACAGCAAGCCGCCCATAACCTTTTCGATTGTACCCATAAAGGGCTTGATGCGGTTCATCACGGTCATCGAGCGGTTCAGGAACATTGCGGCCAGCAGGAATGGAATGCCAAGCCCTGCCGCATAGACACCCAGCAATACTGTTCCCCGCGCAACAGACGCCTCATTCGCCGCCAGCGAGAGGATCGCGCCCAGTTGAGGGCCGATGCAGGGCGTCCAGCCGAAAGCAAACGCCAAACCCAGGATATACGCACCAAAGACAGAACCGCCGGATTCGCCGGTGTCGATCCGCGCCTCACGGTCCAGAAAAGGGATGCGGAAAACGTTCAGGAAATGCAGGCCAAACACGATCACCACAGCGCCGGAAAGCTTGGCGAAAAGCACCTGATTTTGCAGAACAAACACCCCAAAGGCCGACGCGGTGAAGCCCAAAAGCAGAAAGACAGTCGACAGTCCCATCACAAAGAACAAAGCCGACAGGGTTGCCTTGCGCCGCGCGCGGGCCTCGTCCTGCATCTCGTTAATTGTGACACCGCTCATATACGCCAAATAGGGTGGCACGATGGGCAGCACGCAAGGCGACAGAAAGCTGATCAAACCACCCAAGAGGGCGACGAACATGGCGGGCAGCAGTCCCGCGTCTATGATTTCAATTCCGAACATGTCTCTGCACATAAGTGATGATTGGCGATCCGTCACGGGGCCATTCGGTCACATCCTCGTGGTTGGAATCTGGACAATATTTCAACTTGGCCCTATCCCGATTTGCATGACCGAGATTACAGAAACGCTGGACGCTCTGGGGCTGTTGTGCCCTCTGCCCGTTCTCAAAGCCCGTAAACGGCTGAAATCCATGCCCGCAGGGGCCGTCCTGCGCGTGCTGGCCGATGATCCGGCCGCTATCGTCGATGTTCCGCATTTTTGCGCTGAGGTCGGGCATACGCTGTTGTCACAAGATATTGATGGGGCACATCAGGTGTATCTGATCCAAAAATCTGTCTGAATAAACCTGCGCTTACGAAAAAGGCGGGCCCATCGGCCCGCCTTTTCTTTAGTTGCCCAGCGACCACCACCCGCGTCGCTTCGGCTTGGCAGGGCCAGGTTCCGGTTCTTCCGCCACAGTTTCCAAAACGGGTTCGGGCGTCTTTTCCTCAGGGGCTTCTGCGGCAGGCTCGACATCATCTGAGCTGGAGTCTTCCGCCGCTTCCGTTGCAAGTTCTTCCACAACAGCAGAAGTTTCTTCGGCTGGTGAATCCTCAACGGTGGCCTCTTCGGCAATCGCGGGTGCCTCAGGCGTGGTTTCAACGGTCACAGCTTCCGCTTTAAAACCCTCGCCAAGGTCTTCAGCAACTTCTGGTGTTTCGACCTGTGGGCTCTCAACAACCTCATCTGCCGCAGGCGTATCCATAACGACCTCAGCTTCGGCAACTGCCGTTTCAACCTGTTCGGCCGTTTCTTCCGCGACTACGTCTTTTTTCCGACGACGCGGCGCGCGTTTGCGCTTGGGCTTGGCGGGTTTTTCTTCGTCAGCAACTTCTTCTTCGGTAACTTCTTCATCGACAACCTCAGCCCCACCCTCTTCATCGGCTTTGTCTATCGACGTGCTTTCCTGCGTCTCGGCGTCAGTACCATCGCTGGATTGCTCTGTCGCGTCACCATTGACCCCGCCCTTCTTGCGCCGACGCCGGCGGCGTTTGCGCTTGGGTTTAGTTTCTTCCTCGGTCTGAGCAATTTCGTCTTCGACCTCTTCCTCGTCGGACGAATCCACCAAATCCATCAATGAGGCATCGACGGATACAACAGGTGCTGTGGCTTCAGGTACGATTCGGCTGGCGGTCTTGAATTTCTCCATCGAGAAATCAGGGCTGACCAAATGAATATCGCCTTCGATCCGCACTGACAGACCATAGCGCGCTTCTATCTGCGCAATGTGCTCCCGCTTCTGGTTCATAAGGAAGTTGGCGATGCTGACCGGGCAGCGCACCAGAACCTCACGCGAGCGACGGCGGGTGCCTTCCTCTTCGATCTGACGCAGAATCGACAGGGCCATATTGTCGTCCGAGCGGATCAGACCGGTTCCATGACAGGCCGGGCATGGCTGCGTGGTGGCCTCGATCATACCGGGGCGCAGACGCTGACGGCTCATCTCCAACAGACCAAAGCCCGAAATCCGGCCCACTTGAATGCGCGCACGGTCGGTTTTCAGCTTGTCCTTCAGACGTTTTTCGACTGCCGCATTGTTCTTGCGCTCGTCCATATCGATGAAATCGATAACAATCAGACCAGCCAAATCCCGCAGACGCAACTGACGCGCCACTTCTTCGGCGGCCTCCAGGTTGGTTTTCAGCGCGGTTTCCTCGATCGAGCCTTCCTTGGTTGCTCGACCTGAGTTCACGTCGATCGCCACCAGAGCCTCAGTGACACCGATCACGATATAACCGCCGGATCTCAGCTGAACTGTCGGGTTGAACATGCCCGCCAGATAGCTTTCCACCTGATAGCGCGCAAACAGAGGCAGCGCATCTTCATACCGTTTCACGTTCTTGGCGTGGGACGGCATGATCATTTTCATGAAGTCTTTGGCGATGCGATAGCCGCCCTCACCTTCGACCAGAACTTCGTCGATTTCGCGGTTATAAAGATCCCGGATCGACCGTTTGATCAGGTCGCCTTCCTCATAGATCTTTGCAGGCGCAATCGACTCCAGCGTCAGCGCGCGGATCTGTTCCCACAACCGTTGCAGATATTCATAATCGCGCTTGATTTCGGATTTTGTTCGCTTGGCCCCTGCCGTTCGGATGATCAAACCCGCCCCGGTCGGCACATCAATGTCCGAGGCAATTTCTTTCAGTTTCTTGCGGTCGGGTGCATTGGTAATCTTGCGGCTGATGCCGCCGCCACGTGCGGTGTTCGGCATCAATACGCAATACCGACCCGCAAGCGACAGATAGGTTGTCAGTGCAGCACCCTTGTTGCCGCGTTCTTCCTTGACGACCTGCACCAGCAGAACCTGACGTACTTTGATGACTTCCTGGATCTTGTAGCGACGCGGGCGTGGTTTGCGAGGCGGACGGATGTCTTCGCTGTCATCCTCGTCGGCCACCGATTCAATCGAATCGTCCTTCGAAGACGCATCGGCCCCCTTGCTTTCAGCACCTTCACCATTCGCGTCCTGGTCGACCTCGGACTCCGAAGGGTTTTCGTCCAAGGCGTCGGCGTCGCCAGCGGCAGACTTTTCAGCCTCTACCACATTCGCCTCGTCCGAAGGTTCGCTGAGTGCATCTGCAACGTTTTCAGATGCCTCATCAGAGGTTTCACCGGCATCTTCAACAGCTTCACGCGCATCGTCGCTGGTTGCTTCGACCGCATCAGGCGCGTCATCGCCCTCGACAACAGTCGCCTGCTCAGCGTCTTCAGAACCAGCTTCCGATAGGGTTGCATCATTGGCTTCCGGCTCTTCCACCGGCGTATCAGCCACAATCTCCATGGGTGAGGTCCCCTCAGGCACCTCTGCATCTGTTTCTTCGCCGTCGGCCAGATCGATGGTTTCCATACCGGTCGGCTCGGCTGAAACCTCCATCGTTTCAACCGGATCGTCCGACTTCACATCAGCGGCCTTGGATCGCGTCCGGGACCGCCGCTTTTTGGGCTTGGCTTCTTCAGCTTCGTCACGCGCCTTCATAGCCTCGGCATAGGCGCGCTCTTCTTCCATCAGCGCCTCACGGTCGGCGACGGGGATCTGATAATAATCCGGATGAATTTCCGAAAACGCGAGGAAACCGTGACGGTTCCCACCGTAGTCGACAAATGCCGCCTGAAGCGACGGCTCAACCCGTGTTACTTTTGCAAGATAGATGTTGCCAGCAAGCTGGCGTTTGTTTTCGGATTCAAAGTCGAACTCCTCGACCTTATTTCCGTCAACCACCACAACGCGAGTTTCCTCCGCGTGGGTGGCATCGATAAGCATTTTCTTAGCCATGTTTCCTTGGTGCACCGCGCCAAACGCGTTGTCCTTACCTGTCCAGGCGGACAGGCGCTTTTGGGGAGGTGTCTTGTCAGGGCGATATCAGACGGCGCGCGGCAGGGTCTGGCGCTGTGGCCCCCTGCCCGTTCTCTCAATCGTTGCGCGCGCGTCATCGCGGTTCTTCTCCGACAGGCGCGGGTCGCTGCCTGCCCATTTATTCCTTTCACCCAGATCTCCTGGGCTCAGGTATTCTACTGCCCCTATCGGGGCACAATCGGTCTGCTGAACCGTGAGGGGTTGATCCTCATCAACGGATCAGCAGCGAAACTCAAAGATTCGGGGCTTATGGGCGTCGAATTCGCCCGGCCCGTCCGGATACAATAAAAGCAACCCTGTGGAAAAGACAATGGGCAAACTGCATTCCGTCAGTCTTCCCGCGCGACGGATCCCCTTCATCTGGCCAAAAATATCTCGGGGGAGTCGCCATTGGCAATGGGGGCAGAGCCCCCAACCGCAAAGCTTACAGATAGTCCGAACGCTGGAGGCCATATTTGGCCATTTTTTCATTCAGCGTCCGGCGCGGCAGGCACAGCTCATCCATAACGGATGCAATCGAGCCCTTGTGACGCCGCATCGTGTTGTCGATCAGCATCCGTTCGAACGCCTCGACATATTCTTTTAACGGCTTACCCTCGGTGGTCATCACCGGCTGCATTTCTTCATGATCTGACATCAACAGCGACGCAATTGTGCCCGACCCGCGGCGCGACTGCAGCACGGCACGCTCGGCAATATTGATCAGTTGACGTACGTTGCCCGGCCACGGGGCTTGCAACAATTGCGCTGCCTCCTGCGCACTGACCTGAGGCGCGTCACACCCGTATTCCTCGGCAAATTGCTCGCTGAGACGGGTGAACAGGGTCAGGATATCCTCCCCGCGCTGGCGCAGAGGCGGCATGGTAATACGCAACGCGGCCAATCGATAAAACAGATCCGGGCGCAGAACATCCTCGGATGTTTTGCCCGCTTCCTGCAGGTTCGAAATCGCAACAATCCGCGTTTCCGCAGGGGTGCCCTGCTCGTTCATCACGCTCAACAGCTTGGCCTGCAACGTATCGCTCAGTGCCTCGACGTCTTCCAGCACCAGCGTGCCACCGCGCGCTTCTTCGATGGCGGGCAGTTGCGCATCTTCTGGCATCATCGGACCAAACAGACGCTTGGCCAAGGCGTCTTCTTCAAGTGCCGCACAGGAAACAAGGACAAACTTCTTGCCGGCACGGCTGCCCACCGCGTGCAGCGCATGAGCCACCAGGGTTTTACCGGTTCCGGTTTCACCGTCGATCAGCACATGGCCATCAGCTTGCCCAAGATCCAGAATATCTTCGCGCAGCCGCTCCATCACCGGGCTGGCACCGATCAGCTTGTTCATGATCTGCGTCCCGCCGGACAGTTCGCGCCTAAGCGCACGGTTGTCCAAAGTCAGGCGGCGTGCATTGCTGGCGCGTTTGGCCAATTCGGACATGCGGTCTGGATTGAAAGGTTTTTCAAGGAAATCAAACGCACCAACGCGCATCGCCTCGACCGCCATAGGAACATCGCCGTGACCGGTGATCATGATCACAGGCAAGGTGCTGTCAGCCCCCATCAGCTTTTTCAAAAGCTGAATGCCATCCATCCCCGGCATTTTGATGTCCGAGATCACGATCCCTGGATAATCCGGCCCCAGAACCTTGAGCGCATCTTCCGCGCTGGCAAAGGTCTCGGTGTCATATCCGGACAAAGCTAGCCATTGGCTGATAGACTGGCGCATGTCCTGTTCGTCATCCACAATGGCAATTTTCATGGCCTGTGCCATAGTCATTCCTCGTTATTCCGCGGCCTCAAGGCCGTCGCTTCCCAGTGCTGGCAACTGCATTTCAAACACCGCGCCACCGTATTGGCCGTTGCGCGCAGTCAGCCGTCCCCCATGGTCGTTCACGATCCCCGACGAGATAGCAAGCCCCAGACCGACCCCGTCACCGGGTTGTTTGGTGGTATAAAACGGTTCGAACAGGTTCTCGATATCCTCGATACCGTGACCGTTGTCACGTACGGTCAGAACCGCCATATCGCCCGCCGCCAGGATGATTTCCACATCCGGCTCTGCCACTGATTTGGTGGCATCCAACGCATTCCGCAAGAGGTTGACCATCACTTGCTCGATCCGCATCCGGTCCCCCATGGCCATCACGGGTTCTTCGGGAAGTATTTGAGTGATCTTCACATGGCGTTGACGCAGCTGCGGTTCCATCATCGACAAGGCCGAGGCCAGCGCTTCGCCAAGGTTTACTGGCGAAAGCGCATCCGCCCCCTTGCGTGCATAAGACTTGAGCTGACGCGTGATCGCCCCCATCCGTTCGATGAGACCATCGATGCGTCCAAAGCTGGCAAGTGCCTCTTCCGGACGGTTACGCCGCAACAACAGACGCGCCCCGGCGAGATAGGTTTTCATTGCAGCCAGAGGTTGATTAAGCTCGTGACTGACTGCTGCGGACATCTCGCCCAAGGCGGCAAGTTTCGAGCTTTGCGCGAGGGTCTGTTCCGCCAAATCCAGCGTCTTTTCAACCCGTTCCCGCTCAGCAATTTCTCGCTGTAGCCGCGCGTTCAATGCGCGAAGCTCTGCCGACTCGCGCTGAAACAGCGCCATGCGCAAGGTGGCCCGGCGACTGAGCGCATAAAACGTCAGCGCCAGAAGAATCGCAAAGCCCATGATTTCCAGCGCTAGAACGCTGTTCACCTTTTCGCGGATCGAGGCAAAGGTGGTGAACGACGTCATTTGCCAACCCCGGAACGGAATACGCGTTTCCAACCGCATGACCGCCTCGCCCTGCAGGTAGGCATCCGGCGGCAAAGCGGTCCAATCGGTTGTGGCCCTTATAGCGCGCTGAATCGCGCCCTGCGGCGGCTGGCGCAGCATCGCCGTGCTTTCTTCCAACCCACGCCAACGGGGCTCGGTGGACAGGATGATCGTTCCGGTGCTGTCCGTGACCATCACCGCGTCCGAGATACCAGCCCAGGCGCGTTCGAATTTCTGCAGATCGACCTCAACAACGATGACGCCCAGAATTTCCGATCCACTTTCCAGTCGCCGGGAATAAACAAAGCTGTATCCGCCGGATTCCTTGGGAATGACCGAAAAGATCGTCGCATTGGACCGGATCGCATCCACAAAATAAGCCGTATTTCTATGCCCTTCGCCCAGCTTGTTGCGATCTGTTGCAGCGACGGTTCGCCCATCACTGTCCAAGAGCATCAGTGACGCCGCGCCAATTTCTTCAACGAAGGAAATCAGGCGCTGCGTCGACAGTGTATAATCACTGGATTGCAGCGCTGATATGAGGGTCGGGTCCCGCGCCAGCAACTGCGGCACGATCGAGTTTCGACGCAGCTCACTCAGCAGGTTGCCGGAATACAGGGCCAGTCGCAGCTCGGCTCGATTTCGGGTGGATTCCGTGAATCTGTCGGTTAGCAGACGGTTGGTGATCCAGACTGTCGCGATAGTCGCGACAAGCAGAACAAGCACAGCAAAACGCAAACGCCAGCCCAGCGGGGCGCCGCGAAGCGGTTTCAACATATCTGACCAGGCTGATCGCACGTCCGAGTTCATGTCCAAACGTTACGCGCGGGCGCGCATGACCTCAAGTCACGCGACTTCAAACACACCTGACAATGCGCGGAACAGCGCCACCCCGTCGGTGCCGCCATGACCTTCGTCAGCGGCCCGCTCGGGGTGAGGCATCATCCCCAACACACGACGGTTTTCCGACAGAATACCTGCAATGTCACCGACCGAACCGTTCGGATTCTCGGCATAGGTGAATGCGATCCGGTCCTGATCTTTCAGCGCCGACAGCGTTTCGTCATCCGCAAAGAAGTTGCCATCGTGATGCGCAATCGGGATACCGATCACGTCACCCGCATTATAGCCCCCAGTAAACACGCTATCGCTGGTTTCGACCTTCAGGCCCACGGTTTTGCAGATGTATTTTAGCCCTGCATTGCGCAACAGCGCGCCCGGCAGGATGCCGGTTTCGGTCAAAACCTGAAACCCGTTGCAAATGCCCACCGCATATCCACCGCGTTCGGTATGCTCGACGACCGCCTTGCAGATCGGCGATTGCGCGGCAATTGCGCCGCAGCGCAGATAGTCACCATAAGAAAAACCACCCGGAACGCCCACGATATCAACACCTTCGGGCAGTGCCGCGTCTTTGTGCCAGACCATATCGACATTGAAACCGGCCTGCTCGAAAGCGACGGCGAGGTCTCGGTCACAGTTGGATCCGGGGAATACGATTACGGCTGCGCGCATGGCGGGCCCTCCTACGAGACAAAATCAGTGACCACCGCAACACCCGGAGGGGTTGGATGATCAAAGGCGGCAAGCTCTTCGCTCACCTGGTTGAGAGATATTTTTCGTGTGACCAGCGGCGTCAGGTCGATCCCGCCCCCCGCGATCAACGACAAGAGTGAAGGATAGCGCCAGCTTGGCATCCCGCGCGTTCCAAAGACGGAAAGTTGACCGGAATACAGCACATCCATCGGCAACGCCATCTGGGTGTGATCCCCAGCAGGCATCCCGATTTGTACCATGCGCCCCATTTTGCGCAGAGACCGCATCGCGGACGCGGTCGTCACTTCGATACCCAGGGCTTCAATCGCCACATGCGCGCCGCCGCCGGTGATGTCTTTCACTGTCTGCGGAGCATCACAGGTGGCCGCGTTGACCACCGCATCCGCCCCCAAAGACGTGGCATAGCGCAGTTTGTCTTCCACAACATCGACAACAACAACCCGCGCGCCAAGCGCCTTGCCCAACAACAGGGTCGAGATCCCAACACCGCCGCCGCCAAAGACGGCGATCCATTCACCACCCTGAACGTGCGCCCGTCCGACCAAAGCTTGCCAGGCCGTCGTAACTCGGCACCCCAGGGCGGCTGCCACTTCGGGCGCGATGCTTTCGGGCAACGATGTAAGGTTTGCGTCCGCATGGGAAACAGCAATGTATTCCGCAAAAGCGCCATCACAGGTGAACCCGGGCACAATCTGGTCGCTGCAGATTGTCTGATGACCCTGGGAACAGTCCGTGCAATGTCCGCAGGCCAGAATGAAGGGTGCGATCACCTTGTCGCCAACACGCCAACGCGTGACGCGGGCGCCAACCGAGACAACTTCGCCACAATATTCGTGGCCGGGTGTGATCGGCAAAACAACGTCCGGGTCTGCGCCCCCCCACGCGTGCCAGTCGGACCGACACACACCACAGGCCAATACCCGCACCACAACACCGTCTTCGGCGGGTTCGGGATCCGGTACCGTCATAACTTCAAGCGGTTGACGATAGGTGATCAGACGCGCGGCCCGCATCAATTAGACCAGTTCGATCTCGTAGCGTTCGATGACTGTGTTGGCCAACAGCTTTTCGCACATCTTCGTGACATCCGCTTCGGTCGCACCGTCGGCCAGCTCAAGGTCGATCACTTTGCCCTGACGGACACCTTCGACCTGATCAAATCCCATTGCGCCCAATGCGTGCCGAACTGCTTCGCCCTGCGGGTCCAGCACCCCGTTTTTGAGCATCACGTGAACCCGTGCTTTCATCTTGGCAACTCCACCTGAGGGCCACATCCGGGCCATTTTCGTTGCGCGGGGGATAACGTGCCAAATGCTTTTGGACAACCCTGTTTGCTACGCAGTTTGACGCAGTGTGCGGCCTACCCTGCCTCCTTGGATAATCCCGGGTAATGCGCATCTATTGCATCGAATGTTCCGGTCAAAACCATCTCGACAGCGACGGCAACCAACAGAATCGCCATGATCCGGGTCAGTACGTTGATCATTGTCTCGCCCAAAAAGCGCGAGATCTGATCTGCAAACAAAAGCCCCACCCCCACGATTGCGCAGGCAATCAGGATCGCTGAACCCAGTGTCACGATTTCTGCCCCGTCCGACAGCTGGTGGGAAAAGACAACGGTGACGGCAATCGTGCCCGGCCCGATGGTCAGAGGAATGGCCAAGGGAACAACTGCGAAATTCAGTTTGCGTTCATGTCCGTCCGCCACCGCGGCCTGATCACCCGGAGGGCGGTCTTCGGCATTCAACATAGACATGCCAATTCCGAAAATGATGATGCCGCCGGCTATTCGAAAGGACGAGACGTCTATGCCGAAAATCCCAAGCACTTCTTCGCCGATCACAACGGCAATCAAGGCGATAACGGTAACCGAAATCATCACGACGATCGCAACGTGGCGGCGTTCAGCCGCCGAACAGTTCTTGGTCATGCTCAGAAAGATCGGGATGTTGTAGAGCGGATTGAAGATCGCAAGCACGGCTGCCAGAAACTTCAGAAATATCGTCTGATCAAACAGTTCAGCCATTCGAAAACCATCCTTATCGCGCCCTTCACGGCTGCACGAGGCAAACATGCTCAGGAAACGAGGAGCTGTCAAATTCAACAAGAACGAAAAAGCGCCGCTACTGAATGAGCGGCGCCTTTTTTAAACTCAGAGGCAAACTTGATCAGTTGATTAAAGTCGGTTTGGTCACGTTGTTACTGGGCAGAACACCCAGTCGCCGCGCGACCTCGGAATACGCATCGGTCAGGCTGCCCAGATCACGACGGAACACGTCTTTGTCCAGTTTCTGGCCAGTTTCGATATCCCACAAACGGCAGCTGTCGGGGCTGATTTCATCAGCAACGATCAGGCGCTGATAATCACCTTCGAACACGCGTCCGATCTCAATCTTGAAGTCAACCAGTCGGATACCCACCGCCAGCATGACACCGCTCATGAAATCGTTCACACGCAGCGCCAGGCTGAGAATATCTTCCATGTCCTGCTGGCTGGCCCAGCCAAAAGCAGCGATGTGCTCTTCCGTGACAAGCGGATCACCCAGAGAGTCGTCTTTGTAGCAATACTCGACAATCGGACGTGGCAGTTGGGTACCTTCGGCAATACCCAGACGTTTCGACATCGATCCGGCGGCATAGTTGCGCACGATCACTTCCAGTGGCACGATTTCACAGTTGCGAACAAGTTGCTCACGCATGTTCAAGCGGCGGATGAAGTGGTTCGGGATGCCAATCTGGGTCAGGCCGGTCATGAAGAACTCGGACAGGCGATTGTTCAGCACGCCCTTGCCGTCAATCACATCCTTCTTTTCCGCGTTAAACGCGGTTGCGTCATCCTTGAAATACTGCACGATGGTGCCCGGTTCTGGGCCTTCATACAAAATCTTGGCTTTGCCTTCGTAGATTTTCTTGCGACGCGCCATAAGCGACCTTTCCGATCAGAGCAGAGGGATTGAGTCCCCTCTCGTTAGGCGTCCTCATAGTGCAAGCCCCCTTTTCCCGCAAGTTCATGTGCCCGAGAGGGTTTGACGCAGCGCAAATACCTTGCGCACCGGACATCGTATGGTCATATCATCAGGAAAGAAGATGTAACCCAAGAGGTCCTCACCCAATGACCACGTTCGACGAACGCGAAAACGCATTTGAAGCCAAATTTGCCCATGATGAAGAAATGCAGTTCAAGGCGCAGGCCCGCTGCAACAAACTGCTGGGCTTGTGGGCCGCAGAAAAGCTGGGCAAATCAGGTCAAGAAGCCGAAGAATACGCCAAAACCGTTGTAGTCGCTGATTTCGAAGAAGCCGGGCACGAAGACGTAATACGCAAGGTCGCCGGTGATCTGGGTAATCTGTCATCGGCCGAAGAAATTCGCGCCAAGATGGCTGAGATTCTGCCTGAAGCCAAAGCTCAGGTCATGAGTGAATCCGACTAAAGCACTCCTAGACGACTCATGATCTTCATGAGTTTTATGAATTTGATTTGACGCCCCGGTCATGTGAGATGGGGCGCCTCTATTTTTAACGGCGACTTGCACCTTTTCCTGGATTGACCCAATGACAAATGCTCTGAGCAAACTTCTGGACACCAATGACGCAATTCTGGCGGATGGTGCGACCGGGACCAACCTGTTTAACATGGGCCTGCAATCTGGCGACGCCCCCGAACTTTGGAACGTTGACGCACCCGAAAAGATCAAAGCCCTGTATCAAGGTTCGGTAGATGCGGGCAGCGACCTGTTCCTGACCAACACGTTTGGCGGCACGTCGGCGCGGCTCAAGCTGCATGACGCCCAAAACCGTGTGGGCGAACTGAACCGCATCGGTGCAGAACTGGGGCGCGAAGTCGCCGACAAGGCCGGGCGCCCCGTTGTGGTCGCTGGATCCGTTGGCCCGACCGGCGAGATCATGAAACCTGTGGGAAGCCTGTCACATTCCGAGGCCGTGGAAATGTTCCACGAACAAGCTGCCGCACTGAAAGAAGGCGGTGTGGATGTTCTCTGGGTTGAGACCATAAGCGCACCCGAAGAATTCCGCGCAGCAGCCGAAGCCTTTGCCCTGGTTGACATGCCCTGGTGTGGCACAATGAGCTTTGACACCGCTGGGCGCACGATGATGGGCGTGACCTCGGCCGATCTGGCGCAACTGGTTGAGACACTGGCCAACCCGCCCATCGCCTTTGGCGCAAACTGCGGAACCGGCGCGTCGGATATTCTGCGCACTGTTCTGGGCTTTGCCGCGCAGGGCACTGAGCGCCCTTTGATTTCAAAGGGCAATGCGGGCATTCCTAAATATGTGGATGGTCACATCCATTATGACGGCACACCCGCGTTGATGGGCCAATATGCGGCGATGGCACGCGATGCCGGTGCCACAATCATTGGCGGGTGCTGCGGTACCATGCCCGATCACCTGCGCAGTATGCGCGAAGCGCTGGATACCACGTCGCGTGGCGAACGTCCGACCCTGGACCAGATCACCGATGCGTTGGGGCCGTTCACGTCGGCCTCTGACGGAACAGGCGACGATGCCACACCCGAGCGCCGCACGCGCCGCCGTCGCCGCGCCTAAAACAGCCTCAATCAGCGCCCTTCGAATTTCGGGGGGCGTTTTTCCATGAAAGCCACCACACCTTCGGCGAAATCGCGCGAACGACCACATTCGCCTTGCAGATGCGCCTCTTTTGCTAGCTGTTGTGGCAGGGTGTTTTCGTATGTTCCACGAATGGCCTGCTTGATCGCGCCATAAGCTGCCGTAGGACCATTGGCCAGATATTCCGCCCGTTTACGCCAATGCGCAGCGAAGTCTTCATCGGGTACGGCTTCCCAGATCATGCCCCATTCATCCGCTTGCCGCGCGGTGATCTTATCGGCAAACAGAGCGGCGCCCATCGCCTTGGCCAGCCCCATCTGACGCGGCATGAACCAGGTTCCTCCGGCATCGGGCAACAACCCGATCCGCGCAAAGGCTTGCAGGAAGTAGGCACTTTCAGCTGCAATCACCACGTCCGCGCAAAGGGCAAGGTTGGCCCCTGCCCCGGCCGCGGGTCCATTTACGGCTGCAATGGTCGGCACCGGACAGCTGTGGATCATCTCCAGCATCGGTTCATATTCGTCCCGCAGCGACCGCTCCAGATCAATCTTGCCGGTTGACGATGCATCGCCCAGATCCTGACCGGAACAAAAGGCAGGACCAGCACCGGTGATCACGATGCACCGGGCTCTGGTTGCCGCATCTTTCATTGCATGGGTGATTTCAGCGCGCATCTGAGTTGTCAGAGCGTTCATCTTGTCTGGTCTGTTCAATGTCAGAACCGCCAGACCGCCCGTAATGTCCAGAACAACCGTTTCGTACTTCATGAAAACCCTCCCGTCGCGCCTCGCTTTTTTGCACACTTACTGGCCCAAGCGAGATGGGAAAAGCAGAACCATACGTCAGTCTTCAAGAATTCGGCGCAGACGTTCTTTTTCATCCTCACTCAGCGAAGTGTCCTCAACCGATGCATGGGCTTTCGAGCGATTGCGTAGGAAATTGAGGCCAACGCCCGCCGCAATCAACAACATGATCGGCCCGGCGAGCCAAAGAAACAGGTTTGAACCGCTGGTGGTCGGCTTCAGAAGAACATATTCGCCATAACGATCCACGATAAAGGCAATCGCCTCTTCATCGCTGTCACCTGCCACCAGACGCTCACGCAGCAGTAGACGCAAGTCTCGCGCCAGATCAGCGTTGCTTTCGTCGATGCTCTCGTTCCGGCAAACAAGGCAACGCAACCCGGTGCTGAGATCGCGGGCCCTTTGTTCAAGCACCGGATCATCCAGCACCTCATCCGGCTGCACCGAAAACACGGGCGACGCCAGCAGCATCAGGATCAGTACAAGACGTTTCATTCTGCCGGCACTCCACCAACCGGGGTTTTTCTGGCCCCTGCGGCGACACGGAACCGCCTGTCGCACAGGCTTAGGATACCGCCAAGCGCCATCAGAATGCAGCCGCCCCAGATCCAGTTTGCGAGCGGCTTGATATAGGTGCGCATGACCCACCCCCCATCTGCCTGCTGATCACCGATCACGACGTAAAGGTCACCCAGGAAACGATAATCTATCGCAGCCTCAGTCGTGGGCATACGCGCCACCGGATAGTCGCGTTTTTCAGGGTGCAATGTTCCCATCAGGTGCCCATTCTTTTCAACCAGAACATCTGCCGTGGTCGAGAAATAGTTCGGCCCCTCGACCTGTCGCACGTCTTTCAGCGTCAGCGTGAACTGCCCCACTTCGAACGGTTGGTTGGGTTGCGCCACGCGGATATCCTCGTCCTCCCACGCAGTCAGGCCAGCGACGGCGAAAATGGTGACACCCAGACCCGTATGGGCAACCGCCTTCCCCCAATCCGCACCCGGCAGGCGGAAAAGGCGTTTCAGACTACCATTGCGGCCCGTGCGGTTCCACAAATCGATAGCCGCCCCAAAGGTGATCCAGGCCCCAAGGAAAAGACCCACCGGACCCAGCGCGCTGCGCCCGGTTTGCATCGCCCAGACCAGCAGGGCAATCGCCAACGCAAGCCCAAAGGCATAGCGCAACGACCACGCCGTCTTGCCAATCCGTCCCCGCTTCCAGGGTAACATCGCCCCAATCGGCAGGACCAGCCCAAGCAGCACCATGAACGGAGAAAACGCTGCATTGAAAAACGGAGCCCCGACCGAGAGCTTTCGGTCGAACATCATCTCGGCCACCATCGGCCACATGGTTCCAACGAATACGACGAAACAGCTGACCGCCAGCAGGACGTTGTTTACAATCAAAGCGCTTTCCCGGCTGACCATGCCAAAGACGCCCTTTGCCTCCATCGTTTGCGCACGCGCGGCAAACAGGGTCAGCGCACCACCGATAAAGAACACCAAGATCAGCAGAATAAACACGCCCCGTTCAGGATCGGTTGCAAAGGCATGAACCGACGTCAGAAGGCCAGACCGCACAATGAACGTGCCGATCAGTGAAAATCCGAATGCGATGATCGCTAGTAGAATGGTCCAGCTTTTTAGCGCCTCGCGCTTTTCCACAACAATGGCAGAGTGCAAAAGGGCTGCCGCCAGAAGCCAGGGCATGAACGATGCATTCTCGACCGGATCCCAGAACCAGAATCCACCCCAACCCAATTCGTAATAGGCCCACCACGACCCCAGCGCGATACCTATGGTCAGAAAGATCCAGGCCGCCAATGTCCAGGGGCGCACCCAGCGCCCCCAGGCCGCATCAACGCGCCCTTCGATCAGGGCCGCGATGGCAAAGCTGAACGCCATGCTCAACCCCACGTAACCGAGATACAGAAATGGCGGATGAAAGGCCAACCCGGGGTCTTGCAGCAACGGGTTCAGATCGCGCCCGTCAAACGGTGCAATTGCAAGCCGGTCGAACGGGTTCGAGGTGAACAAAATGAAGGCGAAGAACGCGACAGCAATTGCCGACTGCACAGCCAGCACACGCGCCTTGAGCGACGGCGGCAACCCGCCGCCAAAGAACGCAGCCAATGCGCCAAACAAGGTGACGATCAACACCCAAAGCAACATGGATCCTTCGTGGTTGCCCCATGTTCCACTGATCTTGTAGATCATCGGCTTGGCAGAATGGCTGTTCTCAACCACGATCCTCAGGGAAAAGTCGGATACGACGAAAGCCCAGATCAAAGCACCGAAGGAAAAAGCCGTCAGCAGAAACTGAACGATGGCCGAAGGTTCCGCAAACGCCATCCATCCGGCCCAGCGTTTCGAAGCCCCGATCAGGGGCACTACACTTTGTACGATGGCGACAAAGAAGGCGAGGATAAGGGCGAAGTGGCCGAGTTCTGTAATCATACCCCGGAATATACTCCGAGGCTAAACCGGGGGCCAATAACTTTCGCCCGATCCGGGGGCACATAGTGTCGCGGGTCAGGTCCCGCGACGCTTGCGCCAATCCTCAAGCGCCGGGTTGGAATCCGGGTGTGTGACATCCAGAAACAAAGCAGAATCCGGACCGGGATCCGCACCACCCGGGCTGTCACCTCGCATCGCGCGCACTTGATCGATGTTGTTCAGAACTGTCGGCAAGCGCAGCAGTGTCGCGCCGATATCGCGCTGAAATTCCTGCATTTTCATCTGATGTCGCGCACCAAAATAGAAGGATACGACCACACCTAACAACCACCACAAAGGCTCAGGAACCAAAGCGATTCCTTGCATCCGTGCGGCAAACCACAGCGGGTCTACCATGGCCGCAACGAACAGCCCGAGCGTTCCCAACGCCAAAGCCGGGCGGGGCAATCGATTCACACCATCCATGAAGCGATCGAACGCCCCCTTTTGGGGGATTTGAAATTCCCCGCCAAATTGCGCCATGGCCTGGGTTTGCAGCTCAGTGCTTCGTCGCGCCCGCGCCTCCGTATTTTCGCGATATAGCTCGACGGTTTCCTGCACCGCATTCCGCCCATTCCCAAACAACAGCGCCAAAACACCCGAGATCAACCCCATGCCGCAACCCTTCTTTGAAACTCTGCGTCCGTCAGATGGTACCGCTGTGACAGAAATTCTTCGGCGCGTTTGATCCAGCCGCCTTTGCCACCAGACCGGGAACGCGCGTATTTTCTGGAGGCAGGCCGCAGATCTGCAAGGCGGAAGTAATAGTTTCGCCGCGCAACCCCATAGGCATCTCGCAAAGAGGTCGGATCCGGTTGCGCAGCGCTTGCGCAAGCCGCCGCCGTCTTCGGGCCGATCACACTGTCTGCCACCACATCGAATCCCATTTGATTCAAAAGCCGCTGCAAAATTTTGACCGCCTGCGTCCCGGCATTGACGTGCATGTCAAAGACCGACGCCTGCAGGACATCGGGCAGGCGCGCAATCCCCGGTTTCTCATAGTAGTGACGCAAAAAAATATCGACTGCTTGCCGCCGGGATAAATCCCTTACATCGCTTACATCGACCACGCCATCACCGTTGAGGTCCAACCCCAGGCGTCGCAGGGTGTGAATGGTCACGCCATGTTTTGTAGCGCCACCGGGATCATCCGGATCATCCACGAACCCGCCCTCCCGCGCCACGATTTCTTCTGCGATCTGTTGAACCGACTGCATGACGTCCCCCTAATTCACCGATCGGGGAAACGGTCCTGCAAATTCATTAAAGTTAGCAAAAAACAACGGGCGCTGCCCGCCTTACACGCGCAACGCCCCACTTCTTATGCTCAAAAATACCTCTGCCAGAGGCACGCAGCGCAGCTGCGTTCAGCTTCCC
The DNA here is from genome assembly GCF_059612245.1 of Ruegeria sp. CDSA079. Lineage (NCBI taxonomy): Bacteria > Pseudomonadati > Pseudomonadota > Alphaproteobacteria > Rhodobacterales > Roseobacteraceae > Ruegeria > Ruegeria sp. CDSA079. The sequence goes on along the minus strand of NZ_JBXWQF010000015.1, from coordinate 35,119 downwards.
TCTGCTTCTTGGTAAACGCCTTGCTCCTTGAGTGCGTCAACGACCTCTTTCGGCATGTACGTCTCGTCATGTTTTGCAAGGATTTCCGTGGCTTCAAACACGCCGTTCACGTAACTTCCAGTGCCAACCATACCTTGGTTCTCGGTAAACAAATCTGGCAGAACACCCGTGAATGATACCGGAACACTCTCGCCCCCATCCGTGACCACAAAATGCACAGTTTCACCCTGGCCGCGAATGATCGAGCCTTCTTCAACCAGTCCACCAATGCGGAACACCTCGGTCGGTTTCGGCGGCTCTGCAATCACTTCACTGGGCGAGCGGAAGAAGTTGATGCCATCCTGCAAGGCCCACCCAATCAAAGCCGTCGATGCCACCAAGGCAACGGCCGCTACCAGAATGACTTGTACTCGACGACGTTTCTTGAGCGTTTTCATACCGTCCTCACGGGAAAAGTGGGGCCATCATCAGACCCCGGGTTTCATCCTCACCTAACATCAAGTTGGCGTTCTGCAAGGCTTGGCCACTGCTACCTTTTGTCAGGTTATCCAGCGCAGCAACCACAATCACGCGCCGCTCGATCCGGTCTGCGACCACGCCGATATGGCAGAAGTTCGACCCCCGCACATGATGTGTCGAAGGCGCTTCACCCATCGGCAGCATCTGTATGAAAGGCTCGTCCACATAGGCTTTTGCCAGTGTTTCATAGACGCTCTGCGGGTCGCCTTTCACATAGGTGGTCGCCAAAATGCCGCGGTTCGCAGGGATCAGATGCGGTGTGAATTGCACATGTACTGTCCGACCAGCCAGCTTCGAAAACTCCTGATCGAACTCTCCCAGATGCCGGTGCGTGCCGCCGACCGCGTAGGCGTTGTATCCTTCACTCAGTTCAGCGTGCAGCAGATTTTCCTTGAGCGACCGCCCGGCCCCGGACACTGCGCATTTCAAGTCCAGAATAATATCGTCCAGATCGATGACCCCCGCCGAGATCAACGGCCGCAGAACATATTGCCCGGTTGCTGCGTTACATCCAGTCCCCGCCACAAGGCGCGCCGAGCGGATCTCGTCACGATAAAATTCAGTCAGGCCATAGACGGCTTCGTCCTGCTGCTCCAGCGCGCTATGTGGGTTTCCATACCACTTCTCGTATTCATCCGCGTCCTGCAGCCGGAAATCCGCTGACAGGTCGATAATTTTCAGATCTTTTGGCAGCGCCCGAATGACTTCCTGACTGGTCTTGTGCGGCAAAGCACAGAAACACAAATCAACATTGGAAAAGTCGATCTCTGAAATCTTGCACAGATCCGGCAAGTTCATGTGGCGCAGATGCGGGAAGACCTGTGCCATGCTCATGCCGGCCTTCCGCTCGGCAGCCAAAGCAACGATGTCCATATTCGGGTGCTCGGCGATCAGCCGCACCAGTTCCGCGCCGGTATAGCCGGAAGCGCCCAGAATTGCGATATTATGGGTCATGTCAGACCTCTTCTTTACGTGTGTCACATATCACGACCGCCGATGTGACGGTCTTTGAATTAGAAAATCGGAAGGGGTGCGTCCTTGACCTAAATCAGGCCGCCTCGAACGAAATCTGTCGTCGGAGGAACTGCGTTGCCCGATCGCTGACAAAACCCGGCTTGCCCGTGGTCAGGTGCCCACCCGCGCCTTCGCCCTGCATGTTCGGATGACGCTGTAGATAATCAGCAAGGCTTTCAGCAACCAGATCGCCCTGGCTGAAAACCTGAACATCCGGTCCCAACGCCGCCTGAAAGGCCTCTGCCATCAACGGGTAATGCGTGCAGCCCAGAATAGCCGCCTGGGGTTCTGGCATTTTGCGTTTCAAAGCATCCACATGGCTGCGCACCAGCGCCTCGGCCAGGATCATGTCACCATCTTCAATGGCATCGACCACACCGCCACAGGCCTGAGCCTCGACATCCACGCCGATTGCCCGGAATGCCAGTTCCCGCTGAAACGCCCGGCTGGACACGGTGGCAGGTGTCGCGAACAAGGCCACATGCTTGACGGCCACTTCGCGCGGCGGCGAATTATCGCCCCACTGCCGCTCAGTCAGTGCTTCGATCAAGGGAACAAAGACGCCCAGCACCCGCTTGCCCTCGGGCACGCCTTCTTCCTGCATCCGCCGCAACGCGGCAGCGCTGGCTGTATTGCAGGCCAGAATCACCAGATTGCAGCCCCGGCCCCAAAGATCGTGCACCGCATTGCGGGTCAGCTGATAGATATCCTCGGCATCGCGCACACCGTAAGGTGCATGTGTACTGTCCGCATAATACAGGAAATCCACGTCGGGCAGCCGTTGCTGCGCGGCGTTGAGGACGGTCAGACCGCCCAAACCGGAATCAAAGATGCCTACTGCCATTTGCCCCTTCAGGCGCGATGCCGTTCCTCAAATTCATAGCCGTAGTCATAAGACTTCAGCGGTGTCGGAGACAGCTCATACGTGGCTTTGCGCAAGAAATCCATCATCTTGCGCGTATCCTTGCCCAAAGGGTCCAGAATGTCGCGGCCGATCGGCTCGCCAATCACCACTTTGACAGTCGTATCCACCCGTTTCTTGAACTCTTTAATCAGCAGGCCCATACGCAGCGTATTATGCAGATGGCTTGCGATCTGGAACAGGCGCGAAGTGTGCCCGTCGAAGAAAACCGGCACGACCGTGGCATTTGACTTGGCCACCATCCGGGCGGTAAAGCCGCGCCAGCCTGGGTCCATTGGATGCGAAAACGGCTTGACGGCGGTGCTGACTGTTCCTCCCGGAAAAATCCCGATCGAACCACCGTTGTCGAGGTAGTTCAACGCGGTTTTGCGCGTCTCAAGGTTCAGTTTCATCGCCTCTTTCGTCTCATCAAACGAAATGGGCAAGATGATCCGGTTCAACTCCTCAGCCTTGCGGAACACCCGATGCGCCAGAATGCGGAAATCGCCCCGGGTCTGCGACAGCATGTGACCCATCATCATGCCATCCAGAATCCCGTAAGGATGGTTGGCAATCAGGATCAAGGGACCGTCTTTCGGGATGTTCGACAGCGATCCTCCCACCACATCCAGCGTCAGCCCGTAGCGTTCGACCATAACGGTCCAAAAGTCTCGCCCATTGGCGACTTCTCTTTCGTACCCATCAGCGCGTTTGATCAGGCGCATGCGGCCTGTGGTATTCTCCATCAACTTGATGACCATCCGCCCGCTTTTGGTTTCGGCGGAATGAGCATACGAGATGTCACGAACGACATGACGGCGAGAAGGCATTTGGGTCTCCGGTTTTCTGCCTGCAAAATAGGTGTAAGTAACAATTTTGCCTAGCTATCGTGACACCATTGTGACGATTTACTCTGCCGCGGCCTGCATTTCAGGCCCGCCACTACGGATCGTCGCCAGCAATTCTTCGCGCCTTTTCGCAGCTTTGGCTTCGTTTTCCTGCAAAACAGGGCCAAATCCGCGGATGTCCAGCGGCAAACGGGCCAAGGCCGAAATCGCGTCACGTGTGTCCTGCGACACCATGGGCAACACGTCGCGCATGTCCTTTTCATACTGCCGGATCAAAGCACGCTCCATCCTGCGTTCAGATGAATACCCGAAGATGTCCAGCGGGGTGCCACGAAGCGCCTTCAATTTGGTCAGCAGTTTCAACGGGCCCAAGACGGATTCGCCAAACGCGCGCTTTTGGGGCCTGCCGTTACTGGCCGATCCTCCGAAAACCGGCGGGGCAAGGTGGAAGGTCATCTTGAAGTTGCCATCAAACTCGGCAGCCGCCTTTTCCCGACTTGTCAGCAGAAGGCGCGCAACTTCGTATTCATCCTTGTAGGACAACAGCTTGTGATAGCCCTTTGCCACCGCTTCGCGCACCTCTGCATCCTCTATACTGTCCACCAGTTTGCGATAGCGCTTAGCCAGCCGGGCGCTTTGGTATTCGGTCAGATGTTGAGCACGGAAATCGATAATCTGGTCCAGCGTTTTGGGCATCTCTGCCACGGTTGGAGACAGAATTGACTGTACTTCATCCGGATTCAGTATCGCCCACCGACCGATATCAAACGCACGCTTGTTTCGTTCGACAGCGGTGCCGTTCAAATCGATGGCATCAAAGATCGCCTGATAGCTGACGGGCAATAACCCGCGCTGCCACGTCGCGCCAAAGATCATCATGTTGGAATAGATCGAATCCCCCATCACAGCGCGCGCCAGATCGGTGGCATCGAACAAAGATACGCCTTCTTTCATTCGCGCTTGCAAGGCCAGCTCCAACTGATCCGCAGGAATGCGGAATTCGGTATCACGCGTGAAATCACCGGTGACCGTTTCATGGCTGTTCACGACGGCGCCGGTACGTCCGCTGCGCGTCAAACCCAAGGTTTTGGCTCCGGCTGAAACCACCAGATCACCGCCGATCAGCGCATGGGCTTCGCCAGTCGCAACACGGATGGCACTGATATCATCGGGGCTGTTGGCCAGACGGCAGTGGATATGCACTGCTCCACCCTTCTGCGCCAAGCCCGCCATTTCCATCATACCCGCGCCTTTGCCGTCAATCTGGGCGGCCTGCGCAAGGATTGCACCCAGGGTTACAACACCCGTTCCACCGACACCCGTAATCACGACGTTATGGGTTCCACGGATCTCGGGCAGATCGGGCATTGGCAGATCAGGCAGGTCGATTTCGGTCGTCGCCTCTTTACGGATTTTCGCGCCCTCAAGGGTTACAAAAGAAGGGCAAAAGCCGTTCAGGCACGAAAAATCCTTGTTGCAGCTTGACTGATCGATGGCCCGCTTACGGCCCAGCTCGGTTTGTTTCGGCACGATCGACACACAGTTGGACTGCACACCGCAATCGCCACAGCCTTCGCAGACATCAGTGTTGATGAACACGCGCTTGTCCGGGTCCGGGAATGTGCCCCGCTTGCGCCGACGACGCTTTTCGGCTGCGCAGGTTTGAACATAGACGATGACCGAAACGCCCTCAATCTCGCGGAATTTCTCCTGCACCTGCATGAGATCTGCCCGTTCATATGTCTGAACGCTTGCAGGCAGTGCCTTGAAATTTACGTCTTCCTTTTCGTCATAGACCAGTGCGACCTCAGGAACACCCATCGCCTTCACCTCGGCAACGATCCGTTCGGCAGTCAGGTCGCCTTCGTTATCCTGCCCGCCGGTCATGGCGACCGCGTCGTTGAACAGGATTTTGAAGGTAATATTTGTCCCTGCGGACAAGGCAGCCCGGATCGCCTGAACGCCCGAATGGTTATAGGTGCCATCGCCCAGGTTTTGGAACACGTGCTTGGTGGTCGAAAACGGAGCCTCACCGATCCAGTTCGCGCCTTCACCACCCATTTGAGTGAAGCCGGTTGTCTCGCGATCCATCCATTGAACCATGTAGTGACAGCCGATACCGGCATAGGCGCGGCTGCCTTCCGGCACCTTGGTCGAGCTGTTATGTGGACAGCCCGAGCAGAAATACGGAAGTCGCGTTGCGATTTCCTGTGCGTTGTCGGCCCTGCGTGCCTCGGACAATGATACCAGCCCGGCCCGAATACCTTCGGTTTCGCGCCCCTCTTCAATCAGGATCTCGCCGAGCTTTTCGGCGATCATGATCGGATCCAGCGCGCCGCGCGTCGGGAACAGTTCTTCCCTGTGCAAAGTCCCGGCCCCACCCTTGTACCAACCATAGACCCGACGGCCGCGCCGGTCGTCAAAGATTGCCTCCTTAACCTGAACCTCGATCAACTTGCGCTTTTCCTCGACGATCACGATCAGGTCCAGCCCCTCGGCCCAGTCGTGGAACCCCGCCATATCCAAGGGGAAAGTCTGCCCTACCTTGTATGTGGTGATCCCCAGCCGTTCGGCCTCGGATTCATCGATGTTCAGAAGGGACAGACCATGTGTCAGATCCAGCCAGTTCTTGCCTGCTGCGACAAAGCCGATCTTGGCACCGGATTTACCCCACATCCGTTTGTCGAGCTTATTGGCATGTGAAAACATCTCAGCCGCGAACCGTTTGTAGTCGATGACGCGCGTTTCTTGCAGATGTGGTGTATCGCCTAAACGAATGTTCAATCCGCCTTCCGGCATATCAAATTCAGGCACAACAACGCGCATCCGGTCCGGGCTGCCATCCACGACCGAAGTAACCTCGATCGTGTCCTTCATCGTCTTCAGGCCGACCCAGACACCCGCGAAACGGCTGAGTGCAAATCCATAAATTCCATAGTCGAGGATTTCCTGAACGCCAGCAGGGCTGACGATAGGCATATACATGTCGACCAGCGACCATTCGGATTGATGCAGAACGGTAGAGCTTTCGCCAGTATGGTCATCGCCCATTGCCATAAGAACGCCGCCATGCTGGGCCGTACCCGCCATGTTCGCGTGGCGCATGACGTCGCCGGACCGGTCAACCCCTGGACCTTTACCGTACCAAAGCCCGAAAACCCCGTCGAACTTGCCATCCCCGCGCAAACCTGCCTGCTGACTGCCCCAAAGCGCAGTGGCAGCCAGATCTTCGTTCAATCCGAACTGAAACGTGACATCGTTTTCGGCAAGTGGCTTTTGGGCCCGCATCATCTGCTGGTCAACAGCCCCAAGGGGTGATCCCCGATACCCGGTAACAAGGCCTGCTGTGTTCAGGCCCGCCTGTCGGTCTCTGGCCTTTTGCATCAGCATTAACCGGACCAGCGCCTGAGTTCCGTTCAAAAGAACGGGGCTTTTCTCAAGATCGAACCGGTCGTTTAGCGTTATCTGTGCCTGACTCATCAGACGTCTCCCCTCGTCAGATCAGTGTGCTTCATCTCAATTCATTTTAGGTCATAATTTCTGACCTGTATAGGATTTATCCACTGATAAGTAACGATTTCACCCTTTGAATGTAGAACTTGTCACCTCTTTCATATAGGCGTTCAAATGGATAACGAAAGTTGCGGCGATGGATTGGGACAAGCTTAGAATATTTCACGCAGTGGCCGATGCAGGCAGCCTCACACACGCCGGGGACAAGCTCAACTTGTCTCAATCCGCCGTGAGTCGACAGATCCGAGCGTTGGAAGAATCGCTGGATGCCACCCTTTTTCACCGTCATGCGCGGGGGCTGATTCTCACCGAACAGGGTGAACTGCTGTTCGACGCCACATCCGCCATGTCGAAAAGACTGGACGCCGCAGCCGCGCGCATTCGCGACAGCGAAGAAGAGGTCTTTGGCGTCCTGCGGGTTACGACGACATTTGGCTTCGGCACGCTTTGGCTGGCCCCGCGCCTGCCTAAACTGTACGAGCAATACCCCGATCTGAACATCGACCTGATGCTCGAAGAGCGTGTTCTGGACCTTCCGATGCGCGAAGCCGATGTCGCCATTCGGATGAAAGAACCCAGCCAAGCGGATCTGGTGCGCAAACGTCTGATGACTGTTCATATGATGCTGTATGCGACACAGGATTACATCGAAACGCATGGCGGAATGCTGCAATCTTTGGACGAGATTAAAGACCACCGCCTGATCTGCCAAACCCCCGCCGCCCCACAGGTTGGTGCCAGTGCGGCCATGGTACGTCATTTGATGACTTACAATCCCGGGTCACTGCTGACAGTGAACAACTATTTTGGTGTGCTCCAAGGCGTCCTGCACAATCTGGGCATTGGGGTTTTGCCGGATTACGTCACACAAGACTTTCCGCACCTCGTACCCATACTTTCAGACATCGAAACCGCAGACGTACCGGTCTATTTGGCTTATCCCGAAGAGCTGCGACATTCAAAACGCGTTGGCGCCTTCCGTGACTTCGTTCAGGACGAGATCATTGCCCAACGTAAACAATTGAAAAAAATGGAAAAACTTTAGCTATGCACGCATAGCATATCGGGCATGAGGTCTTAGCAGCGTTAAATTCCTTGAACGTACACAAACCGCCCCCTAAATGAGCAATCGAAGGCGATGATGCCGAAACGCTCATCATCTTCATACCTCCCTGTTGGACTACGGCCGAGCTTATTGCTCGGCCTTTTTTTTGCCCAAGGCTCCGCATTAAGTCAGCGAAAGTTCTGGGAAAAATACACGCATAAGCATATGATCCCAAAAAAACGAAACAATTTCGTGTTCGAGGGAAAATCCATGCTCCAACCACTCCGCCTCGTGTTGGCGATTGTCTCCGCTTTATTTTTAGCGGTACCGCTATATGCGCAAGACACCGGCACAACGTCTACAGTGACCATTCCAGAAGACCTGTCACCCGAACAGGTCGACGATCTGGTTGCGCGCATGTCCGATGACCAGGTGCGCGCGATTCTTTTGGAACGGCTGGATGCAGTTGCAGAAAAACAAGCTGCCGAAAAAGCGGACGTGGAAGACCCACTGACCGAAATAAGCGAGATCTGGGCCGAGATGGTCTCGTCCTGGACACATGTTCTGACCACGCTTCCCAACATCGTCACAGCGCAGATTACCGCGTTCAGCAACTTTAGTGACACGTTCGGAACGACCGGCGTATTTACACTGTTCGGGCTTATCCTCTCGGTGCTGATTGTGGGTTTCATAGCTGAAAAGCTGTTCATATTCCTGACCCGTCGTTGGCATGAAGCGACGGAAGTCTCGGATGAGGGCGACCTTTGGGGCGCAGTCAGTTATCTATTCCGCCGGTTTTGCCGCGAAATCGCCGGGTTGATCGTGTTCTATGTTGTCATAAGGGCAGTTGGCCGTGGTTTGCTGACGCCTGAACAAATCACCTATGCCGCTCCGTTTGTGTTCTACCTGATCTGGATTCCGCGCCTGGGAGCTGCAGCGTCACGCTTTGTTTTGGCACCGGAGAAACCGCAACTCCGGTTGGTCAACATTGACGACCATTGGGCGAAATACCTGTACCGCAACCTCATCGGTCTGTTGATACTGATCGGCTTCACGCTGTTTGTCGTTCGCTTCAACGCGCTCAATGGTGTCACGGGTGATGATACCCGCATTGGCTTCTGGCTGAACGCAGCAATCCACATCTACATCGCGGTTATCGCATGGACCGCCCGCGAAGGGCTGTCTCAGATGATGCTGGGTACGGACCCGGATCATACGATGTTCGACAAGGAAGTCGCGCACTATTACCCCTATTTTGCCATCGGCGTTTCGGTGGCAATCTGGCTTCTGGTCGAGTTTCTGGTTGCACAGCGCGATCCATCGACATTGAGGTTGCTAACAAGTGGTGCGCATTTCACAACCATGTTCTGGTTGTTGATAGCCCCCGCGCTCGACACACTGATCCGTGGATTGGTGCGCCATTTGCAGCCCCCTATGTCTGGCGAAGGCCCTCTGGCTGAACGCGCCTACCGTTCTGCGAAACGCAGTTACATCCGGATTGGCCGCGTTATCGCGGGTCTGATCGTGGTGTTCATGATCGCGCGCACCTGGCAACTTGATCTGCGCAACGTTGCTTCGGCTGGTGTCAGTGCCGAAGTTGGCGGTGCTGTCATCGAATTCCTGCTGATCATCGCCGTTGGCTATATCCTGAACGAGGTCGTCTCGTTGTGGATCAACCGTCGATTGGCAAGGGAACAAACTGCGGCCGAGGAGCTGGACGAAGAAGCAGGCGGTGAAGGCGGCGGTGCCGGTGGGTCTCGTCTGGCGACTGTTTTGCCCCTGATGCGGATAACGGCCCAGATCACAATTGCCGTGATTTTTGGCCTGCTGGCACTGGGTGCATTAGGCATCAACATCACGCCGCTGCTGGCCGGTGCCGGTGTTCTGGGTCTGGCTATCGGCTTTGGCGCGCAGAAGCTGGTCGCTGATATCGTGGGCGGGGTATTCTTCCTGATCGACGATGCCTTCCGCGTTGGAGAATATGTCGACGTCGGCGGCACAATGGGAACGGTCGAGAAGATCTCGGTTCGCTCGATGCAGCTGCGTCACCATCGAGGTGCTGTGCATACGATCCCGTATGGTGAGATTCAGAAGCTGACAAACTTCAGCCGTGACTGGGTTATCATGAAGCTGAAATTCACCGTGCCGTTTGATACCGACCCTAACAAGGTCAAGAAGATCTTCAAGAAGATCGGTGCCGAGATGATGGCCGACGAGACCCACAAGGATGGCTTTCTGCAACCCTTCAAATCGCAGGGCGTGTTCGACTTCGACGATGTCGGCATGATCATCCGCGGCAAGTTCATGGCCAAGCCCGGAAAGCAATTCACACTGCGCAAGGAAATCTTCAACCGGGTCAAGGCAGCCTTCAAGGAAAACGGCATCGACTTTGCCCGCCGTGAGGTGCGTGTTGCGATGCCGGGGCAGGAAGAAGCCGAAAACCTGAGCCCGGAACAGAAGGCCGCTGTAGGTGCCGCAGCCGCAGCTCAACTCAACAAAGACCAGGGGTCAGCGTAACCTACGCGGTTTACGCCTTCAATTTGCGCCAGTACTGCGGTGCATTCCTTCGGAACCGGCAGTGATGCCGGTTCCGTTTTTCTTTGAAAGAAGCAACCTGCGCCGTCTTGACCCTTTCCACGGGCGCGCCCTTGCCCTACAACGCGCGCAATCTCGGCCCACTTGGACACAGGACAGAAGATGCAAGAGCCCGCCATCACACCCGATCTGATTGCTGCACATGGGCTCAAGCCCGCGGAATACGACATGATCCTCGAGATCATCGGGCGTGAACCGACCTTCACTGAACTGGGCATCTTCTCGGCCATGTGGAACGAGCATTGCTCGTACAAGTCGTCCAAGAAATGGCTGCGCACTCTGCCAACATCCGGCCCTCAGGTGATTTGTGGCCCCGGCGAAAACGCAGGCGTTGTTGACATTGGCGACGGGCAAGCGGTTGTTTTCAAAATGGAAAGCCACAACCACCCATCTTACATCGAACCTTATCAGGGTGCGGCGACCGGCGTAGGCGGCATCCTTCGCGATGTTTTCACCATGGGCGCACGCCCAATCGCGTCCATGAACGCGCTGTCTTTCGGTGAACCCGGTCACCACAAAACCCGCCAGCTGGTGAACGGTGTGGTCGAAGGCATCGGCGGTTACGGCAACTGCTTTGGCGTGCCGTGCGTTGGCGGCGAAGTCCGGTTCCATCCGGCCTATAACGGCAACTGCCTGGTGAATGCTTTTGCAGCGGGTCTGGCTGACAGTGACAAGATTTTCTATTCGGCAGCGTCCGGCGTCGGGATGCCCGTGGTCTATCTGGGCGCCAAAACCGGCCGTGACGGCGTGGGCGGCGCAACCATGGCGTCTGCCGAGTTCGACGACACCATCGAAGAAAAGCGCCCAACCGTTCAGGTTGGCGACCCCTTCACTGAAAAACGACTGATGGAAGCAACGCTGGAGCTTATGCAGACCGGCGCCGTGATCTCGATCCAGGACATGGGCGCGGCGGGCCTGACCTGTTCTGCCGTAGAAATGGGCGACAAGGGTGGTCTGGGCGTGCGCCTCGATCTGGAAAACGTGCCTCAGCGCGAAGAAAACATGACAGCCTATGAGATGATGCTGTCGGAATCTCAGGAACGGATGCTGATGGTCCTCAAGCCCGAACTTGAAACCAAGGCCCGCGCTGTTTTTGAAAAATGGGATCTGGACTTTGCCATCGTTGGTGAGACGATTGCCGAAGACCGCTTTCTGATCATGCACAATGGAGAGGTGAAAGCGGACCTCGTCCTGTCCAAGCTCTCCTCAACCGCGCCGGAATATGACCGCCCGTGGGAACCGACGCCCGCGGCGGAAGAGCTGTCCGAAGTGCCTCAAATCGACCCGATCGACGGGCTGCGCGCCCTGCTCTCTTCTCCCAACTACGCAGGCAAGCAGTGGGTGTACGAGCAGTATGATACCATGGTGATGGCCGACAGCGCCCGCACGCCCGGTCTGGGCGCTGGCATGGTGCGCGTCCACGGCACCGACAAGGTGCTGGCTTTCACGTCAGACGTGACACCACGCTATGTGCGCGCCAACCCGGTCGAAGGTGGTAAACAAGCCGTGGCCGAAGCCTATCGCAACCTGACCGCTGTTGGGGCCAAGCCGCTGGCCACCACTGACAACCTGAATTTCGGCAACCCCGAAAAGCCCGAAATCATGGGCCAGTTCGTTGGTGCCGTTCAAGGCATCGGCGCGGCGGTCGGCGCGTTGGATATGCCCATCGTATCGGGCAACGTCTCGCTTTATAATGAAACGGATGGTCAGGCGATCCTGCCCACGCCGACCATCGGCGCGGTCGGCCTGCTGAACCATTCGGACGAGATTATCGGAAATGAAGTCCGCGAGGGCCACGTGGCTCTGGTCATCGGCGAAACCAAGGGCCATCTGGGTCAATCCGCCCTATTGGCCGAAGTGTTCAACCGCGAAGACGGTGATGCGCCGCATGTCGATCTGAGCGCGGAACAGCGCAACGGCGACTTCATTCGCGCCAATCGCGAGATGATCAAAGCCTGCACCGACCTTGGCGATGGTGGTCTTGCATTGGCCGCCTTTGAATTGGCCGAAGCGGCTGGCGTTGGCGTTCATCTCGACGAGGCGCCGACCGAATTCCTGTTTGGCGAAGATCAGGCGCGTTATCTGGTCGCCTGCAACTTTGATCAGGCAGAGGCACTTATGATTGCCGCCGGTCAGACCGGTGTGCCGCTGTTTTCGGTTGGTCGCTTCACCGGTGATGCGGTGAAAATCGGCGGCTCGGAAGCTTCGCTGGATGAGCTGACGGCGGTTTTCCGCAGCAGCTTTGCCGAGGCCGTCGCCTAACTACGCGACACAAAAGCCAATCGAAACCCGCGTCTTGTTCCGACGCGGGTTTCGTTGTTTTTGAATGTGCTCGTGCTCTTGCGCGCCCGGTTCATGCGCTCTACATCTTGGGAAAGACCTTCTGGAGTTACATACATGCCGATGAGCACCCACGAAATCGAACACCTGCTGCGCGAAGCCTTTCCTGATGCTGAGATTCAGGTCGGTGGTCAGGACGGTGTTCATATGTCTGCCATGGTGGTGGACGAGAGCTTTCGCGGCAAAAACCGGGTGCAACAGCAACGCGCGGTTTATGCAGCGTTAAAGGGCAAGATGGATGGCCCGGATGGAGAGTTGCACGCACTGGCGTTAACGACAAAAGTGCCTGAATGAACGCAACTTTCTGGATATATGGCACTTGCGGGTTGATAACCCTGATTGGCTGCTTCGCCAAAATTAAGTCCGCTATGAATCCAAGACACACTGACAAAATACGCAGTGTGAAACCCGGTCAGGGCGATCAGTTAGTAGATCATGGAACTGTGCTTGGTGGCGGAGGCGGCCATGTAACCGTTTCGAGGGTCACGCGAGACCCACAAGAATACGCCAAAGCAATGGCTTCGAAGACATGAACAACTGGCTCATCTGGGTAGGCGGAATAGCAACATTGATAGTTGCCGCCGCTCTGATCGAAGCCTATGTGAAGCGCAACAGAAGTCGTAAACTCGCCGACATGCGTCCCGACCCAGACAAACTCAGCAAAGTCGGCGGTATCGAACGCTATGGACTTGATCCGCTGGCCTTGGCGCAGGCTGAGCACCGGCGGCTGGAAGAAGAAGAAGGATGGGTGCCCGACCCATCAAGGAACGAAACGACCGCCCCGAATGCGGGTGAAGAGGAAAAGCAAGATGAGCGACGTTAAAACTCAGATCGACGAAACCGTCAAAGCCAACGACGTGGTACTGTACATGAAAGGCACCAAAGAGATGCCGCAGTGCGGGTTCTCGTCGCGCGTGGCCGGCGTGCTGAACTACATGGGCGTCGAATATGCCGATGTGAACGTTCTCGCTGACGAAGACATCCGTCAGGGCATCAAGGATTATTCTGACTGGCCAACCGTGCCGCAGCTTTATGTCAAAGGAGAGTTCGTCGGTGGTTGCGACATCATCACCGAGATGACTCTGTCGGGTGAACTGGACACTCTGTTTGACGAGAACGGTGTCGGCTACAATAAAGACGCAGCCGACAAAATCCGTGAAGCAAACGCCTAAGCCAACCTATCGGCTGGAACAGTTCTGATAGATCACCTGCTCATTGGCGGCACCTGCCGCCGAGTAGCTGATCGACGCGTTCCAGCCTTTTGAACGTAGGATATACGTTCCCTCACCGCCGGTGGATTCATAGCGGATACCTGATCCGCTTTCCACCTGGCGCATGGCGACCAGAGTGTTGTCCACCATTGTCGCCGCCGCGCCTGAGCCATCGGTTGCATTGAAATAGCTCACAGGCAATGGAACTCCGTTTTCACAGGTGAACGTGACCGACAATATGTCGATCTCTGCCAAGGCGGACGATGCAGGCAATGCCAGCGCGGCCGCAAACAAGATCTTTCGCACCATCGTTGTTATGCCTTCTTTTCTTCGACAACTGCGGCCAGGGCTTCTGCCCGCGCCGCCAGTTCCGCCAATGTATCTGTGACAGAGGGCGGCACCACCGCAACTTCGACCCGTTCAGGTTCCGGTGTCGGAGCGTTCCTAAGGCTCTGTAGTGTCGCCTCAACCTCGGCCAACTTCGCCTCCAGCGATTTCACTTTGTCTTCCGTTGCCGCCGTCCTGTCGGCCAGCATGAGGCCGGCCATCAAAAGCATACGGGATTCAGGCATCCGACCGATCTGATCGGACAACACCTGGGCTTCATCGTCCAGCATTTTGGCTGCGGAATTCAGAAAAGGCTCCTCACCGTCCTGACACGAGACGTCAAAGCCGCGACCGCCGATATTAATGGTCACTTCGGGCATTACTCCACCTCACCTTCTACAAGTTTCGCTTGCGACAGCAGCGGCTCAAGGCGCGCAAGAACGGCCTGCGCTTCGGCCGCGTCCGAGGCTTGCGCGGCCCGTGTGGCCTCAAGCTCGGCGACTGTGGCCCGGTTCAGAAGTTCCGCATCTGTCACCCCGTCAGTTGCCGCCGCCCGTAATTCGTCAACCGCATTACGCAACTGTTCGTTTGCCTTGCGCATACGTTGCAGATCGTCATCCAGACGCGACATCGCAGCGCCATGGCTGGCGCGTTCGGCCCGCAGCATCTCCAGCTCGGCGCTCAGGTCGTCGACCCGCACGGTGTCTTCCAACTCGGCCTTGAGCCGGTTGTTTTCCGCTTCTACGGCCTTCGCCTGATCCAGCATCCCGCGCAATTGTTCCAGTTCGGCCTTTAAGGGTTCGGGATCTTCAAGCGCGTCAAAGTCCGCCCGCATCTTTTCGTTTTCGGCCTTCAAAGTTTCAAGCTCGGTGCTGTTGTCCAACGCCGCCTTGGCTTCGGCCAGCTCGGCACGTGCAGCTTCCACCGAAGCGATCTTGACACGGGCTTCCTCTAGCTCGATGCGTAGCGCATCAGTTTCTTCGGTGTCAGACGGAGCCGCTCGCAACTCTTCAAGATCAGCACGCAAGCCATCCATCTGCTGTTCGTGCTGCTGTTTCAGGGATTTCAGCCGTTCCTGAAGCTGTGCGTTGGCGACGCGTTCATCCTCAAGCGCAGTCTGAAGCCCCTCATCCGGCCCGGTGTCCCCGGGTTCAGCACCCAATGCCTCGACTCCCACGCCAATGCGGTCCATCGCGGAAATAATACGGTGCTGTAACTCTTCTATCTGGCTCATGCCCCTGTCACCTCTTTATCAAGGTTCATTCTGTTTCGATGCGATCCGAATCAAAACCGAATCCCGCCTGCAGACAGTTTAACGGAATGCGACAGAAAATACCCACTGTTTGCTTTCAACCACTTGAGCCCCGCTCTTCATGCATTGCGGCCCGATTCACCCCAGTTCTACTTGCACTTTGGGTGTTGGATGGTATTGAGCCCGCAATCTGCTTCAAACCCAAAGGAACAACGCCCGTGGACCTGACTGCGCTGCGCAAAGCCAACCCCGAACACTGGGACAAAGCTGCGGCCATCCGCACCCTGACCCTTGATGCCGTCGCGGCGGCAAATTCCGGCCATTCCGGTATGCCGATGGGCATGGCCGATGTCGCGACTGTGCTGTTCGAAAAACACCTGAAATTCGACTCCTCGAACCCAAGCTGGCCCGACCGCGATCGCTTCATCCTGTCCGCTGGTCACGGCTCGATGTTGGTCTATTCGCTGCTGTATCTCACCGGCCACGCTGACGTGACCCTGAACGAGATCAAGAATTTCCGTCAGTTGGGCGCAAAAACTGCGGGTCACCCGGAAAACTTCCTGATCAACGGTGTTGAAACCACCACCGGCCCGCTTGGCCAAGGTATCTCGAACGCTGTGGGCTTTGCCATGGCCGAGGAAATCCAACGCGCGCATTACGGCAAGAAAGTTGTCGATCACTATACCTACGTCATCGCAGGCGACGGTTGCCTGATGGAAGGCGTCAGCCAAGAGGCGATCACGCTTGCCGGTCGTCACGAGTTGAGCAAACTGATCGTCTTTTGGGACAACAACAATATCACCATCGACGGCACCGTTGATATTGCAGACCGCACCGATCAGGTCCGCCGTTTTGCGGCCTCGGGCTGGCATGTGATTGAGGTTGACGGCCACGATCCAAAAGCCATTGACGCGGCCATTATCGACGCGAAGAAATCCAGCAAGCCGACCATGATCGCGTGTGAAAGCCACATTGCACTGGGTCACGCAGCGCAAGATACGTCGAAGGGCCATGGCGCGCTGACAGATCAGGATCAACTGAAGGCGGCAAAAGAAGCCTATGACTGGCCTCATGACGCGTTCGAAGTGCCTGCCAGCGTGAAATCCGCTTGGGAAGCCATCGGCGCCCGCGGTGCTGCCGAGCGTGCCGCCTGGGAAGAGCGTTTCGCACAATTGTCTGAACGCAAGCAGGCCGAGTTCAACCGCGCTTATGCGTTTGAGGCCCCCAAGAATCTGGCCGGTGCCATTCGCGCGTTCAAAAAGCAGATGTCGGAAGACCAGCCGAAGCTGGCCACCCGCGCCTCGTCTGAAAAGGTTCTGAACGTCGTCAACCCGATCATGACCGAAACCGTCGGCGGTTCTGCTGACCTGACCGGATCGAACAACACCAAATCAGCCGATATGGGCGTGTTTCTGCCGGAAAACCGCAAGGGCCGTTACATCCACTATGGGATCCGCGAACACGGTATGGCCGCTGCGATGAACGGCATGGCGCTGCATGGCGGCATCCGCCCCTATGGCGGTACATTCATGGCCTTCACCGACTATGCCCGCCCGTCGATGCGTCTGGCGGCGCTGATGAAAGTGCCTTCTGTCTTTGTGATGACCCATGACTCCATCGGTCTGGGCGAAGACGGCCCGACCCACCAGCCGGTCGAACACCTGGCAATTTCACGCGCGACGCCGAACACCTTTGTGTTCCGCCCCGCCGACACGATTGAAACCGCCGAAGCGTGGGAACTGGCTTTGACCTTCAAAGACAGCCCATCGGTCCTGTCGCTGACCCGTCAGGGCGTGCCGACCGTACGGACCCAGCACAAAACCAAGAACCTTGTCGCTCAGGGTGCGTATGTTCTGGCCGAAGCTGAAGGCAAGCGTCAGGCCATCCTGATCGCCACCGGGTCCGAGGTGTCTTTGGCCATGGAAGCCAAAGCAACGCTTGAGGCGGAAGGCATCGGCACCCGCGTCGTTTCCATGCCCTGCATGGAACTGTTCGCGCAACAGGATGAAGCTTATCGTAAGCGCGTTCTACCCGCCGGTCCCGTCCGCGTTGGTATCGAAGCCGCTGTCCGAGCCGGAGGCTGGGATCGCTGGTTGCTGGGCGAACGCGGGCGTGAGGCCAAGGCTGGGTTTATCGGCATGTCAAGCTTTGGCGCTTCTGCCCCGGCAGGCGAGCTTTACAAGCATTTCGGCATTACCGCCGAGGCAACCGTTGCCAAGGTAAAAGACCTGCTGGCTCTGTAATACAGACCCAGTTGATCGAGCAAAGGGCGGCCATGGCCGCCCTTTTCATTTGGGCTTCAATGTGTTTTCGATTCCTTTGAAATCAAAGGCCCGATCACCTTGGTCGCCACCGGGATCAACACCAGCCCCCAAGCCAGACCAAACACGCCATCCATGGTGGCCTTGGACATCCATTTAACCGCCCCGGCCCACTGCTCGGACACCGAATGCCCAATTGCGTTAGCCCAGTCGTAGATATGATGGCCCAGCCATCCAAAGCCCAGCACTTCCAATCCGTGGATGATGATCGATCCACCCACCCACAGCATCGCTGCGGTTCCGACAATTGACAGCGTTTTCATTACGCCGGGCATCGCCTTGACCAGACCACGGCCAAGGCCGCGACCAATCGGTGTTGGCGCGTTCTGTGCAAGATACAGCCCCACGTCATCCATTTTCACGATCAGTGCAACCGAACCATAAACGGCCACCGTAACCCCGATTCCGACGACAGCCAGCGTCGCGGCCTGCATCCACAAATTGGGGGCCTCAATCGCGGCTAAGGCAATCGTCATGATCTCTGCCGATAGAATAAAGTCCGTTTTGATCGCGCCCTTGACCTTTTGTTCCTCGAGGTGTCCGGGGTCCCGGACGTCCATGTCTTGTTCAATGGCGTGACTGCCGTGCGGGAATAAGACATGAAATATCTTCTCAGCCCCCTCAAAGCAAAGATATGACCCACCAAGCATCAGCAAAGGGGTGATCAGCCATGGCGCGAAATTGGCCAGCAACAGAGCCACCGGCAGCAGCAACACGATCTTGTTGAACACCGACCCTCGCGCGATGCGCCAAATGATCGGCAATTCGCGCGCGGGCGCAAATCCCTGAACGTATTTCGGAGTGACCGCTGCGTCATCAATGATAACACCCGCTGTTTTCGCCCCGGCCTTGCCCGCCGCCGCAACCACATCGTCGACCGAGGCTGCCGCCACCTTTGCGATCCCAGCCACATCGTCCAATAGGGCCAACAGTCCGCTCATCGCGTGTCCTTTCCCGTCACCTGTCGCACCCGGACCCTACCTGATCTCTCAGCTAGCGCAAGCGTTAGCGCAATCGCGTGAGGTTTGCGCTAACACCTTAAAAATATACCTCTTTTGCCCTTTTGAGATTCTCGTTTCGCCGCTATATGGCCCTCAACGCAAGCGCATCAGGAGACATCAAATGACCATCAAGGTCGGTATCAATGGTTTTGGCCGCATTGGCCGCTGCACCTTGTCGCACATCGCCGCTTCGGGGCGCAACGACATCGAAGTGATCAAAGTCAACGCCACCGGCCCATTGGAAACCTCGGCGCACCTGTTGAAGTATGACAGTGTTCACGGGCGTTTCCCTCGCGAAGTTTCCGTTGATGGCAACACCATGGATCTGGGCCGTGGCCCGATGCAGATGTTCTCAACCTACGACATGACCGAGCTGGACTGGGAAGGCTGCGACGTCGTTCTGGAATGCACTGGTAAATTCAATGACGGGACCAAGGCGAAAACCCATCTTGAGCGCGGCGCAGGCAAGGTTTTGCTGTCGGCCCCTGGTAAGAATGTCGACAAGACCATCGTCTTCGGCGTGAACCACAACACTCTGACTGCCAATAACAACATGGTGTCGAACGGCTCTTGCACCACCAACTGCCTGGCCCCGCTGGCCAAGGTGCTGGACGAAGGTGTCGGTATCGAACACGGCATCATGACTACCATCCACGCCTATACCGGAGATCAGCCCACGCTGGATCGTCGCCACAGCGACCTTTACCGCGCACGCGCTGCAGCGATGTCGATGATCCCGACCTCGACCGGTGCGGCCAAAGCACTGGGTGAGGTTCTGCCGAATCTGAAGGGCCGTCTGGACGGTTCCGCAATCCGCGTCCCTACCCCGAATGTCTCGGCTGTGGATCTGACCTTCCGCGCCTCGCGTGACACGTCGACAGCAGAAATTAACGCCATCGTTGAAGAGGCCGCCAAGGGCCCGATGCAGCGCGTTCTGGGATATGAGCCCGCGCCGCTGGTGTCGACCGACTTTAATCATACCGAAGAAAGCTCGATATTCGCACCGGATCAGACCCGCGTGGTCGACGACCGCATGGTCCGCGTTCTGGCCTGGTACGACAATGAATGGGGCTTCTCGGTCCGCATGGCTGACGTTGCTGTTGCGATGGGCCGTCTTAACTGACCCTTCGGACTTCGCTTGTACCTTAATGCCCGCTCAGGTTATCTGGGCGGGCATTTTTGTTCGGAACGATCATGACCAATCAAATCGCCATCTGGCTCGGCATCCTTCTGCTTGGGGGCGTGATGCTGGACATGACCCTGTATAATGGCGATCACCTGCTGTTCCTTGCCAAGAAGCTTTACGAATTTTTGGACTGGCTCGCCTTCTGGCGCTGATTGAGGTTTTTCTTGACTCTTTTGTTGATCTGGAGTTGTTAGCGCTAACTCATCTTATAGAGATATTTCGACGGAGCAGACCATGACCTTGAAACTCGCGATCAACGGATTTGGACGGATTGGGCGCGGGGTTCTGCGCGCTGTGATGGAAAGTGGCCGCACGGACGTAGAGATCGTGGCCATCAACGATCTGGGCAAGCCGGACATGAACGCACATCTGTTCGAGTTCGACAGCGTGCATGGCCGTTATCCCAACCCGGTAACACTCAGCGATGCAGGTCTGGATGTGGGCCGCGGACCGATCCGACTGACCAGTGAACGTAACCCCGAGGATCTGCCCTGGTCGGATATTGATGTCGTTCTGGAATGCACCGGTGTGTTCCGCACCCGTGAAGCCGCTGAGCGTCACTTCAAGAACGGATCAAAAAAGGTTCTGATCTCGGCCCCGGCCCGCGGCGACGGTAACGTGAAAACCGTCGTGTTTGGCGTAAACGATCATGAACTGACCGCCGAAGATCTGGTTGTATCGAACGCATCCTGCACCACCAACTGCCTTTCACCGGTCGCGGCCGCCCTGGATGCTGG
This sequence comes from Ruegeria sp. CDSA079, assembly GCF_059612245.1. Taxonomy (NCBI): domain Bacteria; kingdom Pseudomonadati; phylum Pseudomonadota; class Alphaproteobacteria; order Rhodobacterales; family Roseobacteraceae; genus Ruegeria; species Ruegeria sp. CDSA079. The sequence continues at coordinate 14,309 of NZ_JBXWQF010000015.1, read as the reverse complement.
GCTTGGCATCAAGCACGGCAACATGACCACAGTTCACGCCTATACCGCCAGCCAGCCGGTACAGGATCTGGTCGGAAAAGACCCTTACCTGTCGCGCGCTGCTGCGTTGTCGATGATCCCCACCACAACCGGCGCGGCCGCAGCCGTCGGTCTGGTTCTGCCGCAACTGCAGGGCAAGCTGACGGGTCAGGCGATCCGGGTCCCTACCCCGAATGTCTCGGTCGTCGATTTGGTGGCCGAAGTTTCGCGCCCCACCACCGAAGAAGAAGTAAACCAGTTGTTCATCGATGCCGCTGCCAAAATCCCCGGCGTGTTGGCCGCAGAAAGCCGCCCGTTGGTGTCCATAGATTTCAACCACGACCCGCACAGTTCGACTGTGTCGCTGGCCGAAACTAAAGTCACCGATGGCACGCTGGTACGCGTGCTGGCCTGGTATGACAATGAATGGGGCTTCTCGAACCGGATGCTGGACACAGCCGCCGCAATGGGCGGCCTAGCCTAGCCGTTCTTTCAATGCGGTGTTGACGCGGGGCGTGACGAATTTCGACACGTCCCCGTTCAATCGGGCAATTTCCTTGACCAGCTTCGAGGCAATCGCCTGATGCCGGGCTTCCGCCATCAAAAAGACGGTTTCAATCGAATCGTCCAAAGCACGGTTCATGCCGACCATCTGAAATTCGTATTCGAAATCAGCGACCGCACGCAAACCACGCACAATGATCTGCGCCCCAACGTCGCGTGCACAATCAATCAGCAGGTTTTCAAAGGGATGCGCGATGATCTCGGTTCCAGTCTGCTCCGAAAGTTGGGCGCATTCGGCTTCGATCATGGCCACGCGCTCTTCCAACGAAAACAGAGGGCCCTTGTCCCGGTTGATGGCGACGCCAATGATCAATTTATCCACCAAAGCTGCCGCTCGACGGATGATATCGATATGTCCCATTGTGATGGGATCAAAGGTTCCAGGATACAAACCAACCCTCATCGCGCCCTCCTGCGCAACAAAATTTCTGCGCAAGCAAACATAACTTTGCTGCAGGTGCAAGTGATTGCTGCGGCAACCCTTGCCGTTAGTGCCCCATTATCATGCCTTCCAAAGCATCTTTTTCCATGGCCAGTTCGGCCAACTGTGCCTTCACGACATCGCCAAGTGTGACAATGCCGACAAGCTTACCGTCTTCCACCACCGGCATATGGCGAAACCGCCCTTCGGTCATCCGGGACATGATGTCTTCGACCGTCGCCTGACGGGTCGTCGTGACAAGTTCCTGCGTCATGTAAGACTTAACTGGCTGGTTCAGGCAGCCACTGCCACTGCCCGCCAGTTCGCGGACAATGTCACGCTCGGACAGGATGCCCGATGCTGTTTCCCCACCGTCTTCGGAAATCACGACTGTTCCGATCCGCTTCTCCGCAAGAATCTTCGATACCTCCGAGACCGTCGCCGTTGGCGCAACCGTCACAACACCGTCTGTCGCTTTGGACTTCAGGATGGCCTGTACAAGCATGAAGAATACCTCCGGAAATAATGACACTTATTCCAAAGCGTTGCGCGATTGCTGCGACCTGTCAAGCGTCGGTCCCTGCTTCCAAACGAAGCACTTCCTCGCGAATGCCGCGTGTCAGGGCATCTGCGAAGCGGTTCAACCGTTCGTTGCGCTGATCTCCCTCATGCCGAACAAGATAGAAACTACGCGTCAAACTCACTTGATCCGTCAGGATTTTCTGAAGCCCCGGATGAAACGGCAACGTGAAATCATGGGCGACACAAACGCCCGTTCCCAGCGTAACCTGGCGCAATTGAACCGAGACCGAGTTCGATGCAAGCGCGACACGGTCAATACCAATGTCGTTCAGGTAATCCAGTTCTCGGTCGAAGATCATGTCTGGGATGTAGCCGATCCACCTGTGCCCCTTCAGGTCTGTGACAGATTGGATCGGTCCATGCCATCTCAGATAGTCTTCGGTTGCAACCATGTGCAATTTGTAATCGCTGACTTTCTTGACCAGCAGTCGCCCTGCTGTCGGCGCACTGACCGTCAACGCCATATCCGCCTCACGCCGGGACAGGTTGATCACCCGAGGCAACGCAAGAATCTGAATGTCCAGATCAGGGTTCGCATCGCTGATTTTCGCACAGACCTGCGGCAAAAGGTAATTGGCGCTGCCATCCGGTGCGCCGATCCTGATTTGCCCACTCAGCGATCTTGTCGACCCGGCCACGGCCCCGGCAGCGGCGCGTATCGCCTCTTCGGCGTGAAGCCCATGTTCCAAAAGCCGTTGCCCCGCTGGAGTCAAAACATAGCCCTGCTGCGATTTGGTGAACAGAATCGAATCCAAAGTGGATTCCAGCCGGGCCACGCGACGCCCAACAGTGGCGGGATCGATTTTCAGGACACGACCGGCAGAAGACAGGCTTTCTTCCCGCGCGACGGCCAGAAAGATTCGCATATCGTCCCAGTTTGGGGTCATTTCTTTCCTTTTGCATTTTTGCAAAGCTCCTTTGAGACATTGCCTCTGTTCGTGGGATTTCTGCAAGCCTATTCTGCGGGCAAATCTATCGGAGGAACTATTGATGCAAAACCTGACCCATTTCCTGAACGGCGAAATGGTCGCCGGTACATCCGGTCGTTTCGACGACATTTACAACCCGGCAACGGGCGAAGTTCAGTACAAATGCCCGATGGCCAGCGCAGCAGAAACCACAGCCGCCATTGAAGCCGCGGCCGCGGCCCAGCCTGCATGGGGCGCGACCAACCCTCAAAAGCGCGCGCGCGTCATGATGGCCATGGTCGGCCTGATGAACCGCGACATGGACAAGCTGGCCGAGGCGCTGAGCCGCGAGCACGGCAAAACCATCCCCGACGCCAAAGGTGACCTGCAGCGTGGTCTGGAAGTGATCGAGTACTGCATTGGTGCGCCACAGATGCTGAAAGGTGAGTTCACCGACAGCGCAGGCCCGGGTATCGATATGTACTCGATGCGTCAGCCTCTGGGCGTTGTCGGTTCGATCATGCCGTTCAACTTCCCCGCCATGATGCCACTGTGGCACGTTGGCCCGGCGTTGGCCTGCGGCAACGCCGTGATCCTGAAGCCGTCCGAACGTGACCCCTCGGTGCCGCTGATGCTGGCCGAACTGTTTGTCGAAGCCGGCCTTCCCAAGGGCGTGTTTCAGGTTGTGAACGGCGACAAGGAAGCAGTCGACACCATTCTCGACAGCGAGATCATTCAGGGCGTCAGCTTTGTGGGGTCTACCCCGATCGCGCAATACATCTATAGCCGCGCAACCGCGAATGGTAAGCGAGCACAGTGTTTCGGTGGTGCCAAGAACCACATGATCGTCATGCCCGACGCTGACCTGGATCAGGCGGCTGACGCTCTGGTTGGTGCCGGTTTCGGAGCGGCAGGCGAACGTTGCATGGCTATCTCTGTCGCGGTTCCTGTTGGTGAAGAAACAGCAGACAAGCTGATAGAAAAGCTGATCCCACGTGTCGAAAAGCTGAAAGTTGGCCCCTACACTGCGGGCGACGATGTCGATATGGGCCCGGTTGTGACCGCCGCCGCGAAAGAACGTATCTTGGGTCTGATCAACTCGGGCGTCGAACAAGGCGCCAAGCTGGTCGTTGATAACCGTGATTTCAGCTTGCAAGGCTACGAAGACGGCTTCTTTGTCGGCCCGCACCTGTTCGACAACGTGACCCCGGATATGGATATCTACAAACAGGAAATCTTCGGCCCGGTCCTGTCAACGGTCCGCGCGGGTTCGTACGAAGAAGCGCTGAAGCTGGCGATGGATCATGAATATGGCAACGGCACCGCGATCTTCACCCGTGACGGTGACACCGCCCGTGACTTTGCCAGCCGGATCAATATCGGCATGGTTGGCATCAACGTTCCGATCCCGGTTCCGCTGGCCTATCACACATTTGGCGGCTGGAAGAAATCGATGTTCGGCGATCTGAACCAGCACGGTCCGGACAGCTTCAAGTTCTATACCCGCACCAAGACCGTGACTTCGCGCTGGCCGTCGGGCATCAAAGAAGGTGGCGAGTTCAACTTCAAAGCCATGGACTGATCTTTTAAGCCCCTAGTATCGAAACCCGGCCTCTAATTGGGCCGGGTTTATGCGCTTTTCCGCCGATTTCACTGACAAAGCCTCTGTTCACAAGAAATTCAGATCGGGCACTCTGGAAAAATGGGATCATCGCCAATATTTTTGCCCTAAAGTACGTATCGAGCATTCAATTTACCGGAGGCAGTCTTGTCCCAATCCCGTATGACCCGCCGTTCCGCCCTGCTGGGCGTTGCATCCTTGATGACGACTCCTGCCCTTGTTCGGGCTCAAAGCGTGGATGCCTTCCCGGAAACGGAAGACGCAATCAGCACGCAGCTGCCGGTACGGCGCAATGTATCGTCATTCTCGCAACAAAACTGGCAGGATCATTTTGACGAACTGGGTGTCGGTTGTCTGTTGGCCGATATCACCAGCCGTGCCGTGCACTTTTGGGCCCCCGACGGCACTTACAAACTGTACCCAAGCTCAGTTCCAATGAGCGAAGAGCTCACGAAACGCGGTTACACGAAAGTCGTGCGTAAAACTGAATTCCCAAGCTGGACGCCAACGGCATCGATGCGCGAACGGGATCCTTCGCTGCCACTCCGGATGGAGGGCGGTGATCCGGGCAACCCGCTGGGAACACGCGCTATGTACCTGGGTTGGCCAGCTTATCTGGTCCACGGTACACAGGACACGCGTAAGATCGGTCGTCAGAGTTCGTCCGGGTGCATCGGCCTGTACAACCAACATGTCGAAGAACTGTATCCGCTGGTCCAGGTCGGCACACAGGTGCGACTGGTCTGATCAACCAGCTCTGAATCAAAAAAGCCCCGGTTAATCCTCGGGGCTTTGTTGATTTCAGAGATACAGTTTTATTCCGGCAGGATAACCGCGTCGACCACGTGGATCACGCCATTGCTGGCTTCAATATCTGCTTGTACGACTTTTGCGTCGTTCACCTTGACGCCGTTCTTGGCGTTGACGCTCAACCGGTCGCCCTGAACGGTCAGAACCTTTGCGCGCTTGCCGGCAATATCACCGGACATCACCTTGGCCGGGACCACGTGATAGGTAAGGATCGATACCAGTTGATCCTTGTTTTCGGGCTTCAAAAGAGATTCCACCGTGCCCTCGGGCAATGCAGCAAAAGCTTCATCGGTAGGAGCAAATACAGTGAAAGGCCCATCTCCTTTAAGGGTGTCAACCAGACCTGCGGCCTGAACGGCGGCGACCAAAGTGTTGAATGAACCCGCTGCGACTGCAGTGTCAACAATATCTGCGGCCTGTGCCTTGAGTGGTATGGCAAACGCAATTGCGGCGGCGGCACCCATAAATGTACGACGGAACATGGCTGTCTTCTCCTCTCCAGCTTGTTATGGAAAGGAGTACGGGACTTCGGCTGGACCGGATCATTCTGAGATCAATTTTCTTTGAGCTGAACCCAGATGCTTTGCGCGCGCCCGTCGGCGAGAAACGGCAAAGCCTTTACTGCATCCGGGCGGTCCTGTTGCAGGTAGTATCCCGGCAAAAGCATTGAATACGCGCCAGATTGCAGCAATGCATGCAGCATGTACTGCTCGCCCCAGCCCGGGCAGTCATAGAAGAACCGCTTGGGATATTCGTAGGGTAGAAAAACATCGTGCACATGGATGACCACGCCGGGTCTCAACGCCGGAATGATGCGGCAGAACAGATGGGCGACGTCGTTACTCATCCGTACGACATGGCTTGAATCGATGAACAGAACGTCTCCGGCTTCAAGCTCAGCAAAGAGCGATGGGTCGGCCTCTTCAAGACGTTTTTGTTCGAAGCGATCTACAACATGAGCAATATCCGCGCGGGGGTATGGATCAATGGCGGTAATCGTTGTGTCCAACCCACCGTCAATAATCGCTTGCCGCGTTACACGGGTTGAGTTCCCGCACCCCACCTCGATCACGCGCTTGGGCTGAAAGCGGCGGATCATCAGATACAAAGCATCCGCGTCCGGGCTGTCATAATAGCCGTTGCCTGAGCAATAGCCGGTCTGATTGCGCCCGGGGTCTTTCAACGCCTGCAAATCCCCTTTGAGACGATCATATTCCGCCACCAGTTGCGAGATATCGAACCCCTCCATCCCCGGCGACAAAGCATAAACGGGGCGCGTCAGGCCCCCTGAGGCCTCAAACGCCTCAAGCCGCGCGCGCTCATCCTGTTCCGTGACCGTATCGACCAGTTTCACACCCAACTCATCCAGAGCAGCGTTGATCTTCGGGAATTTTCTGGGTTTCACGGCGTTGGCTCCACGTTCTGTGCTGTCCCGTTCCTTACAATTGCGCCCCGCACCAGTGCAAGGACAAGCCCGGCAAACCCTTGGCAAAATGAAAATTTCCGTATTCACTGAGGCCCACGTCAGACAAAGAGGGCGCTATGCAGCAGGAATTCACACTGGGCATTGAAGAAGAATATCTTCTGGTAGATCGCAACAGCCTGCAATTATCCGAAGCGCCTGAAGCGCTGATGACCGCCTGTCAGAGTGATTTCGAAGGTCAGGTCAGCCCCGAGTTTCTGCAATGTCAGATTGAAGTCGGCACACGCCCGCACACAACCATCGCCTCGGCGCGGGAAGACCTGAAACGCCTGCGATCCTGCGTGTCAAAACGGGCTGCCGAATACAACCTGTCCCCAATCGCTGTCTCCTGCCATCCCTTTGCCAACTGGAAGGATCAACACTACACCCGCAAGGAACGGTATGACGCGTTGCAACACGCCTTGGGGGGCGTGGCGAGACGGATGTTGATCTGCGGCATGCATGTGCACGTGGGGGTCGAGGATCCTGCCCTGCGCGCCGATCTGATGCCACAGCTGTCTTACTTCTTGCCCCATCTGCTGGCGCTGTCCACATCCTCACCCTTTTGGAGCGGCGAAGATACTGGCCTGTCCTCTTATCGCCTGACAGTGTTCGACAACCTGCCACGCACCGGCCTTCCTCCCGTTTTCGGCAGTTGGGCTGAATATGAACGCACCACCGGTATTCTTGTCGAACTGGGCGTGATCGAGGACACGACCAAAATCTGGTGGGACCTGCGCCCGTCGCATCGCTTTCCCACGCTTGAAACACGGATCATGGACGTACAGCCTCGGCTAGAGCACACATTGTCCCTGGCTGCCCTCGTTCAGGCGCTGACCCGCATGCTGTGCCGGCTGAAAGACCGCAACCTTCGTTGGAGGCAATATGATCGTTTCCTCATCGGAGAAAACCGTTGGCGTGCGCAGCGCTATGGCGTAGGCGAAGGCCTGATTGATTTCGGCGACCGCTCGGTTAAACCCATGTCCGAGCTGATTGGCGACCTTATGGGGTTATTGGCGGAAGACACCGAGGCGCTCGGCACGATGACTGAACTTGCACGGTTGCGGCAGATCGCCGAGAACGGCACCTCAGCCACGCGTCAGCGCCGTGTCCACGCCGAGGCCGTCGCGCGAGGCGATGATCCGGGGCAAGCAGTCGTGCGCCACTTGATTGAAGAATTTCACGCGGATCTTTAGACTGAGCCACCCGTTTTGCGACCCATTGTTGAGCCTGCAAAATTTCTGTAAGAATTCAGAAATAAACAACCGTTCAATTCATTGCCGACGGGAGGGAGCGCCATGGATTTCGCACTCAGCGAGGAACAAACAGCCATTTTCGACATGGCGCATGCATTTGGGCAGGAAAACATTGCACCCTTTGCACGGCAGTGGGAAACCGATGGCACCATTCCCAAAACCTTATGGCCACAGATCGGCGAGCTTGGTTTTGGAGCTTTGTATGTATCCGAGGACAGCGGCGGTTCGAACCTGACCCGCCTCGACGCCACTCTGGTTTTTGAGGCCCTTTCGATGGCCTGCCCTTCGGTTGCCGCGTTCCTGTCGATCCACAACATGTGCGCCAAAATGTTAGACAATTTCGCGGATGACGACCTCAAAGCGCGCATCATGCCCGATGTTCTGAGCCTGAACACGGTTCTGAGCTATTGCCTGACCGAGCCCGGTTCCGGCTCTGACGCAGCGGCTTTGAAGACACGCGCCGAACGCACGAATGAAGGCTACACGCTGAACGGCACCAAGGCATTCATCTCGGGTGGCGGGTATTCCGACGCTTATGTCTGCATGGTGCGCACCGGTCAGGATGGCCCCAAGGGCATCTCAACCGTTTATGTCGAGGACGGCACCCCGGGTCTGAGCTTTGGAGCGCTGGAACAGAAAATGGGCTGGAAAAGTCAGCCCACCGCGCAGGTGCAGTTCGATGACTGCAAAATTCCGGCGGGCAATCTTGTCGGCACCGAAGGCGACGGGTTTAAATATGCGATGATGGGGCTGGACGGCGGGCGGCTCAACATTTCGGCCTGTTCGCTCGGGGCTGCTCAGGCCGGGCTAGATATGACATTGCAATACATGTCCGAGCGCAAGGCATTTGGCCAATCCATTGATCAGTTTCAAGCCCTGCAGTTCCGTCTGGCAGACATGGAAATCGAATTGCAGGCCGCGCGCACCTTCCTGCGTCAGGCGGCGTGGAAACTGGATCAGGGCGCACCCGATGCCACGAAGTTTTGCGCCATGGCAAAAAAATTCGTGACCGAAACTGGTTCGAAAGTGGTGGATCAGTGCCTGCAGCTGCATGGGGGGTATGGTTATCTTGCGGATTACGGCATCGAAAAGCTTGTGCGCGATCTTCGGGTACATCAGATATTAGAAGGCACGAATGAGATTATGCGCGTGATCGTAGCGCGCCAGATGCTTGCCAACCGCTGAGGGCCCCATGTCAGACATCGAAATCCGCACCACGGGTCATGCCGGACGCATCACCCTGACCCGCCCACATGCTCTGAACGCAATGAGTTACGAGATGTGCATGGCTATCGACACGGTGATGCGCAACTGGCGCGAAGACGATGCCGTTGACCTGATCATTCTGGACGCCGAAGGGGAAAAAGCCTTCTGCGCAGGCGGTGATATCGCCGAACTCTATGAAACCGGCACCAAGGGCGACTATGCCTACGGACAGACATTCTGGCGCGACGAATACCGCCTGAATGCGATGATCTTCGAGTACCCCAAACCAGTCATCAGTTTCCTTCAGGGCTTTACCATGGGCGGCGGTGTCGGCATCGGGTGCCACGGCAGCCACCGCGTGGTCGGGGAAAGCTCCAAAATCGCCATGCCCGAGTGCTCGATCGGTCTGGTGCCGGATGTGGGCGGCTCACTGATGCTGGCGCTCGCCCCCGGTCGGTTGGGTGAGTTTCTGGGAACGACCGGGTTCCGAATGGGTCCTGCAGATGCGATTCTGGCAGGGTTTGCAGACCATTACATCCCGCAATCGCACTGGTCTGATCTGATCGAGATGCTTGAAGCCTCCGGCAACGCGGACCTGATTTCCCAGCACGCTGAAACCCCACCCGTCGGAGAATTGGCCGGGTTGCAGGCCGACATCGATCGGCATTTCTCAGGCGAGACGCTGGGCGACATCGCGACAAGCCTGCGCAACAGTGACCAGGAGTTTTCGAAGAAAGCCCTGGCGACGCTGGGAAAGAACGCCCCCCTTTCCACGACCTGTACGGTTGAGATGTTGCACCGTCTGCGCGGCCCCGCATTGACCATACGGCGTGCCCTGGAATTGGAATACCGTTTCACCCATCGGGCGATGGAACACGGTGATTTTCTGGAAGGCATTCGCGCACAGATTATCGATAAAGACCGCAGCCCAAACTGGCAGTTTCCCGATATGGACGTCCCGTTGGCGGCCGTATCGAAAATGCTTCAGCCGCTGGACGCGGATACCCTGACTTTCAAGGAGGACTAAGAGATGCAGATCGGTTTCATAGGGCTGGGAAATATGGGCGCGCCCATGGCGGCCAACCTGGCAAAGGCCGGGCATCAGGTTCTGGGATTTGATACGGCAGGCGTCACCGTGGAGGGTGTAACACAGGTCGAAACGGCAACTGACGCCGTCGCGGGTGCTGATGCGGTCATAACTATGCTGCCAAACGGCGCTATCTTGATGGCCGTTGCAGATCAGGTCATTCCTGCCATGTCGAAAGGGGCTGTGCTGATCGACTGCTCGACAGTTGACGTGGACAGCGCGCGCGCTGTGGCCGAACAGGCCATCGGTTCCGGGCTCCTGTCTGTGGACGCGCCTGTTTCAGGCGGTATCGGCGGTGCGTCGGCAGGCACGCTAACGTTCATGGCTGGCGGATCAGAAGACGCATTCGCCAAAGCCGCACCCCTGTTCGATATCATGGGGCAAAAAGCGGTTCATTGTGGCGAGGCCGGAGCTGGCCAAGCCGCCAAAATCTGCAACAACATGATCCTCGGCGTCACGATGATTGCCACCTGTGAAGCTTTTGCACTGGCGGACAAGCTGGGACTGGACCGTCAAAAGATGTTCGACGTCGTCAGCACATCGTCAGGCTATAGCTGGACGATGAACGCCTATTGCCCTGCCCCCGGCGTTGGCCCGCAAAGCCCTGCCGACAATGACTACACGCCCGGGTTTGCTGCTGAGCTTATGCTAAAGGACCTGCGTCTCAGCCAGCAAGCTGCAGACAGCGCTGATGCGGATACACCGATGGGTCAGGTCGCGACTTCTCTGTATGAGCAATTTGTTGAAAAAGAAGACGGATTGGGCCGTGACTTTAGCGCGATGCTGCCACGCTTCGAAAAACGCGGGCGTGAATAGGCAATTCGGCAGCCTTTTGCCCAGTCGTTTGACAGACGATCGGTAAGGGGCCATCTAACCGTCATGTTCCGAGGCGTCTTTAGCCTTTTCGCAAAGGAAAGCGGCATGACAAAATACCTGGTGACCACTGCAATGCTTGCGGCCATGGCGATTGCACCTGTTTCAGCCGTAGCCAAGAACAAAAACGGGCATTGCCCACCGGGTTTGGCCAAAAAGTCCATTCCTTGCGTGCCACCGGGACAAGCGAAAAAGATCTATCGGAATGGTGATTTCATCCGCAACGATTATCGCTGGGTCGACAACCCGTATCACTATGGGCTGAACCGGAACTATTCCTACATCCGCGCGGGTGACTACGTATACCGGGTTGACCCTGACACACGCAAAGTCCTGAATCTGATTGGTGCGGTTGCCGATATTCTGAACTGAACTGGCGTCGCAGCAGTTATTCTGCCGCGACGCGCGCGTTTTCCAACATCGATTTCAGATAACGACCGGTATGGCTGCGCTCGGCGGTGGCAACATCTTCGGGCGTCCCCGTGGCCACAATCTCACCGCCGCCATCGCCGCCCTCGGGACCAATGTCGATAATATGATCCGCAGTTTTCACCACGTCCAGATTGTGCTCGATCACAACAACCGTGTTCCCCTGATCGACCAGTTCATGCAGCACTTCCAACAGTTTGCGCACGTCTTCAAAATGCAGACCCGTGGTTGGCTCGTCCAGGATGTAGAGCGTCCGTCCCGTTGAACGTTTCGACAATTCCTTGGACAGCTTCACACGTTGTGCTTCGCCGCCAGAAAGCGTGGTAGCCTGCTGACCAACCTTGATGTAACCCAGCCCAACGCGGGCCAAAGCATCCATCTTGTCCCGGATCGACGGCACGGCCTTGAAGAACTCTTGGGCATCTTCCACAGTCATATCAAGCACATCGGCGATGGATTTGCCCTTGAACTTGATCTCAAGCGTCTCGCGGTTGTAGCGCGCGCCTTTGCAGGTCTCGCAGGTAACATAGACATCGGGCAGAAAGTGCATTTCAATCTTGATGACACCGTCACCCTGACATGCTTCGCACCGGCCGCCCTTGACGTTAAAGCTGAACCGCCCTGGTTTGTACCCTCGTGCCTTCGCCTCAGGTAGTCCGGCAAACCAGTCCCGAATCGGAGTGAAAGCCCCGGTGTAAGTTGCTGGATTCGAACGCGGAGTCCGCCCGATCGGGCGTTGATCGATGTCGATGACCTTATCCAAATGCTCCAATCCCTTGATCGTCTCACAAGGCGCCGGAGTTTGACGGGCACCGTTCAAACGCATCGAAGCGGTTTTGAACAGCGTCTCAATGGTCAGTGTGGATTTGCCGCCACCAGACACCCCTGTCACACAAACGAATTTGCCTAAGGGAAATTCGGCTGTGACATTTTTCAGATTGTTCCCGGTGGCCTTCACCACGGTCACTTTCTGTTTCTTGCCCTTGCGCCGCTCTGCCGGAACCGCGATTTCACGCGTTCCCGCCAAATATTGCCCGGTGATCGAGGCCGCATCCGCCGTGATGTCGGCAGGCGTACCATGACTGACAACCTGTCCCCCATGCACGCCGGCACCGGGGCCAATGTCGAACACATAATCGGCTTCGCGGATCGCTTCCTCGTCATGTTCGACAACAATCACGGTGTTGCCCTGATCCCGCAGGTTCTTAAGCGTGTCAAGCAACCGGTCATTATCGCGCTGATGCAAGCCGATTGAGGGCTCGTCCAACACATAAAGAACCCCCGTCAGACCCGATCCGATCTGGCTGGCCAGACGAATGCGCTGACTTTCACCGCCGGACAGCGTTCCACTTGAACGGGACAGCGTAAGGTACTCCAATCCAACATTATTCAGGAAACCAAGGCGTTCGCGAATCTCTTTCAGAATGGCGCGCGCGATTTCATTTTTCTGCGCACTCAGGTGGTTCGGTGCATCTTCGATCCAGGCCAAAGCTTCACGGATCGACATCCGCACCACTTGCCCGACATGCAGACCGGCAATCTTGACCGCAAGCGCCTCGGGCCGCAGACGATACCCCTCGCATGTGCCGCATGAGCGATTGTTCTGATACCGTTCGAACTCTTCTCGAATCCACGCGCTGTCAGTTTCGCGGTAACGACGTTCCATATTCGGGATCACGCCTTCGAAACTGCGAGTCACTTGATACACCCGCCCGCCTTCATCATAGCGGAACTGAATTTCTTCATCGCCTGAGCCACGCAGGAACACCTGCTGCACGTTCTTGGGCAAGTCTTTCCAAGGCGTGTTCTTATCGAACTCAAAGTGCCTTGCGATGGCTTCGATGGTCTGAAGGAAATACGGCGACTTGCCCTTGCGCCAAGGCGCCAAGGCCCCGTCATAAAGCTTCAGCGTCTGATCCGGCACAACGAGACGCTCATCAAAGAACAACTCGACCCCCAACCCATCACAATCCGGGCAAGCCCCAAATGGCGCATTGAAGGAAAACAGGCGCGGTTCAATCTCGGGGATGGTAAACCCGCTGACCGGGCAGGCAAAATTCTCGCTGAAGGTGATACGCTCCGGATCGCCCTCACGCGGTGCAGTTTCCAGAATTGCAATGCCGTCCGCCAGATCCAATGCGGTGCGCAGACTGTCGGCCAGGCGGGTCTCCAAGCCCTCTCGGACAACCAGGCGATCAACCACCACATCGATATCGTGGCGGAATTTCTTGTCCAGTGTCGGTGGTTCATCCAACTCATAGAATGCGCCGTCCACCTTGACCCGCTGGAACCCCTGCTTGCGCAGCTCCAGGAAATCTTTTTTGTATTCACCTTTGCGGTCGCGCACGATGGGGGCCAACAGATAACCCCGCGTGCCGTCTTCCATCGTCATGATCCGGTCAACCATATCCTGCACCTGTTGGGCTTCGATCGGTTGTCCGGTGGCGGGGCTGTAGGGGGTTCCGGCGCGCGCGAACAGCAGGCGCAAATAGTCGTAAATCTCTGTAACCGTACCAACTGTCGAACGCGGGTTTTTGGACGTCGTTTTCTGTTCGATGGAAATCGCCGGGCTCAGACCGCTGATGTGATCCACATCGGGTTTTTCCATCATGTCGAGGAACTGCCGCGCATAAGCTGACAGGCTTTCAACATAGCGGCGCTGACCTTCGGCATAAATGGTGTCAAACGCCAGCGAGGACTTGCCCGAACCGGACAGTCCGGTGATCACCACCAGCTGATCCCGCGGGATATCGACATCAATGCCTTTGAGGTTATGCTCGCGCGCGCCACGCACCTCGATATTCTTCAGCTCAGCCATTTCCGGCCCCCAACAAACAAGTGGTTTAGAGATAGGCGAGCTTGCCTGAGTCTCCAACAGAAAAGTTAGAACAATTAGTGAACGTACAGGTTTTCGCCGACCAAATCAAACCATGGTTGCTCAATAGGCAATTCCGTTGAGATCGTTTTTGGCCAAATCGGGAAATTAAAAGAAAAATGGCGCGGTTGACGGGGCTCGAACCCGCGACCCCCGGCGTGACAGGCCGGTACTCTAACCATCTGAGCTACAACCGC
>NZ_JBXWQF010000014.1:0-105559 GCF_059612245.1 Ruegeria sp. CDSA079 | reverse complement strand
CGACAGCGCCTGACAGTGGTACGTCGGCCCCGACAGCGCCTGACAGTGGTACGTCGGCCCCGACAGCGCCTGACAGTGGTACGTCGGCCCCGACAGCGCCTGACAGTAGCACATCGACCCCGTCTCTGATGGTCTTCGATGATTTCGTTTTGGATATTGCCGGATTGCCGCACAATGATCAGGCAGAACTGAGAGACGATGCCCAAATCGTCGATACGGTAGATGGTCCTGTCGTTCACCTCGACGGTCATAAGGATCAGGTAAAGATCGGGCGGCTGCAGGAGTTCGAGAATTCCGACCAGCTTGCCTTTACCGTTGAGTTCGCCCGCGATGAAGCTGATGGTGACGCACAGCGACTGGTCTGGAACAAGGGGCATGTGGGGCTGACTTTGCATAAAGATGGCTTGAAGGCGCATGTCAAGAACAACGATGGCAAGTTTCATGAAGGCTTCTACGTCCCTGATCTGGGACTGAATGACACTGAGACACACGAAATTACTTTAATGGTGGATCAGGTCGCGGACCGCTTGCAGGTTCTTGTTGACGGTCAGGTTGTGCTCGACAAAACGGATGTCGATTTCGATTTCACCGGTGGCCGGGAATGGGGTTGGGACATTGGTTTCAGCCACGGCCGTTATGCTGATGGCAACCTCAGTGCTTTTGCGATCGATGACGAAGTGCAGTTCGTCGATGATACAGCGGTGGTTGACGATACTGTCTGGCTCGGATGACCTGATCATGGCTTCTTGTCAAAACACATAGGAAAAGAAAGGATGGATTGAGATTTCTCGATCCGTCCTTTCGGTTTTAGTTGTATTGGTAATCTCGTACGACGTCCTGCATAAGAGTTTCGTTGAAATAAGAGCTTTTTGTAATGATTGTCTCAGACCAGTACAGATTTGTATTTATTCACGTCCCTAAATGTGCCGGAACGTCGGTCAGATCTGCGATCCTGCCATTCCACGACGCAGACAAGCGATTCTTAAGAACAGTCGAAGTGCACCCTGAACTGGGTCCAATCGACTTCAGGCATCTTCCTTTGCCGCTGTTACGTGATCTGGATCCTGAGGTTTTTGAGAAACTAAAAACCTATGACAGCTATGCCTTGCTGCGTGATCCGTTTCAGCGGTTTCGGTCTGCGATGTCACAACGGGCAAAGATGTATCTGGGCAAGGAATTCGCGCAGCTTGACACAACAGAACTGCGGGACGAGATCGGCCGTGTACAGGATTATCTGCTGTCTGCGCCTTTGGTGATTAAGCCGGAATTCATTCATTTCACGCGCCAGTCGGATTTTGTGGAGATTGAAGGCGAACGCATGGTGCGGAACATATTTTCGGTCGAACATCTTGATCGGTTTGCCCGAGCGATCGCTCGTCGGATTGGGGTCGACGAACTACCGATGGGACACGCCAACAAAACAACAGTGTTTCGCTACCCGCAGCTAAAACATGTGGCACAAACCGGGAGCGCTGTCGCCCGTCGGGTTCTTCCTGGAACACTACATGAAACGCTGCGACGGTCAGCGAGGAAGATGCTAATGAAATCAGGGCCTAACACCGAACAGCCGGTTTTTGCTGAGGCACAGGTTCGTAACTTTATTGCCAACTACTACGAAGCTGATATTGCGCTTTACAAAGAGGTTGTATCGGATGTGGCCGTTCACTTGAGAAGCCGCTCAAGTCCCGTCTTCTCTGATCCCCAGTAGCGCTCTGGCGGTGGCAATCTGATCCTTGTCCCAGTTCCAGCGCAGCTTCTGCACAGGAGCTGAGTCGGATTTCAGCAATTCAGCGATCTCACCATTATGTTTTCCATTTGTTACTGCATCATGCACCAGATGTGGTCCAAAACAACCGATCTGTGGGATTTCATGGTAAGCATGGCGAAAGGACCGGCTGGTCAGAAACAGATAGTCGAGCATGATATGTGGCCAGAAATAATTATGCGGTTTGACTCTGTCTTCCCAGTAGGCAAAGCTGGCTTCTTCCCAGAGTGAGATGAATTGGCCCGCCGGTTCGGAGGCAAGAAACCAGTTTGTCATTGTGCGGCGAATACCTGGCCAGATGAACCACGCGTCGTTTTTGGTCCAGGTGAAGGCAAAAAAACCCCGCTGCGCCACAACAGGAAGCCAGTTATCCAGAGGAGCAAGGCAATATGTAGTTGCATCCACCCAGACCCCCCCATACTGCCTTAGAAGCCTCAGGCGCAGCAGATCGGCATAGGACTGGACCGGCAGTTTTGATGGGTCGTGGGGCAAATCGACGATCTGAGATGCGCTTTGGGCATCCAGAACACGGATGTCCCAACCTTGGTTGCGTGCGCGCCATGAGGAGATACAGTCCTTGACGAGTTCGGGGGCGTTTTTTTCACCGCGATCCCAATATATCCAGATAGTTTTTGGGATTGAGCGGGGAGCGGAGCGTGTAAAGTGATTGGGTTTTCCGTTCAGCTTTCTGCGGGCGCGCCGCCCGATCGACGGCAGCGTCCGGGCACCTACAATCAAAATGAACAACCATGTCCAGGGCTTAACAGTGCGCATGCATACTCCACTACACCTTCAAACTTATCTTCTAATCACCACCCGATTATTGCACCAGTCATGCTTGGCATATCATCGGATTTCCAGCGCGGGCGTCACCTCATCGTGATGGGGTGGCAACAATAAGGGGTAAAATAGATCATTGTCGGATGGTATGCCTCAAGATAGCGTCACATCTGTGGCTCTATTGTAAACGGCTGTTAGAAAAGTATGATTCTGCGGAGTTGGGGTTTGAGCCCGAAGGGTAGATATTATGGCGGTCGTTTCGCAAATTTTAAAAGCCGTTTATTTTGATATTACAAAGGTTGGTAGCAGCAGTCTGAAAGAGATGCTGTGGGAGTTGGACCATGGCGAGCCCTTTAAAGGGCGCGGAGTCAAACGCGCCGTTAACAACCTGCATTGGCGGCTCGCGCGCACCAAGTTAATTCAGCCGCGCAATATTCATGAGCAGGGCGGCTATCGCACACAGATATTTTCCCAGGCCATTGTCCCCGAAGGCTATGTGACATTCACTCTGGTCCGCGACCCTGTAGCCAGAATCAAATCGGCTTGGCGGGACAAGGTGCATCGCAATCAGTTCCGGTGGCGCAACGAAGAGATGGATATCGAAAACGAAGGTCTACCGTTGGATCCGTCGTTTGGCGAGTTCATTGATCATTTCTATGAGTACCGCGCGGTCAGCCGCCCGGTGCGTATACATACGACGCCCTATGCGTGGCACCTGGGGGACGACATTCATCTGTTCGATCATGTGTTCCGGTTGGAAGCGGTGGAAGAGATGAACGCGTTTCTGAGCGAGCGCTTGGGAAAACCGCTTCCGATTCATCATGTAAACAAATCCGAGCCAGGCCAGCGAGATGGTAAGCTGACACACCGACAGATTGATGCTTTGTTGAACATCACTCAGGCGGATTATGATCTCCTTGGGGGCATGTATGACATCAAGGCTGCAGAGGAGCGCCTCGCCGCCTGACAATTCAGGGATAAACGAGGAACAGTGATACAATGACGCTTGCAGTGCGATCCAATACCAAAGCCGTGGGGGCCGCGAGCGCAGCATCGCCCAATCAGTTTTTGATTATTCTTCTGATTTTCTCACTTGTGATGCCATTTTTCTTTTTCCTGGGTGGCCTGCGGTTGAGCATGTACCGGCTCTATCTGATGGCAATGGCGATTCCCATGGTGGTCCGCTGGCTTAACGGATCTGCGGGGAACGTACGTCTCCCGGATATTCTAGTGATTATGGCTAGTCTTTGGATGACGGGTTCGCTGGTGAAAAATCACGGGCTGGCGGCCCAGTGGCAATTCGCCGGCATCCTGATGTTGGAAACATTGATTCCTTATCTTACGGCGCGCGTGCTGGTTAGGGATTTCGCGTCTTTCCGGGTCTTTGTGCGGTGGTACTTCGCGATCATACTGTTGATGCTACCCTTTGCGCTTATTGAAAACCAGACTGGAGATCCTGTCCTGATGGAGCTTTTTCGTGGGGTGCTAAACGTCTATCGCAATGTCGCGCAGGAGCCCCGACTGGGGTTGGAGCGCGCTCAGGTGACCATGCAGCACCCGATCCTGTTTGGAGTGTTCTGCGCCCCTGCCTTTGCCCTGTCTTGGTATGTCATCACCCCGCAGGGATCTCTCTTCAAAAAAGCAAGACGCCCGTTTGTTGTCGGCGTTGCGGTTTTCAGTTCACTCTCTTCAGGTGCGTTCCTAAGCATTCTGCTTCAATCTTTCCTGATTGCCTGGGACGAGGCATTGAAAACCGTCAAAAACCGCTGGAAAATCTTTGCGCTTGTCTTTGGCTCACTTTATCTCGTGCTGGAACTCGCGTCGAACCGGAATGCCTTTCAAATCATTGCTAGTGAGTTGACCTTTTCCGCTGGATCTGCCTGGAACCGAATTAATATTTTCAGAAATGCCATTGATGATATTTTCAGGAACCCTGTATTTGGCCTTGGTCTTAAAGATTGGACGCGCCCCGGTTGGCTGAGATCAAGCGTTGACAATTTCTGGCTGCTCATTGCATTGCGCTATGGCATCCCAACCTGGGTTTTATTGACATTGTCCACACTGATTGTTTGCTGGAAAGCAGTGACTGCTCCTTTGACGAACGAAGTTGCATTGGCTCGGCGCGGATATCTAATTGCTTTCATCGGTATGAGCATCTCGGCGTTTACCGTCCATCTATGGGACGCTACATATTGTATATTTATGTTTCTTTTGGGGGCTGGGGTATGGTTTTCAGATTCGGCCTGTACACAGAACGATGCTGAGGAAAACGGCCCGCATCAGACGAAAAAGAGGGTAGTCAGGTATACAAGATTTGCCGACTGCCCTGCTGGAACACAATCCTGAAACCGTGGGTTGATTTAACCGGTCACCATCCATCGTCGCCTAGTCATTCCAATCATGCGGCGCAACTTCTGTGGTCGGGACATCCGCCCGTCCAGAATCGCCTGCATGTCGTTCTGGGTCATATCGCCACGAAGGGATGTGCGTGGCCTAAGGAAAGCCTGATGCCGGAACAATCCCCTGTCGCTGGACCATGCTGCAGTATATCCGGCTGCCCGCAAGGCTCGCAGAACCCGCGCGTCGTACCTGCCAAAGGGTATGCTGGCCTCGGTGACCTGATATCCGCAGATATCTTCGAGTCGGGCGCGCGAATCCCTTAGTTCCTTTTCAAGATCGGTATCGCTGAGGCCGGGCCAGGCGACATGGCTGATCCCATGACTGCCGATCTTCATGCCGACATCCAACAGGGCGCGTAAATGCGGTGCGTCCAATGAGCCCGCCTGCCCGATTCGCCCGGTCAATACAAAAAAACGCGCCTGCAGTCCAAGTGCCGCCAGCGCGGGCAGGGCGATATCATGATCCGACAGATTGCTGTCGTCGAAAGTGATTGTAAATCCTTCCGGATGAGGCATCGCTGCGATCTGGTCGACGACGTACCGGAACTGGTCGGCTGACAGCCAATAGGGCGCCTCACCGGGTTCTAGATCGCGTTCAGGTGCCCCGATGCCGTGAAAGTTGATGCTGATCAAGCCTGTCATTCACGTACTTTCTTTAACTGCGCATAAGCTGCTTCGGCGGCGCTAATCAGGGCAGACTTCACGCCGGGTGGGCGGAATTCATATGGGCCTGCGGCCATAAGATCACTTCCGCCGGTACGCAGCTTGAATTGTGCGACGGTGGGATTGCTGTTCGGATCCACTCCGTTCAGATCGTACCACTTCAGGCCTAGTTCACGGCAGCGTAGTATAGTCTGCCACATCAGGAAATGACCTGCATTGGGACGCCGACCCGCCTGCGAGGTGGCGCCAAAGATATAGACGGCACGGCGTCCCGTACGTCCAATAGTCATCGCGGCGACGTCAGTACCGTCCTTCTGTGCAAACAGAACCTCATGGGGAAAATCGGACCCTTTAAGTGTATAATAGAATTCAGGGGGAATATCCGTCTGAAAGCCCTTGATCGATTGAACTTCTTGATAGAGCGCCTGAAACCGGTCAGCGGCTTTGGCAATTGGCACAATATCGAGCGTAAGACCGGCTTTTAAGGATTTTCGCAGGCTGTTTCGCCACTTGCCATGCAAACCGCGCATCAGGGTGTCTTCGTCCTGAGCACAGTCGATAATAACGGTTCGGTGGGCGGCAGAGCGATCTGTTGGCTGAAAACCCGCCTTCTGCGCCACATCGTCTAGTTTTGCAGGGTCATGGGCCGCTGTGGCAGGCAGGCGCAAACGTAGAACATGACCAGTTTCCTGCGCGTAATTGCTCAGCGTGGTAAAGACCGCGCGTTGCAATTCCGGTGCGGGAGCCACGCCGTCTATAGGTACCATCATCGGCCCGGCGGCAATCCACGCGATCCCCCGATTCAGCAACGGCAGCCGTTTGATCCTCAGGCATGCTGCGGCAACCGGGGTGTTCTGTGTGTCAAGCACGCTGATAAATTCGGCAGCGGCGCTGATCCGCTTGGCCGCAGCTTGTGCATAGGCGAGGGACTGTTCATAGGTCAAATCATCGAACGCGGTGCAGAGTTCGGTCCAGTCTTCGGGCGCAACTCTGCGTAGGGAGAGTATGCAATCCGTCATCAGGATTTGGCCGCTTGTGAACGAGGTTGCAGCATCTGTTCTAGAAGGGTCTCTTCCTTGTCGGCGAGGGGCCTTGATGCCCGAAGGGTAAAGTGTTCGGGGACGGGGGGGCGAGGGTATGCCGACACCGGAACACTATGCGAATTCAGGAATAGGGCCACGTCGGAAAGAACCTGTGCCGGGTTGGCGCATAGGGCCTCGTAACCGACTTGGAAATGCCGCTCACTCCCGATACGGGCGCAATCGCGTTGGATGTCCCGGGCTACGCCGGTCACTTGCCTGCAGGCGCGTTCGATATCGGTATCGCCACCGGCATTTGACGGGCGGACCGACCACCAATCCTTGTGATCCCGCGTAGGCCCTTTGTTGCGCCGCTGCGCTCGTATGATAGACCGAGCGGTGTCACTTGCGTCACGGCGTACTTCAAGAAACAAACAGCCGGGGAACAGCGCATCAAGCAGTCGCACGCGATTGGAATGCATCACGTTCTTGTTGATGAAGGGCGCATGCGCCAGCGCTGCCATTCCGGCCAGCGTGGCCCGGATCTCTTCGGCGGGCAGCGTGGGCAGCATATGCTCATCCGTCCAAGGGCCATCTTCAAGCCACCGCTGCCAGATCCATCCGCCTTCATTCGGCGCGGCCCAGCCCGAAATATGGCCGTAATCGCTTTGATAGGCGGGTTTGTGTGGGGCAATCAATCGCCCGCCCAAGCGGGTCGCGGCCAAGGGCGTCTTATAGAACCGGTGTGCCAAATTCGAAAAATAAGCAAAATCGAACCGGGTTACCATAAGTTCATAAAACAGTGAGGTTCCTGAGCGTGGCGCCCCCAGTATGAATACGTGGGGCCATTGGGCCTTTTGTTGTTGGGCAAGCATTCTGGTCTCTAATGGGGCGAGGGCCGTATGGACTGTTCCGCGCAGGACCGCTTTGGCAAGGGTTTTCATAGCGCCATATCCGGGTTGGGTTGCGGGGGCGTCTGTCCACGCGGCGGCCTGAACACGGCACCGAGCAGAAAGGAAGAACGCGCCCGCCAGGCCTTGGCGTTTTTGTGCCCGGGTCTTATCAGACCAATCGGTAGAAACCAGACGGCTCGTAGCAAATCACCAAAAGCCATCAGCACGGTTGCGATCCAGGCAACTAGGGGCCCGCGTGTGAAGCGCAGAAAGAGAATGTGGCCTTTGGCGATTTCGACGGCCTTCCACGGAGCCACCTTTCCGGTGGATACGGCTCCGTAATGCATGAGCCTGATTTCAGGGTTATAGCGAATTTTCAGGCCGACCTGCCTGATCCGCCAGCACCATTCCGATTCCTCGCTGTACATGAAAAACCGGTCATCCATCATACCTACCTCGTCGATGACATGTCTGGGAACCATCATGAAACACCCTGCAACGGTATCGACATCCTTTACGGCATTGCGCGCGAGCGAAGCATAGCGTTGATCTCCGAAAAGCCGGGTTTTACGGATGATGCGATTGGGGATCAGTGCGTTCCAGAAAACGTTGCTGAGGGAGACCTGGCGAAACAGCGTGGGTTGTTGCTTGCCATTTTCCAGCAAGACATGCCCGGATAGAACGCCAACTTCGGGATGGGCATCCATATAGGCGACGGCGCGTTCCAATGTTCCGTCGTAAACCTGCGCATCGGGGTTGAAAACCAGAACATAGCGGCCCTGTGACCGCCGGATGCCAACATTGTTACCCCAAGCATACCCACCATTCTGACCGGTTGCCAGAACGCTTACTTGCGGAAATGTCGCGCGCAGCGCCGCTACGCTGTCGTCACTTGAAGCGTTGTCGACCACGATGATTTCTAGCCGCAGGTCTCCATGATGGTCCAGCAGCGATTGTATCGCCTCGGAGGTCACATCGCGGGTGTTGTAGTTCACGATGATGACGCTCAGATCAAGTGGATACCCCGCCTCCGAGTCGTCCCGCTTGATTTCAGGCATATCTTCAACGGTGTAATCCACAGGTGTAAACTTCAACGATTCATGGTCGTGCATTGAATTATGTCTGCTCATATGTGTTGGCGGCGCAGTTTTCTAATTAAAGAGAACATCAGGGTTTCAAAACCATCCGGTCGGCCAGCCACGACCCATAGAGCGATATGGCTCGTCGTGTAGACAATGACTCCAACAAGGACTTTTGTTGAGACAATGATCAGAAGGCGGGGAACATGTACGCCAGATCGTAATGCGAAATCAGTGGCTAGAACTGCTGCCGCCATGATAGCGCAGGCCAGAAAGCTGCGCCAGCCTACAGTCAGTGGTTCGAAGAAACCGCCGTTGCCAAAGCGTTGGGCTATGATCAGAGTCGCAATCAATGCCGCTAGGTTGGCTAATCCGGTCGAGACCAACGCGCCGGTGAAGCCGTATTGCACACCGATCCACATCAAGATGCAGACGACGACCAGCAAGATCGAGTTTCTTATAAACAGGATGGAGGTTGAACCTTCAATGTAGACTGCAGAGCGGACATTAGCTTGCAGCCCGTTTAGTGCGTATAGGGGGGCTAATATCCAGACTACCTGAGCAGAGGCGATCCATTTGTACCCCAACGCGAACAAGATCACATCTTCGGCGACCAGTGCAAATCCGACGCTGACCGGTAGCAAAATGGCCAGAAAACCGGCATTGATCTTACGGAACCCTTCTCTGCTTTGGCCGGTGTTTCGGGACAAATCGGCAAGCCCCGGATACATGACCCGCAAAAGCGGCGTGAACATTTGATGCGTGACGACATTGACTACCCGGGTTCCCACCCGAAACAGACCAGCATCAGCCAGGCCCAGTGTGCCGCCGATGATAAGCTGCGGTGCATTGGTGGACAGAAACTGAGCAAATTGGGCTCCGCTTGACCAAGATGAAAACGAAAGACTGTCGCGCCATCGTGAAAGCGAAAACCTGGGCACCATGGGCGCAATAAAATACGTGCAAACTCCACGCGCAACCTGACCTGCAAAGCTTGCGACGACAACTGCCCAGTAATCTCGCCACAGCCAGGCTAAAATGATGGCTGAAACTGCATAGACAATGCGGCTCACAGTTTCTTCAATAGCAACGTAACCGAACCGCAGACCGCGTTCGAACAGCAAAAAACGGGGGCTTCTGATTGCAATGACCAGTGAAAGTGCTGAAAGGACCGGCATTAATTCTGTTAGGGTCGGAATATCAAAAAATGCGACAAGAGGCTGAAGCGCCCAGAACAGTGCTGCGGCGACAAGTCCAAAGATGATCTGGAACGAGAACACCGTATCCAGGTGTTCAGAAGTCACATTTTCAAGCCGAATGAGAACCATTCCAATCTGGCGCTGAAACATTTCCAACAAGGCTGTGGCGATTAGAAAATATGCTATGACACCAAAATCTTCGGGCGTCAGAAGGCGTGCTGTGACAGCAAGCGTAACGACTCCCAATCCTTGGCGAAACAGCCCGGACGCAAGTAATGTCGCGGCCCCAACTGCTAGTGCAGAGCGGCGGGAGAGAGCACTGGGGGTTGGGTCAGAACGAGGGACTTGTTGCACGTACACAAAATTTCCGTTTGTTGGATAAAAACCTAGTTTTCACATCAATGTTTCCCTCACAGCCTCTGCCAAGCTTGTCTCATGAACTGCAAAATCCCAAATCTGGCCATCTGTCGAACTGACTGATAGTCAAATCAAGAAAGGGTTCTGTATATCGAGTTCTCATATTTTCTTATTCAGAGTTAGAAGGTTGCGTAATGTTTTTACGAACGTCCTTGATGCGTGTCAGAAATTTGCATCACATTTCAAGGTGAATTTTCATCAGTTTCTCAGATTGGACTCTGACTATGCAAGGGTGCCAGATATATGGTGCCAGATATTTCTTTTTGGCGGCAATAAAAACGGCAGCCGCCAGTCATTAAGCGGTAAGACAGTATGAAGATTGCAATTTTCGGGTTGGGATATGTGGGGTTTACGGCGACGTGTTGCCTGACCCGCGAGGGGCACGAGGTGATCGGCATCGATGTGAATGCCGACAAGGTCTCCGAAATCAACGCCGGGCAGCCTCCGATCAAGGAACCGAAGGTGGCCGAGCTGCTGACCGAAGCGTTGGCAAAGAGCCTGATTCGTGCCTCGGTTGAAATGCCGGACCTGTCGGATGTGGATCTGGCCATTGTCTGTGTCGGTACGCCCAGTTCCACCGACGGCTCGCATAACATGAGTTTTGTGGCCGAGGTGACGCGCCAGATTGCTGAAACCGTATCACCGGACCGGGCGCGGCCTCTGACAGTGGCCTATCGCTCGACCTTTCGGCCTGGCACTGTACGGCAACTGATCGAACCGATCTTCCAAAGCTATCTGGGGGACCGGACGGCGCAGGCGGTTGAGATCGTCTATAACCCGGAATTCCTGCGTGAGGCTTCGGCGGTAGACGATTTCTTCAACCCGCCCAAGATCGTTGTGGGCACGGTCGATGGCAACCGATCGGCGGTGATGGACAAGATGCACGAGGGGCTGGATGCGCCGGTGTTCTATACCGCTTTTGAAGAGGCCGAGATCACCAAATTCGTCGACAACACCTGGCACGCGACCAAGGTGGCCTTCGCCAATGAGATCGGCCGCATCTGTCACAGCATGGGCGTATCCGCCAAAACCATGCACGAGATTTTCGTCTCGGATACCAAGCTGAACATCTCACCCTATTACACGCGTCCGGGGGGCGCGTTCGGGGGATCCTGCCTGCCCAAGGATGTGCGCGCATTGCAGCATATCGCCGGCGAGGTGGGGGCCCATACCCATCTGATCGACAGCCTGTTGCAGACCAATCAGGCGCACAAGACCTATCAGGCGCAGGACATCATGGCGCGGTTGCCTGATGGCGGCCGGGTACTGATGGCGGGGCTGGCCTTCAAGGCGGGAACCGACGATCTGCGCGAAAGCCCCAATGTCGATATCGCCCGGCGCTTGCTGCAGGCAGGGTATCAGCTGTCGGTCTATGATCCGGCGATCCGCCCGGCTGATCTGCGGGGTCAAAACCTGGGCTATACCTTTACCCATCTGCCTACAGTGGGCAGCCTGCTGGTGGATCGCGCCACGGCCGAGGCCGGGCCCTGGGACCTGGTGATCGGATCGAATCGGATCGTGAACGAGCTGAACCTGGGCGATGCTGAGGTGGTAAGAACCTATGAATATGACTAGCCCCGCCCCCGCCGTTCAGCCGATCTCGTTCGAGGAACTGCGCCAGAGCCAGCCCCTGAAAGGGCTGAAGGTTCTAATCGTGGTGGAAAACCTGCCTGTGCCTTTCGATCGCCGTGTGTGGATGGAGGCGCGTACGCTGGCCGCCGCAGGCGCGCTGGTTTCAGTTATCTGTCCCACCGGCAAGGGGCACGAGGAGCGTGTCTGGGAAGATGAAGGCATCAAGGTCTATCGCCACCCGCTGCCATTGGATGCCAGCGGTGCGCTGGGGTATCTGCTGGAATATGGCGCGGCGCTGTTCTGGGAAAGCTGGCTGGCGCTGAAGATCAAGTTCACCCGCGGTTTTCATGTCATCCATGGCTGCAACCCGCCCGATCTGATCTTTCTGGTGGCGCTGCCGTTCAAGCTGTTTGGCGTGCGCTATCTGTTTGATCACCACGATATCAACCCCGAGCTTTACGAGGCCAAGTTCGACAAGCGCGGCTTTTTCTGGAAGCTGATGAAGACGTTTGAGCGGCTGACTTTCGCCTCGGCGCGGGTGTCGATTGCCACCAATGAAAGCTATCGCAAGATCGCCATCGAACGCGGCGGTATGGCGCCCGAAGATGTGTTTATCGTCCGGTCCGGCCCTGATCTGAGCCGGTTGCAGCACCTGCCCCCGAACCCGGCATGGCGCAACGGGCGGAAATACATGGTGGGCTATGTCGGCGTCATGGGTGATCAGGAAGGCATCGACCTGCTGCTGGAATCCGTGGCGCATCTGGTGCAGGTTCAAGGGCGCGAAGACATCCAGTTCTGCCTTGTGGGCGGGGGCCCCAGCCTTGAGAAGCTGCAACAGCAATCCGCCGATATGGGCCTGTCGGACTATGTCACCTTCACTGGCCGCGCGCCGGATCAGGATCTGTTCGAGATTCTGTCGACCGCGGATGTCTGCGTGAACCCGGATCGGGTGAACGAGATGAACGACAAATCCACCATGAACAAGATCCTCGAATACATGGCATTTGAGAAGCCCATCGTTCAGTTCAACGTGACCGAAGGGCGGTTCTCGGCGCAGGAGGCCTCGCTTTACGCCAAGGCCAATGATCCGGTGGACATGGCTGACAAGATCACCGAACTGCTGGCCGATGATGAACGCCGCGCCGTCATGGGCCGTTATGGCCGAGCCCGGGTCGAGGCGGAAATGGCTTGGCCCCATCAGGTGCCTGCGCTGATTGCGGCTTATAAGCGGATATGGAAGGGCTAAGACTCTAAAAGTCGCTTGCTGGCGGCCCCTTCGTTTAGGTGCTGTTACCTAAGCTCAGACTTTCAGCAACTCGGCTTTTCCAATCGAGCTTGATGACTATGACTTGATGATTATGACAGGATAAGGTGGTTGTGTTACAAAGCAATTCAGCCATGGATTGATTGCGGGGGCTTTCTGGTGTCGTTTTGTTCGTCTGTCCTGGGGCGCACCGCAGCCCTTATCGATTGAAATCAAGGTAAACCTAAAGCCTGATTTTACCTGAGGTCAAAACGGCACGAAGCGAGGCAAGCGATTCAGGCTTGGCTCCATGAACCGCTGCAGCCTTGCATCCGCATCCGCTTCGGTTTCACCGGGCAGGATCGGGGTCACAAAGCGGACCAAGGCGCCATCGGTGCGGCCCTTGGTGAAACCGTCCTGGATAACGCTCAACTTGGCACGGAAGTCATTGACCATACGCTTTCCGCGCTGTTCGAACCAGTAATAGACCAGCTGCTTTGAAAGCTCCCTCTGGATCACCGCACGGTTGACGGTGAAGTTGCCGTAGGGGGTGTTGCCGGGGTTGATCTCATAAGGTTCTAGGCTGAAGATTTCCCAGCCGCCGACCGGCAGGCAAACCTCGGGTGAATGGATGCCGTCGCCATCGGTCTGCTTGTTGTAGAAGGCCACGAACATGTTCACGAAATCGCCCGACTCGCTATCGATATAAGTGGCGTTGAGATAGTCGCTGGCACCCAGCGTCCGTTCGACATTAGGATCAAGGCTGGTGGTCGAACCTGACCAGTCGCCCAACTGGCGCGGATAGAGAACAAAGGGATCCCGCTCGATTGGCTTTACCTCCGAGGCGGGCCGCAGGGTCCACGCGGTAGAAACAGCCAATGTCAAAAGTGCTGCGATGGCCAGCGCGACTGATGCGCGGATACCAAAGATACGCAGTGCGACGGTGCCCAGCCCCTGTGTGTCCAGATCGATTGTCTCGGCAAAAGGCTGCGGGTTTGGGGCCAGACGCTGCAACCCGATTGCCATCAGGAACAGAATGGCCACGCAAAGCAGGAAGATGATCCAGCCTTCGAAGAAATGCATGAAGCCTTCGGCATGTTCGATGCCGTGGTGGTTGACCAGAACTCCGATCACACCGATGCGGATCGAGTTCATCAGCACGGTTAGCGGAGCTGCTGAAACCAGCAGAACCACCTTGTGCCAGATCGGGCCACGGTAAAGTAGGGCAAAGAGGTACGAGAAGCTGAGGATCGGGAACAGATAACGCAGCCCCGAGCAGGCCTCGGCCACCTGCAGTTTGTAGACCCCCAGATCGATGACATTGCCTTCGATAAAGACCGAGACACCGGCCAGTTGCACGAACCACACGCCCAGTTCGGAGGAAATCCATTGCAGGAAGATCGTGAGCTTCCAATAGACGAACTGCGGCAGGGGCAGCATGAACACCAGATGCAGTACGGGCAGCTGATGATATTTGCCCCGCTGCCAGCCGAATACGGTTAGCATGACGCCACCGGTCCAGATGATCATGGCATAGGTGACGATATCAGGGATGCGCGCCAGATTTCCCAGAATGGCGATGATCAGGGCCGCGGCGATCACCGCTACACCCGGCCAGCGATCACGCACAACCGGATTGGGCGGCGGCATGTCCCTGAGTTCACGCAGGAACAGATACAGTGAAATGATGGGGATCAGCGGACCATGGCTGTATTCCGGTGTGCTCCAGGCAGCTCCCAGCGACACGATCCCGATCCAGAAGACGGGCACCGACCCAAGCAACAACAGGGCAAACCAGAACAGCCCTGCGGTGTTTATGACCGGCAGGCCGCCTCGGGCCGCTTCAATGATATTGTCGCGGCCGTTTTTCGAATCGAAACGATGCATCACTTCCCATCATGCATAATAAAACACGTCCCGAAATCATGGTGACCCAAGCTCCCGTGATTTTGATCCGAGGGCGATACAATACGTAGTGGTTGGAGTGTTTGTTGACGGTGTGAACCCGGCCAAAGAAAATCAGGGTTTGAGGGTGAACCTCCGCCCAAGCGTCAGGAAGACCGCGTCTGAGGTCGCCTTAAAGCCGTTCTGATCATCCATCTCGTACTGATAGCCTACGTTGAGCGCCCAATCCTTTGTGATCGCGCGCGTATAAGAGGCGTTGAATGTGCCGCGCTGTCTTGGATTTGATGAACCCGTCCCTTCGTCTTCCTGGTCGATGAAATTGACGCTAAAAGACAGGCCGGATACCGGGTTGATGAAATAATCATACGTCAGGAAAGCTAGGGTTTGACGGGTTTCCCTACTTTGTGTACTGGTTCCGACCCGCCGTTGAATCGTCGCGCCGATCCGAGAACTGGCCAACTGATAGCTGTAGTCGATCTGACCAATCGGCGTCACCTCGTCAAAAGGTCCCCGAGTGAAGCCGACATTGAAGCCGAACAACCCGCTGGAGCGTTGGAAAGTTCGACCGACCGTGGCGTTAATTCTGGCGCCGTTCACACCGAATATCTGGTCAAACAGAATATCGGCGGTTCCGTCCGGCAGCGTCTTGCTCCATGCAAAACTCCAAACGTAGTCTTCTGTTACATTATTTGTATTGTTCGCACGCTGTGTGTCGTCAACCTGGCTGTAACCGATGTTCGCACTGAGGGTGGTGATGGGGGAAATGTTATACGTCACACCCGTTGATACGACAGTTGTTTGCCGATCAGTCTGGACGTTGTCATCAGCCACGAAATCCCGGTAATTGACACTCAGGTTGCCCAGCAGAACCGGAGAAAACCGAAATAGAACCGCAGCGGTATAATTGTCGGACCGATTGTCGAACAGGTTCGGATCGATTGTGTTCGTATAGCTGCGTTCACGGTGATTATAAGTGAAGCGGAATCCCAAAGGACCGGTCAGGCCGGTTTCCCAGTCTAGATTACCGCGCGTATTGACCTGATCACCTATGGTGCCAATCACGTCCGAGGCGTCGATGACGCCATCCAGGTTCGTGTCCGTCAGCGAACGATTGAAGGCAAGATCTCTCTCTCGGTATTCAGCTAGCAAACCAAGCCGGCTGTTTGCGCGTATACGCTGATAGTCCAGCCGTGCGAGCGGATCCGAGAAGCTGGATTCCGTTCCGATAATCGGTTCATTAGCGATTCGGTATAGCCCTGACAGGTCGAATCTCAGCGTCGAATCCGTTGTCTGCTTCAGAATCCCGAGGGCAAGTGTGTTTTCCCACCAGGTGGTCGCCCCCAGCGACGGGTCGGTCAGACGCAGGTTGTCGTCATGTCTGAGCGAGGTCAGGTAGTCCAGTGTCACAGTCAGGCCGGTTCCGGTTCCGGTCGGTTGACCTGTCAATGGTTGGCCGACCTGCCGCGCCGGGTTTCTCAGCGCCTGCTGCGAAATAAGCTGCTGGCTGGGCGATTGCTGTACAAGCGTTGATGAGACCGGTGCCTGTTGCACGGTCGTTTGCTGGGTCTGCTGTGTTGTCGTTTGCGTTGTTGAGGTTTGCTGCCCAACAACTGGCATAACTGAAATTATTAAAGCAGCCCCACCCCCCAGAACGGTGGACAGCCTGAATTTCGATTTCCCCACCTGTATCAGCCCCTATTCGAACAAGCGGCGTGATGGCACGACCACAACATCTCCGGTTCTGAGCACTGTATTGCCTTGGATGCCACCGCCCGATCCATTGTAGTTATAGATATATTTGTTCACCACGCCTGTTTTACTGTCAGCTCTGCGCAATTCGATGCGCTTGCGAGCCGCGAAATTGGTCAGGCCTCCAGCCTGAGCCAAAACCTGAAGAATGGTCGTACCTTCGGTCGCCAGAAACTTTCCGGGTATGTTGACTTCACCCATGATGAAAACATCAATGGTTGGGCCGGTTGCGCCCACCCCACCCAGAAGAGGAGGGGGTGCCAGCGATGCGACCGAGATAAAGACGGTTGGCGGCGTGTTGAAATTCGAGGACAACGCCGATGCGAGAGAAGAGCTGAGCCCATTGGTCGATCGACCAGCGGCCCGAAGCGAGCCAGCAAGCGGGAAATTTATGGAACCATCCGGTAGCACCAGAACTGTCCGGTTCAAGGTGGGGTCTTCAAGCACTTCAACCTGAAGCGCATCGCCTGGCTTAATCTGGTACGAGCTTTGCGCCCATGCCCCGGTCGCCACAATCATGGCGATAATGAAAGCGATCAATGGTCCTATAACTGTCCGCATATACAAATCTCTCACTTTTTTCTGTTTATGCCTCTTCCCGCAGCCTCAAACAATCCGCAGTGAGTCCAGCGGTTGTGAGATGCGGCAGAAATGCAGCGCTCTTTCCCGGGGTGTTATTGCCCCGGATTGTCGGCAACGCTCGCACGTTCAATTTCCTCCTCCAGTGAGGGTGAAACATCCAGCGGGATGCCTGTCGCCTGAGCGGCCCGGTATGCCCGCACGGCGTCTTCTCTCCGGCCAACGGCATCATACGCTTTGCCCAGATGGTAAAGCACCAAGGGATGGTCAGGTATCGCGCGGGCGGCAGGTTCGAGATAGGCCACCGCTTCTTCATAATTTCCCAGCCGGTATGCCAGCCAACCGTAGGTGTCCTGGAACGCAGGTTCGCGAGTGCCGCGGAGGCGCTGCGCCAAAACCTGAGCGCGCTGCAGGCTTTCCTGATCGTCGCGATGTGTCGTCAGCAGGCTTGCCAGATTGTTGGCGACAATCAGAGACTGATTGCTGAGCGGGTAAAGGATTTCATAAACCGAAATGGCCCGATCCAGATCGCCAGCGCCTTCATGAACCGCCGCCTGCAGCATCAGAAGATTGGGATTTTCGGGTTGTGCGGCCAGCGCTTCGATCAGGATATTCTGGGCTGCTTCGGGGGTGCCGTGTTCGGTTTCAAGCGCATGCAGCGCAATCCACGCTCTGGTGATATCCGGACGTTCTATGAGAACGGCGCGATAAAGCTGCGCGGCCTCGTCATATTCTCTATTTCCGGTCAGGGCATAGGCCTTGATCAGACGGATCGGTAACGACTTGGGATCTTCTTCAAGCAATTGATCAAGGCGGGCAAACGCTTCGGTTGTTTTTCCCTGCACCAGCATCAGGCGGATCAGGGCGATATCGGCGGGCAGTCCGAATTCGGGATCTTCGGCCAACTCCTTCAAGAACACCGCCAGGTCGTCCGTCTGTTGCTGAGCCGCTAGCCTCTGGGCCTTGAGCTCATTTGCCAGGCGCCGTGCTTCGGGGGTGCCGAGCTCGCTGATCGAGCGCTGTACCGTCTCCAGACGATCCCAATCCTGTGTTACCAAGTAAATCTCACCCAGCAGGAAAAGCAGCTCTGGCTGATCCATGTCCTGACGCAGGGCATCGACCAGAACGCGTTCGGCGATTTCCAGATCGCCATCCGCGATCAGAAACTGTACATAGCGAAGCGTCTCTTCCGGCGCATTCCGGGAGACCTCGGTCGCCAGTGCCAACATTTCACCCATCAGCTCTCGGTTCCCGTTGCGTTCATGAGCCTGCGCCAGCAGTGTCATCAGTTGCGGGTCACGAGGAGCCTGACCAAGAGCTTCGCGCAAAAGCACAATGGCGTCGCCAATATTGTCTTCATCGATCAGCCAGGACGACTTGAACTTGAGCGCATCCACCTGGGTGGGGTCCTCGGAAAGGACCTTTTCGATCAGGGTCCGGGCTTCCTCGGGCTGGCCGACCTGGAACAGAATCCGAGCAAACTCTATCTCGTTCTCACGGGTCTGTTCGGTCCGTTCTGTACCCTTGAGCAGATCCCGCATGTCAGCAATGGCGGCCTCTTCATCGCCCGAGCGGAATTTCAACGTTGCGCGCAAGGTCTTGAACCGCGAGGCATTGGGGCCATCCTGCGCGATGATCCCGTCCAGTTCGGCAATCGCGGATTCGGTGTCGCGGTGTTCATTCAGAAAAGCGATCAGCCTCTGGGCTGGCATGTGATTTTCAGCTTGCGCCTCTACCTCGGCGCGCAGCATCCGTTCCGCGGCGTCCAGGTTGTTCTGATCGATATAATGCTGAATCAGCACCTGCTCGATTCCCTGATCATCGGGGAAGACCTGCGCCATCTGCTTGAGCAATACTTCGATTTCAGCGGGCTGATCCAGTTCCTGAAACGCCTGCAGCCGGGTCGAGTAGAGATTTGGCTGTTCCGGTGCAAATTTCAGGGCCGCGCCTGTCTCTTCCAGCACTCCATGCCAGTCACGTTCCCGGATAAGGTAGTCGATCAGGACCTGGCGCGCCGTAAGGAGATCAGGGTGGGCGCCCAGCATCTCACGGGCTGTGTGTACGGCAAACTCCAGTTGGATGGCGTCGCCGTTCCTGACCGCGTCCGTATAGGCCAGCGTATTGTTGATGGATTTGATCTCGACATCATCTGGTGCCAGTGCGGCAGCCGCAGCACCGTGACGCCGCACACCATCCCAGTTGCTTGTCTCTAGCGCGATTTCGGCCAGACTGCGTTGCCCTTCGAGGTTGTCGGGATATTGTTCTATCAGTCGCAGATATTGACCATAGGCGAGAGACAGATTGCCCCGCTCTCGTTCCAGCTGCGCAAAGGTCAGGCGCGCTTCCTTGTGCTGACCGTTGAGCTTGAATACATTTTTGAATTCGACAAGCGCACGTTCGACATCACCTTGTTCCAGATGTGCCAACCCCGCCCGGAAATGAGCTTCTGCCCGCTCCTCAGCGGTATCGCAGGCGCTCAGAAGCAGAGATAGGCTTAGAAAGACAATCGCCAGACGATTGCCGATCGGAAAGCGGGATTTGCTTAATACGGTCATGACTCAGATTTCCGAAGACGAAAGATACTGGGTTCTGCTCGACTACATTCGGGGACAGCCCCCGGTGTCAACAGCCTGTGCCGCGCAGAACGACTGAAACCGTTCGCATCAGGATCGAAAGATCGGAGGAAAAAGACATGTCTTTCCAATATTCGGCGTCGTGTTGGGCCCGTTCGGCAAACGAGGAATTGTTGCGCTTGGAAACCTGCCATTGCCCCGTGATGCCGGGAAGCATCGAGTAATACAGTTCACCGGGATACAAGTCCTGCTGGTTCACCATCATCGGGCGGGGGCCGATCATGGACATCTCACCCACAAGAACGTTCCAGAACTGCGGCAACTCATCCATCGAGGTTTTGCGCAGGAAAGTACCGAATTTGATGATGCGTGGGTCATTGCGCAGTTTCTGGTTTCGGTTCCACTCTTCACGCGCTTCGGGATTGGCATCCAGATATTTCTGGAGCACCGCATCAGCGTCATGCACCATTGTGCGGATTTTCAGCATTTTGAAAATCTTGCCGTTCTTGCCAACTCGCTCCTGTCGGTAAAACGGCGTCACGCCCTGAAAGGTCAGAAATACGGCCAAAAGCGCAACCACCGGAACGACGAAAGGTGCTGCAAGCAATGTAAACGCAATATCAACAATGCGCTTTCCGACACCCCTGTAGAACCCAGAATATTGCACTGAGGTTGGCATAACAGAGATGCTAGAGTAGCCCGCGCCAGCGTCGGCCACGTCTTTTGAATGACTTGTCACTATTTAAACCCCCAACACACACAAATACTCACGAACCACTTACCAAACTCAGGAACAGAACACGCTCGACCTCAACTACATATAGTAAAATTCTTGTATTATTATATCACTTCGACCCTGCGCTTACTCACTCGCGAGGCCACTTTCCCGTAACCAAGTGTTAACAAATTCAGTCTGGCTTGCAAAACATTAATACTGACACGCACATCTCAGAACCACTGAATACGAGCGTTTTCTGACGGTATCGCGAAACTTTGCCCGACTGATCTGTTGAAAGTTCATGAATTATCGTTTCCCACCCGATGACAATGGATGAAGTTTTGTGCTTTTGAATCTGAATCTGGTCTCTCCGAGGCCTTTTTGCTCTGTGCTCAGGCCAGATTGCTGCGCCCCTTCGCTGGGCCTTTTTCTAAAGGTGTAGATGGAAACAATTTCTGGAAATACTTCTGATTGAGGGGGAGGGCAGGTCAATTCACCGCGTGCGCAGTTTAGTGGTGCCTGCTATCTTGATTTTGTGGCAAAGTCGTACCCAAGTACTTTTTGTTTATGTGATGTGTTCTTTAATGTGAAGGATTTCTGGTGGTTCAGAGTATGAGTTCGGATAATCTCCAGGGGGCCGGTGCAAGGTTTGACAAGGCGGAAGGTAACCGAGGTGCAATGGCGTCCAGTGACGGGTTTTATCTAGATTATTTCGGGCTCAACCGGCGGCCCTTCACACTGCTGCCAGATCCTGGATTTATGTACTGGTCACCGCTGCACAAGCGCGGCTATTCGGTGTTGCAATTCGGCATAATGAGCTGCGCACCAATCACAGTGCTGACGGGTGAGATCGGGGCTGGGAAAACAACCCTGGTACAGCACCTTCTCAGTGAAATGGAAGATTCGATCACCGTTGGGCTGATCTCGAATGCGCAAGGCGGCCGGGGAGAGCTGTTACAATGGGTCCTGCATGCTTTAGGCCTGCCAATCGACAACGACGCCCCCTATGTACAGCTGTTCCGGGAACTACAGGATTTCCTGGTCGCGGAATATGCAGAAGGGCGGCGCGTGGTTCTGATCTTCGACGAAGCGCAGAACCTGACTGTCGAAGGTTTGGAAGAAATCCGCATGCTGACCAATATCAATGCAAACACGGATGAGCTGATCCAGCTTGTTCTGGTTGGCCAGCCTGAATTGCGCGACATGGTTCTGGATCCTAAAATGCGCCAGCTAACGCAGCGTGTGGCCGCAAGTTTTCACCTGGAGCGGATGGATGAGGAGTCGGTTGAAGCCTATATTGGGCACAGGATGAAAACGGCTGGCGGTTCGGGCGGCGAGTTTTCAAAAGAAGCCTGCGAGCTGATCTTTCAGCAGACCCGCGGTGTTCCTCGCCTGGTAAATCAGTTTTGCGATTTCGCCCTGCTTTACGCTTGGACCAATGAGGCGGAAAGGGTCGATGAGGGAGTTGTAAATCAAGTGGTCGATGACGGCGTGTTCTTTGGAGGAAATTCACTCGAGAAGGAGCTGATAGTCTGACATGAGCCCTGTTCGTTATTACTTCTCCATTTTTCTGAGACGGTTTCAGTATTTCCTTGTTGTGGCGACGATTGTCTCCGCGCTGTCGATTACTGTCGCGATGATCCTGCCACCATCCTATGTTTCGCAGATGCGACTGATCGTTGAATCTCCACAGATTCCGGGCAGTCTGGCCGCCAGTACCGTTACGACACCGGCATTTGAACAACTGCAGATCGTCGAGCAACGGCTGCTGACGCGCCCTGTTCTTCTGGACATTTCTCGAAAGTTCGCAGTGCTGCCAAATCAGGAAGAAGCCAGCCCTGACGAGATCATCAATGAGTTGCGTGCCAAAACAAATGTGCGCATCTCAGCCGGTCGCAATCAGGCGAACCTGATGACCATCACATTTGAAGGCAGAACCGGGCAAATAGCAGCCGGGGTGCTGAATGAATACCTGACGGAAATTCAGAAGCTTGATGTTACCTATCGCAAGGAACGAGCTTCAGACACGCTGGAATTCTTTGAACAGGAGGTTGAGCGTCTGAGCGATGAGCTTGACAAGCGCAGCGCGCGGATTCTTGAGTTCCAGCAGGAGAATTCCGGCGCTTTGCCTTCCAGTCTACAGTTCCGGATGGCACAGCAGGGGTCGTTGCAGGCCAACCTTCAGCAAACGGATCAACAGATTTTCTCGCTCCGCGATCAGCGTGAAAAACTTCTAGATATCTATAGTACGACCGGCCAGATCACCACCGCCGTACAACAGCCTCAGACACAGGCGCAGCAGCAGCTCAGTCAATTGCGCAACCAGTTGGACAATCAGCTGGGAATCTATTCTGAAACCAGCCCGCAGATTAAGATACTGCGGGCCCGGATAAGCCGTCTGGAAGAAGTTGTCGCAAATGAACAGGCCACCAATGCTGCGCCATCTGGCCAACAGACGGGTAATTCGACACTCGATCTTCAACTGGCCCAGCTTGATTCACAAATAGCTGCACTTGAATCCCAACGGACTATAACTGAGGAAAGCCTTGAAAAAGTAACCCTGACAATTGATCAGACACCGGCAAACGCAATCACGCTGGCGGAACTGCAGCGTGATCACAGCAACATCCAGGCTCAGTATAACACTGCAGTCAGCCGCTTGGCATCGGCCTCTACCGGCGAGCGCATTGAAGTCACCTCGCAGGGGCAGCGTATTTCGGTGATCGAACATCCCTCCGTGCCAAGTTCGCCAACCAGACCCGACCGCCTGATGATTGCAGGCGGCGGGACGTTTTTTGGCATTGCGTTGGGGTTGGGGCTGGTTGTCTTGCTGGAGTTGTTGAACAAAGCTGCGCGCCGGCCGGAAGACTTGATTAATAAGCTGGACGTTTGGCCAATCGCCACCATCCCTTATGCGCGCTCCAAGGGCGAAGTGATGATGCAGCGGGTGACTTGGGTGAGCATCGTTATCGCGATTCTAGTAGGCGTGTCCGCAGGGGTTTGGGCAGTGCATACTTATTATCTGCCGTTGGATTTGATTACTGAGAGAGTAATCGACAAACTGGAGGTATATTGGTGATTTCTGTCCTCGTTAAGTTAGGGAAACTGTAATGGAACGTCTTCAGCAGGCGATTCAGAAAGCCCGTGAGGCGCGCGACAGTCGCCAACCACAACCTCTGCCGTTGACTGACGAGCAGCGCCATGTTCCTGAGGCGAATGCTGATGAGGATATCTGGCTGTCGGTGCCAGAGATCAAAATCGAGGCGCGCCTCATATCCCACAACCGCCTGATGTCATATCGTGGCGGACCAAATGCAACGCCCTATGACATGCTGCGGACCAAGATGTTACAGCAGATCCAGTCCAACGGCTGGCGCCGTGTCGCCATCACGTCACCTTACAGCGGTTGCGGCAAGAGTACGACGGCAGCAAATCTGGCCTTTAGCCTGGGACGGCAGGAAGATCTGCGGACGATAGTGATAGATTTCGACATGCGACGCCGGGGGCTGGCCGAGATTCTGAAACAATCCGGCAATTACAGCATGGCGGACGTCATTCAGGGGAACGTGCCTTTTCACGAGCACGCTCTGCGCCATGGGGAAAATGTGATTTTCGGCCTGAACTACACGCCGACACGCAACCCAGCGGAAATTTTGCAAAGCAAACGGATGATCGAGGCGCTGGAGCAGATCGAGGCCGAATACAAACCTGATATCATGCTGTTCGATACACCGCCGCTGATGGCGAGCGATGACAGTCACGGGTTCCTGAGAAATGTCGATTGTGCCCTGCTTCTGGCAGCCGCAGAAGAGACCAGCATCGATCACATCGATGTTGCCGAGCAGCAGTTGGCAGAGCTGACAAAGGTCATGGGTATCGTGCTGAACAAATGCCGTTATATCAGTGGGGCATTCGGCAATGAGTACGGCAGCTACTGACGCGGTCATTATTCCCCACTACAACGATCTGCCCCGGCTGGAGAGATGCCTTCAGGCCCTCAGAGAGAATGATCTGACAGGGACGGAAGTTGTTGTTGTCGATAATGCATCCCCCGTTTCACTGGACGGTATACAGCAGGCCTTTCCCAAGGTGCGTTTTGTGGTGGAACCGCAAAAAGGGGCGGCGCATGCCCGCAATCGCGGGGTGGCGGAAACCACCGCATCGCGGCTGTTCTTCATCGATGCGGATTGTGTTCCCGCGCCGGACTGGCTGACAGTCGGGCGCCGGATTGCCGACCGGGCCGATCTGATTGGCGGGCGGGTCGATGTCTTTGACGAAACCCCTCCCCCACGCAATGGCGCCGAGGCGTTCGAGGCGGTGTTTGCCTTCAACTTTCGCCGCTATATCGAGGTGCAGGGGTTTTCCGGCGCGGGCAACCTGCTGACCCGGCGTGATGTGTTCGATGCAATCGGCGGGTTCATCAATGGTGTGTCGGAAGACCGGGAATGGACCATGCGCGCCGTCGCCCGCGGCTATAGCCTGATTTACGAAGACACGTTTCAGGTCAGCCATCCATCGCGGCAGGATTGGCCTGCCCTCAGAGCGAAATGGCGACGCACGACACAAGAGGCCTATCAGTTGAACGGAACGGGGGCCGCCGCACGCCTGCGATGGGCGATCCGTGGGCTGGCCATGCCCGCCAGCGCGATCGTGCATATCCCGAAAGTCCTGTCCAGCGACAAGCTGGCCTCAGCCGGTGAGGTTTTGCGGGCGGTATCCACACTGTTCCGACTCAGATGTCAGCGGATGCTCTGGATGCTGCGTCAGGCCGTTGGCGGCAATATCTGAACAGACCAAAGGAAAAGGGACCGCAGAGCGGTCCCTTCCCATATCCGTCAGATTTATACGCTTTGCTCAGGCTGTCTTGCGACGGCGTGTCAGCGCCAGACCACCCAGCGCGGTCAGCAGCAGCAGGCCACCAGCCGGCAGCGGAACTGCAGCCACGTCAAAGTCAAACGTAATCGGACCACCATTTGCCGACTGTGAATCAGCCCAGCTGAACACCAAGTTCTGGCTCAAAGAATTCGGTGCTACGCTGCTGAAGAGCGTGCTAAGCGTTGTCTGAACACCGCCAAGAATTGATGTTGACGCCAGAACGTTGGCAGGATTGGCCGCGTCGATCCAGCTCATCGTCAGACCAGTGAACGTGCCCAGCACGTTGACTGTAACAGATGCGTTCGCGATCGCTTTAAGCGGATCAATCGGTGATGTGAAGTTCACCGAATACATGCCGGGGCCACCATTGGTGCCGACAGTGCCGATAAAGAGGTTATCGGACGTAATGTCATAGCTGTTGCCAGGCGAAACCACGGTCAGCGCGCTGGCTGATCCTGTCATCACTACGGCAGCGAAAAGCCCCGCAGCCATCATTTTCAAAGATTTAAGCATCAAATTCCCACCCTCGACCTTTACACAGACAATCACACGCATCTATTGCGTGGAACCTAACTCCTGAAATATTTACCTTATCTTCATCTGATTGCGAAGGCTTTTTTGAAAAAATGCGGCATTTCTGGGGCATTAGGGCGCTGCACGTAACATAATGCGACCATAACCTCATGTTTGTTTCCCCTATGTGAACGAATCCGAAGCGAAACTGGCATTTGCGAGGCGTGGCCCATGCGCGCATCCGCTGTTTTCCAAGGCCATTTTAGGCACCGAACACCTGTATGCTTCTGGAATCAGGGGAAACAATTCCCGCTTGATGTGCGGATTGTCCGCCGTCAAAACTCCCGCAGACCTCCACAATTTGCACCCGGCGGGAAAAAAACACCGAAGCAGGGGGGCGGCTATATTTCTCCTTCGACGCTTGGGAAGATTCGTGTAGCGTTGAACTGATATTGTACCAAGTTCAGGCATGCATTCTCGATCGGAATTTTCGCTGAGCCGTTTGTTTATTCAGTGCCTGCCTATTAGCGAGGAGATGATGCGAATGGGTGTTGAGCCAGAGATGGTGAAAGTGACCGGGGACGCTGATGAACGCGCCTGATTTTGATCCCAATGACATGCATCTCGACGCCAAACGGATTTTGGTGACCGGAGGGGCCGGGTTTCTGGGCTCGCATCTTTGCGCGACCCTGCTGGAGCGCGGGTACGAGGTTTTATGTGTCGACAACTTCTTTACCGGGCGGCGCGGGAACCTGCGTCATCTTCTGAGCAACCCCCGGTTCGAAGTCATGCGCCATGACGTGACCTTTCCGCTCTATGTCGAGGTGGACGAGATTTACAATCTGGCCTGTCCCGCCTCGCCCTTCCACTACCAGCACGATCCGGTGCAGACGACCAAGACAGCCGTTCATGGTGCGATCAACATGCTGGGGCTGGCCAAGCGAGTGGGTGCGCGCATCCTGCAGGCGTCGACCTCTGAGGTGTATGGCGACCCGCAAATCCATCCGCAGACCGAGGATTACGTGGGCCATGTCAATCCGATCGGGCCGCGCTCATGTTATGATGAAGGCAAGCGCTGCGCCGAGACGCTGTTCTTTGATTATCACCGGCAGCACAGCCTGCCGATCAAGGTGGCGCGGATTTTCAACACATACGGACCGAACATGCATCCCGATGACGGGCGCGTGGTGTCCAACTTCATCATGCAGGCCCTGGCCGGTGAGCCGATCACCATCTACGGCGATGGCAGCCAGACGCGGTCGTTCTGTTTCGTCTCGGATCTGATCGACGGATTGATCCATCTGATGGAGTCGCCAAACGATGTGACCGGGCCGATCAATCTGGGCAACCCGGTCGAACTGAGCATCAGGGAACTGGCTGAATCCGTGATCCGCCTGACCGGTTCGAAATCGGAACTGGTGTTCCGCCCGCTGCCGCAGGACGATCCGATCCAGCGTCAGCCGGACATCACCCGGGCCCGCGAGCAGTTGGGCTGGACCCCCAGGGTGCCGCTGGAAGAGGGGCTGAAGGCGACCATCACCTATTTTGAGCGAACCGCCATGGCGGTGAAGAACGTATAGGGCGGTAATGACTGCACAGGATGTCTCAGACAGATCGTCCCGACGGCTTTGGGCTTTTGTCCTGTTGGCCGCGACGGTGATCGGCTGTCTGGCAGTTCTGGCGATCAACCGGGGGCCGCTCTATTACTTTGATACCGGGAGCTATTTTCAGCAGGGCGATGCGGCGCTGTCCTTGATTTTGCCCGAGCGGGAACAGGATGGTGAGGAGGTCGGAGCAGGCAATGCGGGGGCCGAAGGGTCCGGCAAAAAAGACCAAACAACCGGTGGGTCCCGCTCGATGGTCTATGCGCTGCTGGTTGCCGCATTCTGGCGCGCCGATGCATTGGGCGGGGTTGCGGGCGTCCATCTGGCGATGCTGCTGCTTGCGGTCTGGTTGGCCATGCGGGTGCTGCAACGTACCGCGCAGACAGGGCGCAGCACGCTTCAACTGGTGAGCATTCCACTGTTGGCCGCCTCGACGACCGCGCTGCCTTTCTATGTCGCCTATGTCATGCCGGACATTTTCACATCGGTGATGCTGATCCTGATTGCGGCGGTTGTTGTCGCGGGCCGTTACATGCATCCGCTGGAATGGCTGGGGGCGCTGGCGCTGGCCGGCTTTGCCATTGTGCTGCACCCTTCACATCTGGGGATTGCCGTGCTGATGGTGCCCTTTGCCGTACTGGCGGCCCTGCTACGCCTTGGGCAGGGGCGCTGGCTTGCGGCAGCGTTTGTCACGGGGCTGGTCGTTCTGGCCATTGCCGAGCGCAAGGCGTTCGAATTCGCGGCCGAAACCGTCACCAAAAAAGAGGTGCTTTACACCCCTCATATCACTGCGCGTCTGATTGTGGATGGTCCCGGACTGGCCTATCTCAACGATGTGTGCCCCCGGGACGATCTGGCGACCTGCGCCCTGCACGAGGCGCTGTCCTGGTCCGATGACCCTTACCGCCTTACCGCCACCCATATCATTTTCGAACGCTCTGAAAACCTTGGATCCTTCCGGTTGATGCCGATCGAGGATCAGCAGGCCGTGGCCGCCGAACAGCGTGCTTTCTTTCTGCAGGTTCTGGCGGCGCGTCCCTTTGGTACGATCCTGGCCCTTGGCGGCAATGCGGCAGAGCAGTTGGGTATGAACAGCATCAAGATGACCATTCCGAACGAGGCTGTCATCAATAATGCAAAATCGCTTTCGGGGCTGCCCGAGGCGCAGCTGGCGGTTCTCGACAATGTCGTTCTGACCCGTGATCAGCCCTGGCTGGGACCGGTCAATTCCATCCACGCAGTGATCTATCTGATTTCAGCGATTGTCGTGCTCGTATTGCTGCTGTGGCCCGGAAGGGTGGCGCCGTCGCTGAGATTGTTTGCGCTGTTCCTTCTGATCGGAATAGCGGTCAACGCGCTGGTCTGTGGCGGTGTTTCCCAACCCGCAGACCGCTATGGTGCGCGTGTGATGTGGCTGCTTCCTTTTACAGCCGCCTTTCTTTTTCTAGTTCAGCGGTCAGGACCGCCGCGCGCCACTGCCGGAGAAACCCCGTGACTTCAGATAAATCCCTTTCCATCAGCGTGGTCATGCCCGCCTATAATGCCGAGCACCTGCTGCCCCGCGTCCTGCCCCCCCTGATCGAGATGCTGAACACCGGTCAGGTGCAGGAGGTTCTGGTGGTGGATGACCAGTCCCCCGACGGCACCGCCGCACTGGCGCGCGAAATGGGGGCAAGCGTTCTGACCACGCCGGTCAATGGCGGGCCGGGGGCGGCGCGCAATCTGGCTGCCGAACATGCCACGGGTGACATTCTGTGGTTCGTCGATTCCGATGTCATCGCCTGGCCGGACGGGGCCGAACATATCCGCAGCGCGATGTCCGAAGACAATGTCGGGGCGGTGTTTGGCTCGTATGACGATGCGCCGGACGGGCAGGCCTGGTTTTCGCGCTACAAGAACCTGCTGCACCGCTATCACCATCAGCGCGCGCAGCGCGAGGCCCGCACCTTTTGGGCCGGCTGCGGCGCAATCCGCCGCGATGTGTTCAACGAGGTCGGCGGATTTGATGTGAAAACCTACGAGGTCCCCTCGATCGAGGATATCGAACTGGGCTACCGGATCGCGGGAACCGGGCGGCGCATTCTTGTCGAGCCCCGGCTGCAGGGCAAGCACCTGAAAGTCTGGACCATGCGCAACAGCCTGAGCACCGATATCTTCTGCCGCGCCCTACCCTGGTCGCGGCTGATGATTTCACGCGAGGGGCTGACCGATGATCTGAACACCTCGATGGCTGAACGCATCCGGGCCGCGCTGGCCGGGCTGTTGCTGCTGTCGCTTCTGGCCCTGCCGTTCTGGCCGGGGACCTGGCCCCTGCCCCTGCTGGTGCTGGCGGCGGCTTTTGTCGCCAACCTGGATCTGGTTCGTGCCATGGCCGGGCATGGCGGGCCGTGGTTTGCGTTCAAATGCCTGCTCTACCATCAGGTCTATTACGTCTATTCCGCCACCGTCTATGTCTGGTGCCTGTTCGAATATCACGTCTTGGGGCAAAAGCAGAAACTGCGCGTCACGCGAAACTGACAGATCGCGTGACATGGCTGATTAAACGGGCCGGGATCAGAACTGCTTGGCGGGCAGCTGCTCGAACGGCAGTTTTTCGATCTGGTCGAAACGCGGGTTGCTTTCGTGCACATAGAACGTGTCGTAAAGCGAATTGCGCACGAAATGATACCCGTTGGCAAACAGCAACTCGTTAAGCTCGGGCGTCGGGCGTTCGATTGTCATCGCTAGGAAGC
This sequence comes from Ruegeria sp. CDSA079, assembly GCF_059612245.1. Taxonomy (NCBI): domain Bacteria; kingdom Pseudomonadati; phylum Pseudomonadota; class Alphaproteobacteria; order Rhodobacterales; family Roseobacteraceae; genus Ruegeria; species Ruegeria sp. CDSA079. The sequence goes on along the minus strand of NZ_JBXWQF010000014.1, from coordinate 75,282 downwards.
GGTACTTATCGAACGGGAAATCGCGCAAAATCCGCGTCTCCGACCCTTCGACATCCAGGCTGAAATAGTCGATATCCTTTGGCGCGTCATAGCGGTCGAACACCTCATCCAGAGGCACAGCTTCTACAGTGACAACCTTGCCCTTCTCGCGGAACTTGGCCAGTTTCGCGGCGCGGCGCTCGGTCATGTTGTCGGCCTCATCCACCAGCAGGCTGCTGCGCTGACCGTCGATCATGAATTCCAGCTGGCCGGGTTCGGGGTCGACGGCCAGCGGGACTGGCGTGGCCGAACGATGATGCCAGTTGATGATCTTGTTGTAATTGACCGGATTGGGCTCGATCAGCAACCCGGTCCAGCCATAATGCTTTTCCAGGGCAAAGGTGTTGGAATCGGAAAACCCGTCCGCAGCACCCAGTTCGACAAAAAATCCGTTGCGCTTGCCGTTATAGACTTCGTTGATCACCCACATGTCCTGCCCACGGTCCGAGACCTGCTTGGGCGTGTAACCAAGATTGTTCATGGCAAATCGGCGGCTGAAATTCCGGGTGCTGACCACACCGATATATGCGAAATAGGCTGGCTTCTGGAGGAGTGGATAGGTTTCAACCAGCTTGGTGAGATTCTGCTTCATAAAGTTCTCCACTTAACCGCCCGCTTTTGGCTTTTCGGGCAAAAACATTGTTGCACAGACATCGGCTACCTTAACCCCGCAATTTTCGCGATATCCCACACCGGGTACAGCGTTTCGCGCGTTCCATGTCCGAAAATTGTGTCAAATGGCACGTGATAGACACGCGCAATGCTGATCGGAACGTCGGTGTTCCCAAGGTCGCTTTCGTAAGCGGCCCGATCACGCACCACCAGGATCCGATCTTCGACCACTTCGCCGATCATGACCTCTCCGTTTTGTAGAGGTTCGGATGCGGCACGGATGAAATAGTCCGCGACGGTGTTGTCCGGTGCAGGCATTCCGGCATGCACATAAACCGAAAGCCCACCGGCCATATAGCGGCTTTCAAGCTCGGCCTGTGTCCAGATCGGCGGGAAGGCTTCACCGAGCAGCGCCTGCACGACGCGTATCTCGTCCAGATCAGGGAACGGGGCGGTCTCGGTTTCAATGGCAATGCGATACCCCAAGTCCCGCGTCAGGGTAAACGGGCGCAGCGTTTCCGGCCAGCTGATCCAGGCGCTGACCGCCACCCCGGCCAGAGCACAGACCAGCGCCGGTGCAGGCGCAGCCTGAACCGGGCGCAGCCGCCAGAAAATGATCAGCGGAATGACTGCGGCGGGTGCGAAATGATGCGGAAGGATGCGATAGGCTTGAACATAGAAAAACAGAACATAGGCGATAACGGTCAGGGTCAGGGTTTTGGACAGCTTGTCCTGCCAGCGCCACGCCAGCAATGCGAGACCGGGCAATATTCCGCAGGGCAGCAGCCAGAACAGGAACCGTCCGGTGTCAAAGATCGTGACAAACCGTAGGCGGCGCAGGATGCTGCCCGTGTTGAACTCACTGGACACACTTGTCAGCCCCCACGACCGCAGCACCATTTCAAGCAGCGATGCCAGGATCACGACGCCAACGGCGATCACTCCTCCGGCGATCACCTGCCGGAACGGCAAGGGCCGAGTCAGCAGGAAATAGGAAATCAGGAAGAAACCAATCAGCAGAATACCGTTCGGCGCGGTCATCAACGCCAACGTGGACACACCCGCCATCCAGCCAAATCTCCGCTCGGTAAAGAACAGGATATAGCCCAGCACCCCCAGCAGAATCATCGGCTCGCGGGTCATGGGCAGGGCGATATCAGCAAAATACGGATTGTAGGACGGGTTGAACGCCATCACGAAGGAAAACAGCAACAGCGCAGCCCCAAGCCCGAGAACAGAGCGTGCATCTGTACGCCCGTCCGGAGTGCGTACAAAACCCAGCATGACCCCAAACAGGATCGAAAGACCGGGCAGATAGGCCAGGCGAATGGAAACTTCGTAAGGCCCGAAGAACCGCATAAACCCGGTTTGCAGGAAGGTCTCCGTCACCATCTTCGGGGTCGGATAGCCACCGATCGCCCCGGACTCCGGTGGCCAGAACGGCAGGCCACGGGTTATGAACAGCATCGCGTTCAGGAAACTGTGTGCGCCGTCATCATTCAGCGCCTCCCAATAGAACTTGGGCGACATCAGGATCAGTACCGCCAGTGGCAGCAGGATCATACCGGCGACATCCCATCCCCTACCCTGGAAGATATCCGGATTGGATCGGGCAGAGATCAGGCCAATGCCGGGCAGGCAGAGCAGAACGCTCAGAAAGGTGAAGGCCGCCCCGGTCATGGGAATGCCGCTGATGGCCTGCACCGCAGCCGCGGCGGCCGGCACACCAAACAGGGAAAACGTGAATCCCTTGAGCAGCCAGTGTTCGAAACGATCCCTGGGTGTTGCAATTCCCAATGCCAAAAGCAGGCCCGGTGCAACAAACAACGCTGATGCCGACATAACCGCCAACGGCACCCAGATATACAAAAACAGCACTTCACTTGCGATGAAGTAGGGCGAGGCACCATCTGCCAGCGCCGATTTTGCCGCCAGTATCGCCGCAACATCCTGACCAGCCAGCACAATGCCAGTCAGTACAATCAGGATTATTGAAAGCCGCAATACCATCACGTCATATACAAACTCATCAAAATACAGCAGTCGCCAATCGTACAGTAAAAACCATGTTGTTTTCCTGCTGAATGTAGGCTTCTTCAATCAACCGATTTACTGATACCATGTAATTCTCGCTAGGTTACGTGTTTTGTGCCAGCCGGATGGATTGCAGGCACGATGCGGTATCAATACAGAAAATCTGTTTTCATTGGCGGAATTGAGGAAACAAATAACCTGCGTCCGTTTCATGTGCATTTCAGACCATCCGGTAGGCATGGCCAGCTCAAGTCACTCTGAACCCGCAAGTGCGCAGCCCCGGGAGCTGAAGGTCAGGGATCAGAGTGCAGTGCTTTTGCGGAATGCCTTCTTATCAGCCGACTTCTCCTTGGTGTCGGCTTCGAACTCCTCGTGATAGGACCGTTCGACATTCACATCCCACACATCATGGTTCTCACCCATGATATTGCGGGCAGCATACATCGCCGACAGCATCGAGTGATCCTGATTGTTATAGCGGTGCAGACCATTGCGACCGACAGTCTGGAAGTTCTCGAGCGTCTTCAGCCAGCCGCTGACCGTGTCCAGTGCATCCTTGTACTCGCTGTCATAGACTGGATAAGCCTTGGGCTGTCGGATAACCGCACAATCAATAACATCACCGGCCTTGGCCAAACCGAGTTTTTCAAGCTCTTCACTGGCAAGATGCTTGAGATCCTCGTCAGCAGATGACCACAACCCGTCACCTTTCTGGCAGAAATACTCCATCCCGATCGACGCGGTGTTCTGATCGGGCAGCATTTCCTTGGACCAGGCCCGGAAATTCTGGATACGACCAACCTTCACCTTGGGGCTGTGGATGTAGATCCAGTTGTCCGGGAACGGGTCAGCATGATCCAGAATCAGGGTCACGATCAGGAAATCGCGATACCGCAGGCGGTCTGCCGCCTCGACAACCTCGGGCGGCGGCGGCGGATCAAAAGCGTGGATCAGATCGCGCACCGCCATGGAATTGATGAACTCCGTGCCTTCCACCCTCTCAATGTGTTTTTCGCCGTCTTCCGTCCAGTGACGTACATCAATCGAGGTGACCCGGTTGTCCTCGCGGTTCACCTTGATCACTTCGGAACGGGTTTCGACCGACCCGCCCTTTTCCTTGATCAGATCCTGGGTCTTTTCCCACATCATACCAGGCCCGAGGCGGGGATATTGGAATTCCTCAATCAGGCTGGCCGTGTCATTTGCGCCCGAAATCGCGTTCCAGACTGCTTTGGGCAAAGACAGGTTCTTGATCCGCTGCGCAGCCCAGTCCGCCCGGATTTCCGAGGGCGGGATACCCCAGACCTTCTTGGTGTAGCTGTGGAAGAAATGCATATAGAGCCGCCCGCCAAAGCGGTTGATTACCCATTCTTCAAAGGTATCTTCCTGCGGCTTGGGCCGCAGCTTCCATTTGATGAAGCTGCCGATGATCTTATAGGTCTCATAAGGGCCGATATTGCCCAAAGCGTTGAAGATACGCAGCGGATAATCATAAAATTTGTTACGGTAGAAGATGCGGCTCAGGCGTTGCACGGTGATAAAGTCATCGCCCATCACCTCGTGCCACATATCCTCGACTTCCTGCACCTTGGTGAAAAACCGGTGCCCGCCAATGTCGAAGCGGTAGCCTTTATGCGTTTCGGTTCGCGAAATGCCCCCCACCATATCCGAGGCCTCAAAAACCCGGGGAACATGCGTATCACTCAGCTTCTGGAGTTCGTAGGCGGCTGTCAGACCCGCTGGCCCACCCCCTATAACTACGACTGGAACAATATTTTTTGGCAAATCACTAACATCCATACAAAAACCCTTATCTCACGGTACAAGAGGTTATTGTCGATTCACAACAAATTCCTAATGGCCCCTCAAAAGGAATGCCTGCCCGCCATTTCTGTTTCCCTGTGCAGGGCGAAATGGAAGCATGGGTAAGCGGGCACTGACAGCGCCCGAACCCAAAGACCCGGACCGCCTGGAAGCCTCGATCACCTTTCCTGAAAACGGGTGTCCGGCTTGCAGGGAACACAATCGCGGGCACCTTCCAGGCAGCGGATGAGGCTTTCAACGTATTGAATAGTAAAACAGTTATTCATCCTGAAAACCACCTTTCCACGTTTCGAAATCACCATTGTCAAACTCGAAACGCTGCTGCGACGGGCACCATGTCTCTGACCCACCGCGCCATCCATTCGCACCGCAGAATGTGTTACGATCTGCCCATAGCTCTGACGCGGGAGGGCGCATCAACAATACCCCCTCATCCATCATATTGTGCATACGCGGGTACCATAGCACCCGGAAATCGGATGCATCATGACTCGAAGCCTTGTGAATCTTGACATGGGCGAACCGCTCCCGTCCTACTGCTTGCGAGTGTTTGTAGGATCAAGTCACGTCGGGTCCGGGTTCAGGACCTGAAAATTGGTGGCTGGCTTCGTTGTTAACGAGGGAGCAATTTTATGAAGTGCGTTATTCTGGCCGGTGGTTTAGGCACCCGGCTCAGCGAAGAAACCGTCAGGATACCGAAACCCATGGTCGAGATCGGGGGAAAACCGATCATCTGGCATATCATGAAAATCTATGCCACCCACGGCATCACCGATTTCATCGTCTGCCTTGGCTACAAGGGTTACGTTATCAAGGAATACTTCGCGAATTTCTTTCTGCACAGCTCGGACGTCACGATCGATCTGGCCAATGGTGGGCTTGAGATTGCAAACAGTAAATCGGAACCGTGGCGCGTGACGCTGGTCGATACCGGCGAAGACAGCCAGACCGGGGGACGGCTGCGTCGTGTCATGCATCTGCTCAAGGATGAAGAGGCCTTTTGCATGACCTATGGCGACGGGGTCGGGAATGTCGATGTCAGCGCGCTGGTTGCGTTCCACAAAAGCCATGGCAAGCGCGCCACACTCACCGCAGTCGTGCCACCAGGACGTTTCGGCGCGTTGGAACTGGCCAGCGATCAGATCGAGCGTTTCGCCGAAAAGCCGGGCGGTGATGGCGGCTTTATCAATGGCGGGTTCTTCGTGCTGCATCCTTCGGTCGGTGATCTACTGGACGATGACGGCGCGATCTGGGAACGCGCCCCGCTTGAAACACTGGCCGCAGACGGCGATCTGATGGCGTTTCGCCATAAAGGTTTCTGGCAGCCGATGGATACGCTCCGCGACCGCCGTCAGCTTGAAGCGCGCTGGCAGGAAGGCAATGCTCCATGGAAGGTCTGGGAATGACGCTGGGTTCCGCTCCGAAAATTATCCTGCTTGGCAATCTGGGCTATATTGGCCCGGTCGTGGCTGCGACCTTGCGGAAATCCTATCCCAACGCCAATCTGATCGGCCTTGATCCCGGGTTTTTCTCGGACAGGTTGACCACGCATGATGCGTGGCCCGAACGGGTTCTGAACCAACAGATCATCGCGGATATTCGCGACATCGATGCGTCGCTGTTTCAAGGGGCTGATGCGGTTGTTGCGCTGGCGGCCATTTCGAACGATCCGATGGGCGCGCGGTTCGAAACCGTCACCACGGAAATCAATCAGGACGCCATCGTCCACGCTGCACATCTGGCCGCCGAGGCCAGAGTATCGCGCTTTGTCTTCGCCTCTAGCTGTTCGGTCTATGGCTTTGCCGAGGGCGACGCACGATCGGAGGATGCGCCCCTGAATCCGTTGACGGCCTATGCCCGCAGCAAAATCGGGACCGAGCGCGCGCTGGAGGCCATGGACACGCCTGGGATGCTGCGTACCGCGCTGCGTTTTGCCACCGCCTGTGGGCCGTCGCCCCGGTTGCGGCTTGATCTAGTGCTGAATGACTTTGCCGCCTGCGCCACCACCGCAGGCAAGATCACCGTGCTGAGCGACGGTAGCCCGTGGCGGCCGCTGATCGATGTGCGCGACATGGCGCGGGCCATCGACTGGGCGATCACCCGGACCGAAGATGCCGGTGGCCAGTGGCTGGCGGTCAATGCCGGGTCGGATGTGTGGAATTATCAGATCCGCGATCTGGCGCAGGCCGTGGCCGAGGCGGTCCCCGGGGCCAGTTATTCGATCAATCCCGACGCCTCACCCGACAACCGTTCGTACAAGGTCGACTTTTCGCTCTACAAACAACTGGCACCCGAACATCAACCGGTGCAGACACTTGAAGGCACCATCCGGGATCTGTTGCAATTGCTGAACGATATCAACTTTGGCGATGTCGATTTCAGATCGTCACCGCTGATGCGGCTGAAGGCACTCGAAGAGCATATCCGCAATGGTACGCTGAGCGAGGATCTGCGCTGGAGGATGCCGCAATGACACACCCCGCTTGCCGGAGCTGTGGTGCAGCCCTGACCCAGACGCTGGTCGATCTGGGGCTTTCACCGCTGGCCAATTCCTATGTCCCGCCCGAGCGCGCAGGCACCGCCTGTCCGCGCTACCCGCTGCATGCATGGGTCTGTAACAATTGCCATCTGGTGCAGGTCGAAGATGCCGTGCCGGCGGACGAGATCTTCAATGCCGATTACGCCTATTTCTCCAGCTATTCGGATAGCTGGCTGGCCCACGCCAACGCTTATGTCGAGAAGATGGTCGACCGGTTTGATCTGGGACCGGATGATCTGGTGATCGAGATCGCCTCGAATGACGGATATCTGCTGCAGTATTTCGTCGAAAAAGGCATCCCGGTTCTGGGGGTCGAACCTTCAGGCAGCGTGGCGGCAGCGGCCGAAGAAAAAGGTGTGCGCACGCTGGTCGATTACTTCGGTGAAACGCTGGCCCAGAAGGTGGCCGAGACCGAGAAACCTCCGGCGCTGATTGCTTCGGCCAATGTGCTGGCGCATGTGCCTGACATCAACGATTTCGTTGCGGGCATCGCCACTCTGCTTTCGGGTGATGCGGTTTATACGGTCGAGTTTCCGCACCTTCTGAACCTGATCAAGGAAGTCCAGTTCGACACGATCTATCACGAACATTACTCCTATCTGTCACTGCTGGCGGTCGAGGCAATCTTTGCCAAGGCGGGCCTGCGTGTGTTTGACGTTGAAGAGCTTCCGACCCATGGTGGATCACTGCGGGTGTTCGCCTGTCTTGAAGGGGCCAGCTACCCCGAAGGTTCTGGTGTGGCCAAGGTGCGCACCGATGAGGCGGCCGCTCGGTTCGATCGCCCGGAAGGCTATATGAATTTCACCGGGCAGGTTGAGGCGCTGCGCGACGGGCTGCTTGCCTTCCTGCGCGAGGCCAAAGCCCGGGGTGACACCATCGCCGCCTATGGTGCCGCCGCCAAGGGCAACACGCTGTTGAATTATGCCGGGATCGGCCCCAATCTGATCTCTTACTGCGTTGATCGCAACCCGGCCAAACAGAACACGCTACTGCCCGGCAGCCACATCCCCGTGCACGGGGTCGAAGCGCTACGCGAGACGCCGCCGGATTACGTGTTGATCCTGCCCTGGAACATCCGGGACGAGGTCACGGATCAACTGTCCGACCTGAAGGCGCACGGTACCCGGTTCGTGACCGCCGTGCCGGAGGTCAGGATCAGCTGATGGCACGGGTTCTGCTGACCGGCGCAACGGGATTGATCGGACGCGCGACAATCCCGGCTCTGACAGAGGCGGGCCATGAGGTGGTGACGCTGGGACGCAACCCGACAAGCGACATCACCTGCGATCTGCTGGACCCCAGTGCCACCACAACAGCCCTTGAAGCGACCCGCGCCAGCCATCTGGTTCATCTGGCCTGGCATGACGGCCCGCGCGACCGCTGGACTTCTGCGGCCAATCTGGACTGGATGGCCGCTACGCTGCATCTGGTGCGGGAATTCGCCCGAACAGGCGGCCAACGCGCGGTCTGCGCCGGAAGCTGCGCCGAATATGACTGGTCATTGCCGGACCTGACCGAAGCAACGCCTTTGCGGCCACGCACCTTGTATGGCGCGGCCAAGGCCGGAACCGGTCTGGCGCTGTGTGCAGGACAGGGTTCGCTTGGCCTTTCACTGGCTTGGGCCCGTATCTTTTTTGTTTATGGATCGGGCGAACCGCCGGGGCGGTTGTTCGGCGACCTGATTTCGAATCTCAAAGCGGGTCAACCCGTAGATTGTACCGATGGCCTGCAGGAGCGCGACTTCCTGCATGTAGATGATCTGGCACGCGCTCTGTTACAACTGCTGGAAACGAATGTGACGGGCGCGGTCAATGTCGCCAGCGGCACCGCAATCCCGGTTCGGGAACTCATTGAAGAGGTTGCGAAACAAATGCATCACCCCGACCTGATCCGACTGGGTGCGATCACGCGCGCAACAGACGATCCTGCCCGGCTGGCAGCAGATGTGGGCCGGTTGCGGCATGAGGCCGGCTTTGTGCCGCAACATGACATCACCTCGGGCGTGGCCGATATTCTCAGATCCGAAGGGGGGCAGACGTGAAGAAACTGCTTGTCCCCCGCAAGAAATCCTTCATGCGCTTCGCTATGGTCGGAGTATTGAACACGGCGTTCGGCTATGCGCTCTTCACCATTCTCAATCTGTCTGGCCTACCCCCGCAAGTCGCGCTGGTGATCTCGTTTTCCGGTGGCGTTCTGTGGAATTTTATGACCCATGCGCGCCTTGTGTTCGATACCAAGGGCTTGGGTCGGTTGCCATTTTATATCCTGTCCTATCTGGTGGTTTATGCATTCAATGCCCTGTCTCTGGAGGGTCTGCTGGCCATGGGATTTCAACCAATCATTGCGCAGGGGATGATCGTCCTTCCGGCCGCCATCCTGGCCTTCATCCTGATTTCCCGGGTGCTGACAGATCGCTTTCCATGGCAACAGGAGATGTAAAAAATGCCCGGATATTATATTCTGGCTTAAAAGCCATTGAAGACCGAACTGACCATGGAGTCTGAAATTTGACATAAGAACTGTACCGCGAGGATAGTTAACTAATGCGTCTTTACCTTGCCGATCTCGGCCACAACCTCGTTACCGCCACATCGGACACCTATCCGCTGGGTGTCGGGAATCTTGCGACCTTCGCACAAGCTTATGCGAAAAGCCCAACGCCGATTGATGTTGCGATCTTCCGTGACCCCCAAGAGCTCAAAACCGCAATCGACACAGCTCCGCCCGATGTGATCGGCTTTTCCAGCTATTCCTGGAACCACCATCTGGCCCTGTCATTTGCCGACTATGTGAAAACGGTCAATCCCGACAGTCTGACCTTGATGGGCGGCCCCAACTTTCCACTGACCGAAGACGAGCAGGACAGCTGGATCCGGACGATGCCACAGATCGACATGCATGTGCGCGGCCCCACCTATGAGGGTGAGCGCGCCTTTCTGAGCACGTTGCAGCGTTTCATCGATGTCGGCGCCCGCCGCGAAGGCATGTGGGAAGAGGCAGTCGATGGCGCGCTTTACGTCCACCCTCAAAGCGGTGAAATCCTGCGCGGGGGCGAACCGCCCCGCATCCGCGATCTGGACGAAATCCCGTCACCCTATCTGGCCGGGTTGATGGACAAGTTTTTTGACACCGGCCTGTTTGCACTGATGCAACTGGCACGCGGCTGTCCGTTCACCTGTGCGTTCTGCAATTCGGCGGTCAAATCGAATTCGAAAGTCTTCCGCCATTCGTTTGAACGCACCAAGGCCGATCTGGATTACATCGTGGCCCGCATCAACCACGCCAGCCCGCTGTGTTTTGCCGACGACAATTTCGGCATGTACGTGCAGGATGAAGAAGTGGCCGATTATCTGGGCCATCTGATGGACCGGTACGACTGGCCCAAATACATCCGCACAACCACGGGCAAGAACCGCGGCGACCGGATTATCAAGGTGATGCGCAAGGCCAAGGGCCGGTTGCCGATGACCTCGTCGGTTCAGTCTCTGAATCCGGAAGTTCTGAAGAACATCAAACGCGACAATATCAGCCTGGACACCTATACCGAGGTGCAACAGGAGCTGCATTCAAAGGGTATGCAATCCTATGGCGAACTGATCCTGTGCATGCCCGGTGAAACCAGGGAATCCTTCATGGATGCCGTCGATCAGCTGATCGAAACCGGCGTCAGCCGGGTGGCTGCGCACCAGTTGATGCTGCTGCATGGCGCACCGCTGGCCAATCCCGACAGCCGCGAGAAGTTCGGTTTCAAAACGCTCCATCGCGTGGTTGCCCGATGCCTGGGCCAATATACCGGTCCAACTGTGGTCGAGACCGAAGAAATGGTGGTCCAGTCCGAGAATTTCTCGTTCCAGGATTATCTGGACACCCGTGTTTTCCATCTGCTGCTGACGACCTTCTATTACGAAGACAATTTCGAAGAAGCCTTCCGGCTGGCGCGGTCCCGCGGGATCCGGCCCTTCCTGATCGTCAAACACATGCAGGAGATCCTCGATCAGGCCCCACAGCCCTTCCGGGATGCGGTCGCCAGTTATCTGGAGGAAAACCAGCAGGAGCTGTTCGAAACCCGCGCTGATTGCGCGGCCTGGGCGCAGGAAAATTATGATGACCTGATCAGCGGTGAACTGGGGGGCAATCTGCTCAGCAAGTACTCGATGATTGGTCGGTTCATCGTGCTGGACGAAGCACTTGATTTCCTGAAGCGGGCCGTCAGCGACCTTCTGGACAAGGACGACCACGAAGCACACGAGATGCTCGACACGATCATCAATTACTACAGCGCTGTGATGTTGCATGTGCCATTCTCGGAAACTCTGGAACACGAACCGGTCTGGAGTTCGTCCTTCGATGTCGAAGCCTGGCGGAATTCGGGATATGAAGGCGTGCTGCAGGATTACCAGTTCGACACGCCTCGCAAGTTCCAGACCCAGGTCGATCAAAGGGTGAAAACCACCCTGCTCACCCGAATCGAGACCTTTGGCGAACATGCCTCGGGGCTTGGAAGGTTTACACGAACGATGTTTGCCAAGGATTTCCGGCGCAACTTCGTGCGGAGTGAAAACCAGCATGCGGCCGAATAGGCCCACGGACCTATTCGCTATCCCCCAGATAGACAACCTCGCGCCCGGGGAAGGCTGCGATGATGGCTGCATTCTGCTCGGGACCCAGATCGCGCAGGAAAATCGGCTTGCCCTCGGGCAGGAACGGGTCGTTGAGATAAAGCGCAGATCCGATATTGCCATTTGTCGAGACAAAGACCAGAGCATTGCCCAGTTCTGCGGCTTGCGCCTGACGCCTGGTGTCGCCGGTAAAACCACCGTATCCATCGTATTTCGAAACCCCACGCCATGAGGTGAAGCTGGCGACCGAGACTGCGCAAAGCAGCAGGACAATACAGTGCAGGCGACCATGATATTGTTCCGGCAGCCGGTCTTTCACCGCCTCGATCCCAGCCGCTGAAAGAACCAGAACCGGCAAAAGTGCCGTATGCCAATAACGTGGTCCCAGATAGAAGGTGCCGGTAAACCAATAGAAGAACAGCACACCCACAAGGGCCACAAAGATCACCAGCATGGCCCGGTCGAAACCAGTCAGGCGCTTGCGCCAGATGAAGACAATCCAGATCGGGACTAGCGACCCGAAGGTCCAGCCCAGAAGTTCAAGGTTGAGCGAGGCAATCCCGTTGACCAGGTTCAGCAGACCCTCGGCCGGGCTGTGACCAACCCAGATATCCAGCGCGCCCCAGCTTTTGGCAGGTGGTCCCACATTGTGGCCGAAGCCGAACGCATTTTTCGTGTCGGGCCAGAACCGGCTCAGGTAATCGGATTGCGGGGTCAGCAGCATATCGCCGGTGGTCCCATAATTGAGCAGTAAAAAGACGGACCCCGACACGACACCGCCCACGGCGCAGGCCAGCACCTGCCCAATCCCCCCGGGCAGGCGGCGCAGCAACCACAAACCAGTCAGCCCGCCGACAATCAATCCGTCCAGTGGTCTGGTCACAAAACCCCACCCCAACGCAAGCCCGGCAATAAACGCCAGCAGGATCGCCCGCCGCGCCGCGCCTTCTCCGGCCCGGATCAGGCACCACCAGGCCAGAAGCAACACGACCAGCATCACGGAATGCGTCATCAGCGTGGCCCCGACAGCCAGCACCCAGGGCGACGTCGCCATCAACAACGCGACCAGATCCGCGCGTTCCCTGCTGACGGTCCGACGAACAATGTCATGGGCCAGCCAGACCGATATCCCGGTCAGGATCGGATTGATCACCCAGGGTGCCCCGATCAAAACTCCAAGGCTCAGAACAATGGCCCAGCCTTGTGCCGGGACACTGATCCATTTGCCCTCATGCACTTCGAGAAGATAATATTCCAGTGCGGGTTGCGCTGCTTCGGGCGGGACCGGAGCCCAGAGCGTACCAGCCGCAAAGGTCCGTGCCTGAAAGAGATAGGCCAGTTCATCCTCGACATGGGGAACACGATCGAACGCCGTCCAGGCAAGGACGGCACTGGCCACCGCCGCAAAAACCGCCAGAGCGGACACCGGGATACGCGGTATGCGATCGGGACCTGCCACGGCGAACATGGCGACGATCGAGGCCATCTGAACAAGAGATAATGCACCGCCGACACCGATCTGCAGTCCGAAGGCCATGTAATAGCCATAGGCCACATAAGGTGTTGCGGACAGGCAGAAAACCGCGACAAGAACCATCAGAAGAAACAGGCGGACAATCCCCGCCCTGGCGAAAAGACCCCTGACAGCTTCCCGGCCTGCAGGACGCATCAGAACAACACCCGTCAGAACCGCCTGGGCGGCCAGTATCATCAGCATAATCAGGTTTTCAGGCGGGTCGGCGGAAATCTCAAGCCGCGGAAACCAGAGCGGTTGAGTCAACCACAACCGGGCGGAACTCCCCAGCAGAACCAGAGCGGCCAACGCCCCGAACCAAGATAATCCGCGCGCCCAGAAGACCCCGATCAGAACCGCTGCAGCCGCGGCCATAACCGTAAACCACACGCGCAACTCGGCCAGCGTGGCATTGGTGACGGGCGCATCCGCGGCCCAGCCAGGACCTGCACATGCGCAGAGCACAAGAGCAAGGCAGCGCCATTGCCACCGGTTTGTCTGTGCGATCATGCCAGATGCTCTTCTCTGGCCAGAGCCGGGTCCCGAGCGGGACCTTCGATATTGATACGTTCCTGCTCGGTCACAATAGGCCCGCCGCGCACCTGATTATGGATCGAGGTGATGTATTCCCCCAGCATCCCGATGAACAGCATCTGAATGCCCGACAGGAAGAACAGGGATACGATGATGGTCGTCGTCCCGCGCGGTGCCTGATCAGGATTGACGAAAAACAGCACCACAGAGATGAGCGAGAACAGGATACAGGCAATCGCAATCACCAGCCCGCTGATCGTGCAGAACCGCATCGGGGCCCGCGTGAAAGAGAAGATCGCATTCAACGCCTGATCGATCAACGCCATCAGGCTGTGCTTTGACAGCCCCTTTGCACGGGCTTTCCAGACATAGGGTTTGATGATCCGGCGGAAACCGCAGCTTGCGATGATACCACGGATGTAGGGATAGTGATCCTTATGCGCCAGAACCGCCTTCAGAACCTTGCGGTCGATCAGCTGGAACTCTCCGACCGACGGTTCCAGCCAGACATCCGACAGACCATTGACGATCCGGTAGAAAATGCCCCGCGCATTGCGCATCACGAACCCTTCTTCGCGGGTGCTGCGGGCACCGGCCACCACGTCATAACCGTTTTCCCAAAGCTCGACGAATTCCGGGATCAACTCGGGCGGGTCCTGCAGGTCAACCGGCAGCATGACGACGATCCCGTCGCCAGTCGCATAGCGCAATCCGTTGAAGGTTGACCGAAACACCCCAAAATTTCGGGCGTTGACCACAACCTTCACATCCTGATCCTGTGCGGCAATCTCGCGCAGGATGTCCACGGTTCGGTCCGAAGAGGCATTATCGATGAAAATATGCTCGCGCCTGTAGCCCGGCAGTTCCTTGTCGAAAATCGCCTTCACGGTCTCATAACAATTCGCCACGTTGTCTTCTTCGTTGAAGCATGGCGAAACAATGGAAATTGTTTTCATAGCTTTATTTAACATCAAACAGCACCGCTTACCCCACCAATATCCGGGTATACTCATATCATCCCGCGAAGTTCGGGATTCGCACAACACTTAACCTGCAGGAATATCATGAAATAACGTGCACTCACGCCAACATGGAAAGCCAAATCCGCCTTTCTTGCAAAACAATGCCGTATCGCCATTGTTTGCTTTACATTTACTCCGTTTATTGTGCTCCAGAATTGTTAACCAAGAGCTATTCAGATGAACCGCAAAATCCGTAACTCACTCTTTAAGCTCCACACTTGGCTGGGGCTGCATCTGTCTCTGTTTTTTCTGTTCATGTTTCTGACCGGTACGCTGCTTGTTGCCGCGATAGAAATTGAAAAGATCGGTCGCCCGAACATCTGGACCATGATGGCCAAAGAAGATCGCACCGCCAGTTTTGGCATGATCTATGATGGTATCAAAGAGGCTCATCCAGAGAGCAGTATTTCTTTGGTGATAAAACGCCAGACTCCATGGTTTGTGGATCACACTCTTGGTCGCACGGGATGGGGCGAAAAGGTGGGGTTCTGGACAGATCCTGTGACCGGCGCAGTTGTAGAGGAAACACGATCTCTGGGATTTCGTTCGATTATGCGCGACCTGCATGACACGTTCCTGACAGAACAGCGAATTATCTTCATGTTGATATGCGCCACATCGGTCGTACTGCTGTTTCAGATCATCAGCGGCCTCATCACCTATCGGCGCTTCTGGAGAGGGTTCTTCCGCTGGCCCAACGGTTCGGGGGGGGTGCGTTCCTGGGCCGGTGGAGCACACCGGTTGACAGCGGTCTGGACAGCGCCGCTTCTGATCCTGATTTCCGTAACCAGCTTCTATTTTCTGCTGGGTAGTCTGGGCTTTGACGGCACACGCCCGAAACCCGAAGCGCCAACCCCACGCGAAGCGACACTACCTGCCAATTTCGATTCGGCCCTCATCGCTCAGGCTGAAGCGCGTGCCCGGGCTGCCTTGCCTGGCCTTGAGCCACTCCTCATGTTCGTGCCCGAAAAGAAAACTGACAGCCTTGGTTTCTCAGGACCAGTAGACGGATATTCGGGTTTCTTTGGTCCCGGAAGTGTGTCCATCGATCCGGTAACCCTTGAGGTTCTGGGCGCCTTCACACCACATGACGTCAAGGGTTTTACCTATTGGAAACCTTTGATGAACATGCTGCATTTTGGAACTTGGGGCGGTGCGCTCTCGATGACGCTTTGGATCGTACTCGGGCTAATCGCCACCGGCCTTGCCTATACCGGAGCCTTGATTTTTGCTACCCGCTTGGCCCCCGATACCGCGCATCGTGGTTCAGTCCGGCGCATATGGCACGGCCTGGGATGGACCCGATGGGCCTATGTGTTGTTACTCGCGGGTATTTTGTTCACTGCCTTTTATCGCTTTGGCCCGAATTCTTATGACAAGACTAGAGCGTTTCCAACCGACGCGCCTGGCGCGGTTGCTCGGTTGATTATGCGCGCGCCACTCAGGCGTGACGCTCCTCTCGATATCGAGTTACTAATTGGCGAGCCAGATGTTCAATCTGCAGTGATCGAAGTTAACGGCGAGGCACCACCAACAGTTGATTTTTTGCAGTATGATGACAAGGCTAGGGCCTATTTTCAGCTCAATCCCGCTGCAACGGAAAACAACATTGTTGCTCACTTGCAAAAATCTGACGGCGGGGAGAAAACCGTCAATTTCCGCCTCGGTGCACCAATTTGGTAGCTGCGCGCTCTGCCCAACAAACAATATGGGCGGCGCATCATTCTGCATTATCCCTTGGTTTCTTGCGGATCGATCTCAGGGCCTGTTTCCTCTCGCATGCGCACCATTGCGATCAGCAGACGCAACCTGCCGCGCAAAAGCAAAACAGCAAACAGGCAATAAACAATAATCCCGGTCACAGTACCGGACAGAAGGATCAAAATCTGAGATATACCTTCCATTTGCCACACTGCGCCAAGCACCGCCGCGGCCATTCCTACGGATAGCAAAAACGGTGCAAGATGCTGTTGCGCCAAGGTCAGGCCGGGCAGCCCCGCAATATGCCCCAGATTGGCAAATTTGAACGGCCAGATCAGTAAAAAGACTGCCACAAAACCGGCTGTGACGACCGGCAGCCCATAGGGGGCCAGTGCCATAATCACTGCTACCGCCAGCGCCACCTCAATCCAGGACAGAACTGCCAGGCGACCAGCCTGCCCCGCCGCCAGACAGAAGGTCTGCTGCACCTTTTCGGCGCACAGATACATGCCAAACACCGACATCAGGCTCAGGACCGGAGCCGCCGGAGCCCATTTCTGGCCGAATAGCAGCACCAGCGCCGGTTCCGACAGAACCGCCAGCCCGGCAAAGGCCGGAAAAGCCAGAAACCCGGTCAGGCGCATGACATCCATCAGCAAATCCGCCGCCTGACCACCATCGCGCGCTGCGGCACCAAAAGCGGGCTGCGCCACGGTACGCATCGGTGTGATCATGAGAAACGCGGCCGTCTCGATCACACGCCAGGCAATTGCGTAATATCCCGCCTGCACCGGCCCCAGCATCGCGCCGATGATCACCGCAGGTGACTGCACCGCAGCCAGTTCGGCCGCGCGCAGGCCCAGAATCCGATGACCAAAATGCAGGATTGAGCGCATGTGATCGCGCGACACGTCAAAGGCCGGGCGCCAAGAGACCGCCCCCCAGGCCATCACGATGTTGGTGGCCGTCATCGCCAGCCGCTGGCCGACCAGGCTCCAGACCCCGTATCCGGCCAGCGCCATGGTTATGCCCACGACCCCGCCGACCGCCGCGCCGAGCGCGGCCCGGATGGCCAGAACACGAAACTTCATTTCCCGACGAAGGATCGCCACCGGCACCGCTGTCAGTGAAATCATCAGCACCGTGGGGGACAATCCGATCAACAATTCGCGCGCAACCGGCTCATTGTAGAAATCCGAGACCGGTCCCGCGCCCAGATACAACACGATCGTCAACACGCCTCCCAGCAGCGCCAACAGCCAGAAAACCGAGTTCAACCGCTCTGACGACAGCGCATCACGGGTCAGCAGAATGTCGGAAATCGTTTCGCGTACCAGGAATTCGGAAAACAGCACAAAGGCTGCAACCATCGCCAGAAGACCAAAGGCCTCTACCCCTAAAATGCGGGCAAGAATGGCAAAAATGACAAAATTGAATGCCTGCTCGACCCAGATACCAGCCGACATCCAGGCAACTCCGCTGCTGAAACTCTGCCGCCCTGACACCCGTTTCCTTCCTGTTGCCCGAACCCCGCCAAGTGCCGATGGGTACATGGCTCAAACACTCACACCTGCTGCGCACAGTATACGTAATTACAAACTTGACGCCTTAACGGTCGAATTTGGTCAAATTTATTGTCTATGTTCAGTCTGTACGTGTTCGAATACTATACGCAATACAGGGAATTATGCCCCTCACGTTCCATGCGCCACGCAAATCTTGCAGCGGGATCCGGGACAGGGATTATTGAGTGAATAAAAGGTTTTCATTTTCATGAACAAAGTCGCAGAGCCGATGGAGACGAACAGCACCACATCCGAAGAGCTGATCGCATCGGAAACCGCCGGCATGAGCCTGAGCGTGGTCATCCCCGCGTTCAACGAAGAAAACGCCGTGCGCCACACGGTCGAGGATGTGCGCAGCCATCTCGAACCGCTGAACATCCCCTACGAGATCATCGTGGTGGACGATGCCAGCCAGGACAACACCCGCGCCGAAGCCGAGGCCAGCGGCGCAACCGTCACCTTCAACGACGTCAATTCCGGCTATGGCGCCAGCCTCAAGCGCGGTGTTCGGATGGCGCAGTATGAATATGTCGCCATTCTGGATGCCGACAGCACTTATCCCGCACGCTATCTGCCCGGAATGCTGGCCATGTGCCGCGATCAGGACATGGTCGTGGGCGACCGGGGCGCGGCAATGAAGAACGTGCCGCTGCTGCGCAAACCAGCCAAGAAATTCCTGTTCGCCTTTGCGTCGTTCCTGGCTGAGCGCAAGATCAACGATCTGAACTCGGGCCTGCGCGTGTTCCGCAAATCCGAGCTGATCCCGTTCCTGCCGCTGCTGCCACAGAACTTTTCGTTCACCACCACGATCACGCTGTGCATGACCTCGAACGGCAAGCGGATGATCTATACGCCGATTGAATACGGCAAGCGGGTGGGCAAATCGAAGATCAAGCCGATCGACTTTCTGAACTTCATCATTCTGATCCTGCGCATCAGCACGCTGTTCAACCCGCTGCGGGTGTTCATTCCGCTGGGGCTGGCGTTTTTCACTTTGGGAACGGTGAAGTTCATTGTCGACATGTTCTACTGGAACCTCAGCGAGACGGCGGTGTTCTCGTTCCTGGCGGCGATCATGATCTGGTCGCTGGGGCTGATCGCCGACATGATCTCGCGGCTGCATCTCAGACCCTGACATGAGCGGCAAACGGCTTTCCGATCCAAGTCAACGGCGCTGGCTAATCCGATTGGCCGGGTCGGTGCTGATACTGGCGATCCTGTTCTGGATTCTGCCTGCTGAGGCGATTTTGGCAGCGCTGAAAGCCATCCCGATCTGGGTTTTTGCCTGCGTGCTGGTCCTGTTCCTGCTGGCCCATGTGGCTGCGGCACTGAAATGGTGGCTGCTGCTGGGGCGCGGGTTTTCCGCCTCGCTGGCCATCCGGGCGCATTTTGCCGGGCTGGCTGCCAACCTGTGCCTGCCCGGTGCAATTGGCGGCGATACGGTGCGAGCCGGTCTGGCGCAGGCCGCGATGAAAGACGGCGCGCAGGTTGTTGCGGGCGCAACCGTCGACCGACTGATCGACATGGTGGCGCTGCTGACCCTGTCTTGTCTGGGTCTGGTTCTGACATGGGAAAGTGCTGCGGGCGGGCATATGATCTGGCCGGTGGCGCTGATCCTGTTGGCCGCGCTGGCGGGTATGGTCGCATTACCGCGCCTGCTGCCCTTGCCCTGGCGCTATATCCCGTCCCTGCCCGGAAAGGGATTTGCCCATCGTCTGGCCGATGCACTGGCCGGAATGGGGCGCAAACCCGGCACGCTGGCAATCGCGTTCATCGCATCAGTGCTGATCCAGCTGTTGCTGGTCCTGCTGGCCTGGTGGCTGGCCATCGCGGCGGGCGTTGATGTGGCTGCGGGGCCGTGGATCTTCGCCTGGCCGCTGGCCAAGATCATTGCGGTTCTGCCGGTATCTTTGAACGGGCTTGGCCTGCGCGAGGCCACATTGGCCGGTTTTCTGGCCCCCTTCGGCGCCAGCGCCCCGGCTGTCGTGGCCGCCGGGCTGGTCTGGCAGGTTGTGTTGTTTACGGCGGGCGGGTTTGGCGCGCTGGTTCTGACCATGTCCGGAATGCGGTTCAGCGCCCCGGCAAATTCCCAAAAGGAAGAGTGCAAGTGACGGATGTTTCCCGACCCAACGGCGACAACAAGCCTGAAATCATCATACTGGGGGCTGGCCCCGCCGGTTTGGCCGCGGCCCATGCGCTGACTGGACAGGCGAAAGTGACCGTGATCGAGCGCGCGGCCATCGCGGGTGGCAATTCGGCCTCGTTCCCGGTCGAAGGCGTGATTTGCGATTATGGCTCGCACCGGTTTCATCCGGCGGCCGAGCCTGAAGTTCTGACCGATGTGAAAGCCCTGCTGGGGGACGATCTGCTGCTGCGCCCGCGCCATGGGCGTATTCGGCTGGGCGGCAAGTGGATTCACTTTCCGCTGAAACTGACCGATGCGCTGATGCGCCTGCCCAAACCCTTTGCCGCGTCGCTGATCGGGGACATGGTGCTGAAACCCTTCCGTAAGAAAAGCACGGGCCCCGAGACATTCTCGACCGTGCTCTATGACGGACTGGGCCCGACGATTTCGGACAATTTCTATTTTCCTTACGTGCGCAAGCTTTGGGGTCTGGACCCGGACAAGCTGGCAGTAAAACTGGCCGAACGCCGGGTCGGCAGCGGATCTGTCGGCAAGATCCTGATGAAGATGCTGCGCCTGTTGCCGGGGCTGCGCAGCGAAACGGGGGGGCGGTTCTTTTATCCGCGCAAGGGGTTCGGGCAAATCTCGGATGCGATGCGGAACAGTGCGGAAAGCAACGGGGCCACCTTCCTGTTCAACACCGAGATCACCGGGATTGACCGGGAGGATGACCGCATCACCGGCCTGACGATCCGCGAGGGCGACAGCGAACGGCACCTGACCGGCGATCTGATCCTGTCGACCATCCCGCTGACCGGGCTGACGCGCCTGATCAGCGACCCTCCGGCGGAGGTGGTTGAGGCTGCTCGTGCGATCCGCTTTCGGGGCATGATCTTGCTGTATCTGGTTCTGGAAACCGACCAGTTCACCGAGTTCGATGCGCATTACTTCCCGGAACTGTCGATCCCGATCAGTCGGATGTCGGAGCCCAAGAACTATAACGCAACTGGCGCGCCAAAAGGCGTCACCGTTCTGTGCGCCGAACTGCCCTGCGATCCGGATGAAAAATGGTGGTCCATGTCCGATGAAGAGTTGGGGCAGGAATTCACCAAATGGCTGAGCCAGCTGGGCCTTCCCGTCACGGTCCCGGTGCGCCGCTGCGAAACCCGGCGGCTGAGCCATGCCTATCCGGTTTACGATGTGGGCTATGAAGAGAGGTTCGATACGGTGGATCAGTGGCTCTCAGATATGGACGGATTGCTCGTATTTGGACGACAGGGTTTGTTTGCTCATGATAATACGCACCACGCCTTTGCCATGGCTTATGGCGCGGCGGATTGTATCGACGGCAAGGGCCATGTCGACCGCGCGAAGTGGAACAAATACCGCGAGGTTTTTGCCACCCATGTGGTGGAAGACTGATCCATGCCAGCCTGGCAGGCCGATATCCTGATGTATCATTCAATCTCGGATGCGCCGGGACCGACCTCAATCGCGCCCGAGGTGTTCAAGGCCCAGATGCAGGCGCTTGCGGACTCGGGCTTACCGGTGGTGACGCCAGATGCGCTGGCCAACCCGCCTGCCCCCCGCGTGGTCATTATCAGCTTCGATGATGGGTTTGAAGATTTTGCCGATACCGCCTGGCCGATCCTGCGCGATCATAATTTTACCCCGATCATCTATCTTCCCTCAGGTCGGATGGGCGGCAGCGACAGCTGGGCCGGGGGCAACATCCCCACCCGCCCCCTGATGGGATGGGATCGGGTCGAAGCACTGGCTGATGAAGGGGTGTGTTTCGGGGCGCATAGTATCAGCCATCCAGACCTCACCACGCTGGAACCTGAGTCACTTGAGGATGAGATAACCGGCCCCGGTCAGGACATTGCCGCCCGGCTGGATCGGCCCATTCGCCATTTCGCCCCCCCTTATGGGGCATCGAATCCGACCATACGCGCGCGGATTGCCCGACATTACGACACATCGGTCGGCACAAGGCTGGGCGTGGCAAAAGAGGGCGATGATATGCACGATCTCCCGCGGCTCGAGATGTTCTATTTCTCTGACATCACCCGCTGGCAGGCGCATCTTGCAGGGCGCGGTGGACTCTACTTGGCAGCGCGTAAAGTGATGCGCGGCGTGCGGGCGGCCATTCGGAGGAAGCCTTGGTGAGCAAACCTTTTTTATCCGCGCCTATAGCCGGAGGCGTGGGACAGATTGTACACTCCGGCGCAGTGGCTCTGAACAAGTGACAGGTATATAGATATGCACATTTTGGTGACCGGCGGGGCTGGGTTTATCGGCTCTCATCTGACGGAAAGACTGATCGGGGATGGCCATACCGTCACAGCTCTCGACGACCTGTCGACAGGGCTCATGTCCAATCTGACCAGCGTTGCGGATCACCCGGGGTTCACCTTCGTCAAAGGCAGTATCCTGGATCGCCAGCTGGTCGCCGATCTGGTTGGACCCGCGGATGTGGTGTTCCATCTGGCGGCGGCTGTTGGGGTCAAGCTGATCATGGATGAACCCAGCCGGTCGATTCTGACCAATGTTGCGGGCACGGAAAACGTTCTGGATGCCGCGCTGGTGGACAAGACACATACTTTCATCGCCTCCAGTTCCGAGGTCTATGGCAAAAGCACCAATTTCCCCTTTCAGGAAGAAGGCGACCTGACCATCGGCGCCACCCGCAACCTGCGCTGGTCTTATGCCTGCGCCAAGACGCTGGACGAGTTTCTGGCACTGGCCCATGCGCGGGAATCCGACCTGCCTGTCACGGTTTTGCGGTTCTTCAACACCACCGGCCCGCGTCAGACCGGGCGCTATGGGATGGTGCTGCCGAACTTCGTCAAATCCGCGCTGGAAGGCGCGCCGCTGATGGTGCACGGCACTGGCGAGCAATCGCGCTGCTTCGGTCATGTGGCCGATGTGGTCGAGGCCATGTGTCGCCTGATGACCCTGCCCGAGGCGCGTGGTGACGTGTTCAATGTCGGCACCGATCAGGAGGTCACGATCCGCGAACTGGCTGAACAGGTCATCCGGGCCACCGGCTCCAGTTCGAAAATCCAATGCGTGCCGTATGACACGGTCTATCCCGAAGGGTTCGAGGACATGCAGCGCCGCCTGCCCGATGTCTCGAAACTGCAGCGCGTCACCGGGTTCCGTCCGATGCGGACGCTGCAGCAGATCATCGATGACATCGTGGTCGAGATGACCCGCCCGGTTCCCGCATGAGGGCGCATCTGTTGGCACGGTCGGGCCGCACCCCGTGACCGATCTTGTCATCGGATCTGGGCCAGCAGGCGTATCGGTGGCCATTGCCCTTCTGAACCGTGGCCGTCAGGTTTTGATGATTGACGGAGGCCAAAGACTTGAAGCCCCCGCGCAGGACCGCCGCGACCGGCTGGCGGCTTCGGATCCTGAGGGCTGGTCTGCGGACGATATTCGGACCTGGCAGGCCCCTCAGTTCGACACGCCGCCCGGACAGGTGCGCCGGTTCGGGTCCGACTTTGCCATGGTCCCAGGTGCAGAAACACTGGTTGCGCCGGATCAGATCGGATTGCGCGCCTCACATGCGGCGGGGGGCTTGTCCAACCTTTGGGGGTCGGCGGTTCTGCCCAACCGGGATGCAGATATCACCGACTGGCCGCTGAGCGCGCAGGATCTGGGCCCGCATTACCGGGCGGTTGCCAAATTTCTACCGGTTAGCGGGCGAGAAGATGCATTGCAGGCCCTGTTCCCCACCTTTCCGATGCGGAACCGTGTTCCGTTGACCCCATCGCCTCAGGCCGAGCGCATTCTGCACCGTCTGGAACAACACCAAAGCAGCCTTGCGGGATTAGGGGCCTCTGCCGGAATGGCGCGGCTGGCTATCAATCAGGGCTGCCGCTATTGCGGCCAGTGCCTGCATGGCTGCCCCTGGGGGTATATTTATTCGGCCAAACAAACGCTTGAGGACCTGCGCAGCCACACGGCGTTTTGCCACCGCAGTGGCCTCGCCCATGGCTTTGAGGAGCAGGCCGATCATGTCACGGTCCGGCTGGCCGGCGGCGAAAGCCTGAAGGCTGATCGTGTTTTTGTCGCCGCAGGCGTTCTGGAAACGGCACGCCTGCTGCTACTGTCCTCTGCAGCTCCCGCTGCCCGTCTGCAATTACGAGACAGCCAACATTTCTTCCTGCCCAGCCTGCACCGCTGGCGCGTTCCACGCCGCCCTGATCAAATCCCCTATCACACTCTGCCACAGATTTTCATCGAACTGGATGACCCCGATCTCTCACCCCATCTTGTGCATAGTCAGATCTACACCTGGAATGAGTTTTACGCCCAGGATCTGATCCGCAGCTATGGCGCAAAGTTGCCCGGCTCTGCCCCTATATGGCACATGCTGGCCCGACGGCTGATTGTTGCGCAGGCGTTTCTGCATTCCGACCACTCCGCCCGCATTGATCTAACCCTGGCCCCCGACGGGCGGCTTGTATCCACAGTCAGACCCAATAACGCAACCGAGCAGGTCATGGCGCGGGCTACATCCCGGCTAGCGCAGGTGCTGAAGCTGACCGGGCTGATGCCGCTCAACTTTGCCCGCCGTCCCGGCGATGTAGGGTCAAGCTTTCATGTCGGCGGCTCGGTGCCCATGGCCAAAACGCCCCGCACCGGACAGTCGGATATTCTGGGTCGGCCCAAAGGGCTGTCGCGGGTGCACCTTGTCGATGCCTCAAGCTTGCCCAGCATTCCGGCCACAACCATCACCTTCTCGGTCATGGCCAATGCCCACCGGATTGGAACGTTGGCCCCCTGACGCCTAACCAACTAGCCTAGTCCAATTCCCGAACGAGGCGAATGGCATGCCCATAGCCACGGTTGTAGTGATGTGGCCCAACACGGAAAGCCGATCGGTTCTGCCAGGCCGGGGAAGCCGGACCACCTCCACGAACTGTCCGAAATTCGCACGCATCCTGCACATAAGGAGAGCCGTCGGTTTTCACGGGATCGTGATAAGCTTCGTGGCAATCCTCGACCCACTCAAATCCGTTGCCATGCATATCATAGAGCCCAAAATCATTGGGTGGATGCTGACCGACGGGTCCAGGCTTGCGCTCAGACCATATAGAAGAACAGTTGACACAGATCGCGTTGTTCTTGCCAATGTCGTTGCCCCATGGGAACCGCGTTACCGAGCCGGCCCGGGCGGCGTATTCCCATTCGGCATCCGTTGGCAAACGATAGGTGTACCCGGTCTTCGCGCTCAGATAAGCGGCATATGCTTTTGCGTCACTCCACTCGACCTCGGTCATAGGCTGATCGTCGCGATAGCTCGCTCCCCAGTCGGGAAAAAACGAAGCACGCCCGGTTATTGATGACCATTCCGGGTCTTCCTGAGCCTGCCGCCACTGCCCATACGTAATCTCATAGCGAGAATAGGCCAACGGACGTGAAATGTGCACCAGACGCCTCGGACCCTCGCGGTTAACCAGCTTCAACTGAGTCCGAAGGGGCGTGTGACTAAACAGATGTGCATGGCGGCCCTTTTCAAAAATTGGGGAACCCAGCAGGAAATAGCCCTTTGGAACCTCAATCATTTCTGGGCAGTATATGCAGTCGCGAAAGACTCGGCCGGGTGTAACCATCTGAAAACCAGGCTGATGCAATGGAAGAAATTGAGATGTTATAAAAAGTGCGGTTCGTTGCAGCGTTGAAAGATCTGGTTCAGGCAACTGGTCCTGATCCGTGGTTGCGCGTATGGTGGTTTCAAGATCGCGCAGCGCGGTGTTGGCAACAACGATCATTAAGATGGCCCCAGCCAGCAGCGCAAGGACCACCAAAAATCCCGACAACATAATCCCGAACAACCGCAACACCCATCGGGCAATTCGCCCAAAAAAAGAACCTTTCTCGGGACCGGTCGAAATTCTATTAAGTGCCATTGGAAATCCCTTCCTGATTGTCCCGAAGGCTAGCAGGTATTTGATTTACGAATCCGATCTCAAACGCCCCAGCCTCCAGCGCCCTGGCCAGCGCGCGGTCACCCTTGCCATGCGCCGCGCGGGCCAGGGCGGCACCGTATGCCTCGAGCACCGGGGTTTCGTGCCAGATATTCAGAAATGCGTTGCGCGCGGCCATGCCCTGCCTCGCGCGTCGGTTGGGCTGAAGTTGAAGGTCGCGCATGGCCGCGATCAAATCATCCTCGGCCTCAAACAGATCTCCGCCCCCTGCCCTCTCGACGATCTCGGGGAACGGGCCCAGCCGCCGGGCAATCACCGGCGTACCCAGCCGGAAGCTTTCGATCAGGATGATGCCGAATGTTTCGTAACAGACCGAGGGTACGATCAACCCCAGCGCTCCGCGATAATAGGCGTTCAACTCGTCAGGCGTCTTGCGACCCAGGAATTGTATCCGGTCATTGCCTGCCCCCTGTGCCTTCAGCTCATCTGCGTAATCGCCATCACCCAGGATCAGCAGATCTGCATCCGGGTAACGATCAAAGGCCGGAAAGACATCCTGCAGCCCTTTGATCTTTTCCAATCGCCCGACAAACAGGAAATAGGGGCGGTCATGTGCTGCCGGTTCCGGCAAGGCGCTCTGATCGAGATCGGGCAGGAAATAGGGCAGCACCTGCATCTCCTGCCGCAGGCCAAACTCGCGATGTTTGGCGCGGCTGAACTCGCTTTTGGCGATGATCAGATTCATATGATCCATCGCCCGGTCCAGCGCGCCGGTATAACGCCACAACTGCGGCGGGCGTTTGTAATTCAGCACACAACGCAGGCACTGGCGATCCTCGCACAACTCGCGCCCATGCCGCCACAGAACATGGGTCGGACAGACCAGCCAGTGTTCATGCGCCTCATAAACCTTCAGCCCTTCGCCCATCGGCAACAGGCCGGGTCCGCCGATCAGGGATGTGTTGTTGTGCCAGATGATATCCGGCTCCCGCTCGGTCAGAATCTCGCGGATGCGGGCGGCGTGCACAACCGGGCGGCCAAGCTGCTGGGTCAGCAGGTTCGACATCATGCCATTGCGGCTGCGCAGCCCGATCCGCCGCACCCCGTCGGGCGCCCCTTCGGGCTGGGGTTTCCCGCCCAGGATCAGATAGCTGTCCTCGTCATGCACCACCGTCACGTCATGTCCGCGCGCCACAAGCGCCCGCGCCATGCGCTGAATGCCAATGGCATCACCGCCGAAAGAGTATGGCGGGTAAAATGTTGTGAACATCAGAATACGTAATGACTGCATACGAATTGCACCGGATTACTAATAACTGTCCGATATGAAACACGATCCCCGCAACAATCGAAAGACACAAGCCACGCGGTTGCCCGGTTTCAGACCGGTGTTGCGGGCTTGCTGCAGATAAAAGCAAGCTGCGGTGGTCCGTCATCATGACATGGGCAAATACTCTGAGCGTGGTATGATCGCCGGGTTGTTTATAGATTTGGCCCTGACCCACATACGATGCAGATCACCCCTTGCTCCAATCCCCTTCATGTCGTCGAAATGGGCTCTCAGTTTGGCATGGGCGGCATCACCCGGCATATCCTTGGGCTGAGCGACTGGCTGGAGGCCAGAAACCATCGCATCACGCTGGCAGGCACCGCCGATATCTGGGCGGGCCCGGACCGGGGGGCAAGGTTCCTAGACCTGCCCACCCGCTATGTCGCGGGCGAAGGCGGCAACATCGTCAACCGGTTGCGCCATACGGTCGGCGCTGCCTGGCGGCTGCGGCGCTGGTTGGCGGAGAATCCGGTCGATTTGATCCATTGCCACGAATCTGCGCCTGCGCTGGTTGCCAATCTGGCCTGCACCGGACGACCCATCCCGGTTGCCGTCACCTATCACGGATCGGAACCCGAGCGGATTGCCGCCTTTGGTCGGATTGCCGCCAAATGTGATCTGGTGATCACGCCAAGTCATCGCTCGGCCGAAGATCTGGCAACAATCGGCAATGTGCCGAAGGACAAGCTGAAGGTCATCGGTTTGGGCGTGTCCCCTCCGCCCAAGGACAGCGTGGAAGATATTGCCAAACTACGGGCCAAACTGCTTGGAGATGGCGAGCGGGTGATCCTGACACTGGCGCGTCTGCAACCACAAAAAGGGATCGACATTCTGATCGACTGCGTCGCTCGGATGAAAGAAACCCATCCGGGTTACCGATTTGTCGTTGCGGGTGATGGGCCAGATGAGGCGCAACTGCACGCTCTGGCGCAAGAGAAAGGGCTTGGCAAACATCTGCAGTTCATCGGCCGGACAGATAAACCGATCCGCCATCTGCGCGCCGCTGACCTGTTCCTGCTGACGTCGCGGTGGGAGGCATTACCCTTCACCATCGCCGAGGCATTTCAGGCCGGAACGCCTGCCGTGGCAACCGCTTGTTCCGGCGTGGTTGAACTGATCGATGACAGCGTTGGCGCGGTGGTGCCTATCGGCAATATCGATGCCATCTGTACGGCTGTGGCGGATGTCCTATCGGATGAAGGCCACAGGAAAACTCTTGCGGAAAACGCGTTGACACGCAGCCACGAGGACCGGTTCGATCCGGATTGGGTGCATCGCCAGTTTGAAAAATCCTATTACGATCTGGCGGGACGGTCGCAGGGCTGACGCCCATTCGCGCGTCAGCCCTGCGTACGGTCTGCGGTGACTTTCTCGGCGATCCGCGCGCCAGCACGGGCGGACAGGGCCATGATGGTCAGGCCGGGGTTCTGGAACGGATTGGTCGGGAAGGACGCCGAGTCCGTGACATGGACATTGGGGCAGTCATAGACCTCCAGATCCCCGTTCAGCACATGCCGGGCCGGATCATTACCCATGCACGCGCCTCCGGTTTCGTGGATGGATGATCCCGGCTGCAAGGCCCCGTCGGGGGTATAGACCAGCGGCCCGGCCATTTTATAGGCCAGTTTCGATATAAGGCTTTCACGCCCCAGCAGATCATCGGGCAAGCCAAAGGTCTGTGACACGTCCTGCAACGCGTCTTTCATGTCCTGCACCATCGCGCGTTCATTGTCGGAATGGCGCAGCGTGACCTTTGGCGCGGGAATGCCCCAGGCGTCGCGTTTGTTGGGGTCAAGCTCCACTCGGTTTTCCGCACGTGGCAAAACCTCTCCGATCGCCATGAAGAACCACCCAGGCTCGATCCGACCGACGGAGCCCAACAGAGAATAGCTGCGCAGGAACCCACAACCCTCACGGCCCCCACGGTTACGGAAACCAGGGATATAGATGCCAGACTGAGCGCCGAAATCATAAGGATCATGGTCCGACCCCAGACCTTCGATTTCAGGCAGGGTGCCCGCCCGAAAGACCATCAGGTGATCCGATAGGTAGCGCCCCAGATTACCCGATGAATTACCCAGCCCCCGCTCATGCCGTGGCCCGTGAGAGTTCAGCAGAAGCCGTGCGGATTCAATGGTCGAGGCGCAAACTGCAACCACCCGGGCCGTAACGGTGTGTTCCTGTCCGCTGGCCGTGTCGATGTATTGGACACCCGTCGCCAGACCTGTTTGCGCATCGGTCACGATCCTGGATACCAGCGCACCGCTACGCAATTCGAAATTCCCGCTCGCCTGCGCTGCAGTCAGGGGCAAAGGTGTTCGCGAGTGCACATGGCGGATGATCCGGCAGGTGGTGGCTGGGCGATCCGGCCATTTCTGCGCTAGCTCAGCCATGACCCGGCGCTCGGCTTTGGTCAGGGGGTGCGGTGCGTCGTAGATACCATCGGGCAGATTTTCGATCTGCGCCGCTTCTCCCGCGACGCCCAGGAATTGTTCGACCCGGCCATACCAGGGATCGAGATCAGCATAGGAAATCGGCCAACTGTCTCCGAACCCGTCCTGTTCGGCAGCCTTAAATTCCTGATCTGACAGGCGCAACGCATTGCGCCCCCACAGATGCAGCCGCCCGCCGACTTGTCGGGACCGGAACCAGTTGAAATGGCCCCCCGACGGCGTGGAGTAAGGGTTCTGTCGATCATTGACGAACAGATGCTTGGTCAGGGGCGTGAACGACATGCAGCGCGCCTGCACATGTTGGCCGCGCAGGATCGCCATGACACGGCTGAGGATGCTGACACGGGACCCACCGGCGCGGTCGCTGTCGGGGAAGTCATCCTTGGGGTCCAGCGCGCGCCCGGCCTCCAGCATCAATGTCCGGCAGCCACGCTCGCTTGTTTCCTTCGCAACCCATCCCCCGGCAGCGCCGGAGCCAATGACGATGACGTCGTATTCTGGTTCGGGTGCCTGCATCGTTCAGGGCCTGCGCGTGATGTAGCCCCAGACCTCGCCACAGGTCCAGGCGATGGTCAGGATGATGATATAAGGCAGCGCGGTCAGGTATCGCAAAAACCGCCCCTTGCCCGCCTGTGTCACACCGTGGCGCACCCAAAGAACCGGTGGGATCAGCGGGCTAGACAGGATATAGGCCAGTCGTTTCGGACCACTCATATGCATCGCCCGGATATGGCCGAACAGGCGACCCCAGTGAAACCGTTCCGGTAAAAGCTGGCTCAACCGGGCCGGCGGGCGGACATGGTCGACAACCAATTCATTGGACAGCAACAGCTCTTCGCCCTGTTCGATCAGAAACCAGTGAACGACCGGCTCGCGAAAGCGCTCTTTCCACAGATGGCGGGTCGCCTCCAACGCCTTCCGGCTATAGGTCACGTTCACGTCCGAGACCCATTCCACCGGGCCGCTGTCAAACGGCAGCCCGTAGCGGCCGAAATCGGTCACATAGAACGCCCAGTTGAGCAGCGAGACAGGCTCTTTGCAGTCGATGGCCCCGCCAATGACATTCTTGCCGGTTTCCGCATGCAGGCGCATGACGGTGCGGGCCCAGTCGGGATGCGGATGCCCACGATCTTCGAGGATTGCGATCACGTCGCCGGTGGCGGCGGCCAACCCTGCCGCGCGCCTGCGGTCAAACAACTCATGCTGGCCCGCCTCGGATGTAATGGGGCGGGCAGGTGTGATCGGCCCGAGGTCCAGAAAATTCACATCCGGGAACTCCGCCGCGCAATCAGCGGCACCCGAAACGCTCGCGTCATATGGTACGATGATTTCCAGCAGTAGTGGGTCTTCGAATGCGGCGACCGACACTAGAAAGTCGCGCAGATAAGAGCCGCCATCGACAATTGTAACAACAATGGAAAGCGTTGGATGATCTGTCACCGCATGCTCCTGCAACTGGAAAAATCCTGCCTCTTCAAGGCAAATACTGACAAGGCCCGGTCGGGGTGCCAAGCGCCATCTGGAAACCGGTCAGAGGTCATGTGGCCATGTCCCCCAGCGCCTTGAGCGTCACAGGCTGGCCGGATGCACTGCTTTCGCGCACCGCATCCGCAACCTCGATCGCCCGTAGGGCGGCATGGCCATCGGCAATACGCAAACCCGCTTTTCCCGCGCAAAGGCCAACAAAATTCTGCAGCTCATCAGCAAAAGATAGCAGCGCCGTGGTTTTCCAAGATTTCAGCTTTTCCCGCAGCATGATTCCGGGATAGCGGCGATGCTGGCGGGTGGGCTTGCTGCCCGGGCGATCCATGGTGATCAACAATGTCTCCATCGGCGCATAGGCACCGCGCACCATACCTTTGCTGCCATAGACCTCGATCTGGCTTTTGTAACCTTTCCAATCCGTCCAGGTCGCCTGATAGATCGCCGGGATGCCCTCGGGGCTTTTGAAGATAGCCATTGCATTGTCTTCCGAGCCCGGCTCGTTCCAGACCTTTTCGGTGGCAACCCCGTAAACGCTGGTGATTTCACCCAGCATATGGCGGGCCATGTCGATCATGTGAATCCCCACATCCCACAGGGCGCCACCGCCCGAAATGTCGGATTTGTATTCCCAGTCATGCACGAATTTCGTCAGGCCCTCATGTCCGCCATAGATCCGCACATGGTCGACCTCTCCGATCTGGCCCGACCCGATGACGTCTTTCACATATGAGAAGGCCGGATAATAGCGCATGTTGAACCCGCCGCCCAAAGCCCTGCCCGCCGCCCGGGCTGCGGCAACAATCCTGCGACTGGCTTCGGCCGTGTTGGCCAGCGGCTTTTCCGAAAGGACATGCAGCCCCCGGTCAAAGGCGGCCATGCACAAAGGTTCACGCACATGCGCCGGTGTCGAGATAACAACCGCATCCATGCCGACATCAAAAAACCTGTCCGCATCGGTAAAGGCCGGCGCACCATTGGCCACGGCTTCGGCCCGGTGCATGTCCATATCCATAACTGCGGCAAGCGTGGTGTCGGGGTTGTCGATAATGGTCTGCACGCGCATCTGCCCGATCTTGCCGGCTGCGCCGATCACACCGATCCTCATAAAATTCCTCACTCAAAAACCTTGGGGTGTTACACCCCCGACATCTATAACAACAGATCATCTGTTAGCGGAGTAGCATGCACAACCACCCTGCGCTAGGCTCCTGAGGCGCAACGATTTCATGCCTTGATTTGAATTGAAGAAGGATTCGCAACAGTGAACTTCACAAGCTTGGAAAAACTGCAGGGGCAGACGGTATTTGTCACCGGCGCAACGGGATTCCTTGGAGCGCGTCTGGTTCCGGCCCTTTTAGAAAACGGGGTGCGGGTCACAGCCCTGTTGCGCAGCCGTCATGGCGCGAACGATCTGGAGGCGAAAGGCGTCACCGTTGTCACCGCAGCCCTTGGCGACCGGCCCGCGGTAACAAAGGCCCTGCGCGGTCACGACATACTGGTCCATCTGGCCTATGACGTGCGCGCCACGTCCGAAAAGAACCTGTCGGATTTCACCGCGCTTATTAGCGCGGCACAGGATGCTGGCATCGGGCGAATCGTCCATACCAGCTCTATCGTGGTTTATGACGTCTGGCCCAACGAAGGTCTGGATGAAACCAGCCCCATGCAACGCCCCGGCGGCAGCCCTTACCGGCAGGCCAAGATTGAGATGGAGAAACAGCTGATGGCCGGGCGGATCCCGGCAGCCATCCTGCAACCGACCTTGATTTACGGGCCTGGCAGCGCACTGTGGACCGATCAGCTGACGGAAAACCTTGCCGCCGGAACACAGATCCTGCCGCAGCCCGAAGGCCTGTGTAATGCCGTGTTCGTCGACGATGTGGTGCAGGCCATCCTCAGGGCGGCGGCGCTGGAAGATCTGGGCCAGGAACGCTTTGTCATCTCGGGGCCTGAACCGGTGGCTTGGTCCGACCTGTTGTCGGGCTATTCCCGGATCATCGGCAAGGGCGAACTGCGGTTTGAGCCTTATCAGGCTCTCTCGGACCGATTGGGCCCCGAGCCCGATCACGACGCGAACCCCGAGACGCTTTCGGTTGCGGCCCGGATCAGCGCGCTTGGCCGGACCCTGCTAGGGCACGAGCGGTTCGAGGCGCTAGTACGCACCATCAAACGGCGCGCGCCCTCGGGCGATGGCGCGGCCTATCCCGACCGGCATCTGCTGGACCTTTTTGCTGCCAAGGGCGGGTGCAGCATCACTCATGCGCAAGACCGGCTGGGCTATCAGCCCGACTATCCGCTTGAAAAAGGTCTGGCAGGGACAGCAGATTATCTGCGGGGCCGATTTGGCTGAGCCATCCCCTTCATTTGAAACGCAACCGTACCGCCCGGATTTCAGGGCCGCTATCAAGGCAAAACCATGCTGCATATCGGTGTAGACGCCAGTTCCTGGGAAAACGAACGTGGCTTTGGAAGGTTCACCCGCAATCTGATCCCTGCGCTGGCTGCCCGGCAATCGGGGTTCCGCTACACGCTGCTGTTCGATCAGGAACCGAAGCGCCCCGTGCCGGAAGGTGTCGATATCCGGATCGCTAGGTCTGAAAGGTCGATGTCCGAGGCCTCCTCTGGCGCTTCGGCACGCGGCGGGGCGGATCTGATGACCATGGCCAGATCCGCGCGGCAGATGGACTGCGATCTGTTCTTCTACCCGGCGGTCTATTCCTATTTCCCGCAACTGACCAGGCGACCGTCGGTCGTGTGTTTTCACGACACTATTCCCGAACGCTTTCCCGATCTGATCTTTCCCAAAAATTTGAACTTCCGCCTGTGGCAGGCGAAATGCTGGCTGGCCAGGAAACAGGCCACGCGGATCATGACGATCTCGCAGGCGTCCGCCGATGATCTGGAACGCATCCTGCGCATTCCCGCCGCGCGCACCGACATCATCACCGAAGGGGCCGAGCCGGTCTTTCGGCAAATCCACGACACACAGTTTCTGGCCCAAGCGCGTCAGGCATATGGCGTTCCGCCCAATGTCCCTTTGCTCGTCTATGTGGGCGGGTTCAACCGGCACAAGAACGTGCTGCGCCTGATCGAAGCGATGCCGGCCATTCTGGGCCATGTGCCAAATGCACGTCTGGCCATTGTCGGACGCACCACTGGCGCGCGGTTCTGGGACAATATCGAAGACCTAAAGGCCAGCGCAGCCGCCGATGCGGCCCGGTCCGAAAGCATCGTATTCACCGGTGAAATCGACGACCCGGATCTGGCCGCCCTGCTCAATACCGCCGATGCGCTGGTGTTCCCTTCGCTGTGGGAAGGGTTCGGCCTGCCCGCGCTTGAGGCGATGTCCTGCGGCACCCCGGTTCTGTCCTCGGATCGCGGCAGCCTGCCCGAAGTGGTGGGCGATGGAGGGCTGTATTTCGACCCCCTGTCCAGCCAAGCACTGGCGGATCAGGCCATCCGGTTGCTGACCGAACCCGGCCTTCAAAACGACTTGTCGCAAAAGGCGCTGGCACAGGCCGCAAACTTCAGCTGGGACAAAGGCGCAGAATTAGCGGAAGAGTCTTTCCGACGTGCACTGCGCTCGAAATAATAAAAATATCGCCCCGATTCACTTTCCCCAGAAACTCTCAACAATTCCTTCTATGGCTGAAAATTAAGGCCACTTTGGAAACACAGTGCCGCACTCACGAACCGGGCTGACAAATCTATTGGATTCGCTCTCGTTCCGCCCTATCCGTGGAAAGGGCCGGAATTCCCGAAGGCTTTGCCGCGAATTGATTTCAGTCTGACTTTGTACGACCAGGATAGATTATGAACTGTGAAACCTCACATCATCAGTCCCTCAGACAGCGTATTGCGGCGCGCGATGCGCGGGTTGCCGTGGTGGGGCTGGGCTATGTCGGCCTGCCGCTGGCGCTGACGGCCTATGACGAAGGGTTCGACACCACTGGCGTTGACCTCAACCCCGACCGGGTGGCGCGGATCAATCAGGGTGATCAGGTCATCTCGTACCTGGCACAGGACCGGATCGCGCAGGCGGTGGCCAGCGGCAAGTTCCGCGCCACGCAGGACGCTGCCGCGCTGGCCGAGGCCGATATCGTGCTCGTCTGCGTACCAACCCCGCTGACCGATGCACAGGATCCGGACATGCGCTTTGTCGAGGCGGCGGCCCAGACCATCGCGCAGCATTTGCGCCCCGGTCAGATGGTAGTGTTGGAAAGCAGCGTCTGGCCCGGCGCCACGACCACGCTGGTTCAGCCGATCCTCGAGGCGGGCGGTCTGCGCGCAGGCAGTGATTTCTTCCTGGCGTTTTCGCCCGAGCGCGAAGACCCCGGCAATGACAAATTCGACACACACAGCATTCCCAAGGTGGTCGGTGCCGACGATCCGCTGTCGCGGCAACTGGTCGAGGATTTCTATCGCGCCAT
The DNA here is from genome assembly GCF_059612245.1 of Ruegeria sp. CDSA079. NCBI lineage: Bacteria > Pseudomonadati > Pseudomonadota > Alphaproteobacteria > Rhodobacterales > Roseobacteraceae > Ruegeria > Ruegeria sp. CDSA079. The sequence goes on along the minus strand of NZ_JBXWQF010000014.1, from coordinate 39,515 downwards.
CGTCACCAGCGCCGTGCCGGTCAGCTCGGCCGCCACGGCCGAGGCGGTGAAACTGGTCGAAAACAGCTTTCGCACCGTCAATATTGCGCTGGTCAACGAATTGAAGACCGCGCTCGAAGCAATGGACGTGGACGTCTGGGAAGTGATCGAGGCCGCGGCAACCAAGCCGTTTGGCTTCATGCCTTTCTATCCTGGTCCCGGAATTGGTGGGGCCTGCATCCCGGTGTCTCCGGCCTATCTGGCCTGGCGCGCCGCGGATGCAGGATCTGATACGCCGCTGATCAACCTGGCCCGTTCCAGCAATGACGCGGTGCCAGAGACGCTGGCGGCACGGATGGCGGCAGAGCTGGCCGCGCGCCACGGGTCCGCGCTGGCGGAAACCGGGCAGCCCCTGACCGGGCAGCGCATCCTGCTGATGGGCATCGCCTATAAGCGCGATGTCGAGGATACCCGCCGCAGCCCGGCGCTGGTGCTGCTGGACGAGCTGGAGAAGCTGGGGGCCGAGGTCGAGTATCATGACCCCTATTTCCCCCGCCTGCCCGAAGGCGGCGAATACCCGCAGCTGGCGGGGCGGACCTCGCAGCCACTGACGGCGGACAACCTGAAACGGTATGCCGCCGTGGCCGTAATCACCGACCATAGCGCGCCGGATTACGATCTGGTTGCGCGCGAGGCGGCGCTGGTCTTCGACACGCGCAACGTTTTTGAAAAAGCCGGGATCAAGGTGGCGGGCGGGCGTTTGGTCAAGATGTGACCCTCCGGGGTCATCCATCAAACCTTTGATCATTCAATGGCCAAAGCGCACGCTCGTCTGCCATTTCATCCAAATGATCGCGGATTGACAGTGCGGTGCCATAGGCGGACCTTTGCACATTTTCAGGGGTCGTGGACGTTCTATATTGCTGTCACAAAAGTTTTAAGGAACTATCTGCTCAGACATATTCATGTCTCAATAAATTATAAGCAGTGTTGCGCGAGTAGTGGAGCAAAGCTCCATCAGGTAAAAATAACCAAATTTTAACCTTTAGTGGTCCAAAGTTTTGCCATGATTTCATCGCGGAATCATTTTGGGTATCTGCCCAATGGCATAGCTGCACCTGCTCGGGGACTAGCCAGACCAAGACCATAGCTGGAGGACTTGGAGAACATGATCGGAGTTATCGGAATAGCCATTCTTGTCGGCCTGTGCGCCGCTGGAGTTGCTTTGTTCTCCGGTGCGTCCATTCTTATGGCACTGGGCAGCTACATCCTCTTTGGCTGGCTCTTCATCATTGCGGCTCTCATCGTTGTTGTCGCTGTCAAAGCCGTGAAGGCACGCGGGCAAAAACAAAAACCCGCCTATTCCAGCTAAGCGCCTAGTCCCGCCCGGCGACCCGCTTGGCCACATAGCCTAGAAACGCCCGTTGCGGGTTTCTGATCTGTGGGCGGCCCGACGCGGCCCAATAGGCCAACCAATCCGCCTCCAGCGCATAGACATCGCGGCCCGGTGCCATTGCTCGGGCTTCTTCCAGAGCACCTGACGGCAGGACTGGTTTGTCCGGCCCCTCGACCACCTGATCGCGGCGCGAGAAGCGGATCAGGTCGCCAGGCTCTTCGGTCATCTCGTAATCGGGCAGGTGATCGGCTGCGATCATGTCGCGGATCATCTTGCGGAACACCCGCCGGGGTGAAGCCGAGCCCGATTTCTTCAGCAGCACCTCGACCGAGATCCGCCATTCGGGCTGGCGGCCGCAATGTTTGCGCGCCAACTCATAGATGCGCCGTTCCAGCGGTTTGCGCAGGCGGAAGTAATCGCGGCTGAGGGTCAGGACCGATTTTGCCAGCACCGCGCGAAACAGCCAGTCCGACAGTTTCACACTGACGCTGACCATCCGGCCCGCCCGGGTGTGCCGCACGATTTCCCAGCTTTCGATCAGGCCAAACCCGGTGGTGGTTTCCTTCTCACCCGTGACAATGTTGGTGGTTATCCTTGTGCCGGCCAGCCGCTCGAACGCTTCGCGCAGACGCTTGTAGCCATCACCGCTGGTTTCACGGTTGGTGGCCACCATCAGATCATGCGCTGTCAGATGCAGCACCCGGCTGACCGTCCGGCCCGCATTGATCGCCGCCATCAGCTGGCTGATGCAAAAGATCAGGATGTCCTTGTCATGGATCGTCGCCAGCCCCCGCACCGAAGGCGTCACCGTGATCTCAACCCCGTTATGTTCGTAATTGAGGATCCGACGATCCGGCCGGGTCGAGAGCGAAAACATCGGATGCTCCATCGAGCCCATATCTGTCTTGGGCAGCGCATCGAAGATATCGCATACAAAAAAATCGCCCGTTGGGTGCCGGTCAGGCAACAACGCCCCCGACCCGCTCATACTGCCCTGCCCATATGTCCTGCCCGAATCTTTGTTCGTGGTTTTATTGACGCTCACCGTAGAGTTATCCACAGGAGGCGTAAAGCCGCCGGAACGTGGGATCAGAGTCACTGCAACGTGGGATCAGAGTCACCCTATCGTGGGATCAGATTCAGCATTAAGTTCAAAAGTGACTAAAAGCTCTTTTTTTTCTTATACTTACACAGAACTGATTTCCACCGTAACTAATAAGATAACAGAATTCTAACTGGATATTTTTTCACCTCACGCCCAAAACACACCGTTCAAAGGAATTTTACCCCTTATTTTTGCTTAGAAAATTCGGTTTTATGCTCGCAATGCTTCCATATGCTTCATTTTGTGGTATATTGATCAAAACATAGCACATGGGCAGATTTTCAATGCGAGCAGCACCGTCCGAAGGGCTTCCTCCCTATTTCAATATTGATCCTGACCTGGCCTATGCAGAGCTGGGTGAGCCAACCGGAACCGATGAATTTTCGCAGATTGCTGATGCCTGCGCCCGAGGGCGGGCAGATCTGGCGAACCGGGGTCTGGAAGAAGGTGGGCAGAAAATGCTGCGCCTGTTTTCAACCTGGGAGATCACCAAATATCTGATCCCTGTTGCACCGGCCCATTTTCGACGGGTGTTGAAGGGTAACCCGGATTTGCCACAAGGACAGTCCGAGACGGAAGGCGGGGCCAAGTGGTTCACGCTGGATGAGGTTCTGCGGCTGCGCACACACTTTGCCTCGGAAGGATCCAAAGCAAAAGAATACCGCCCTTACCGGCCTGAAGGGTTGCCAGCCAAGATTGTCTCGGTGGCCAATTTCAAGGGCGGCGTTGGCAAGACCTCGACCTGCGCGCATCTTGCCATGTCCGCCGCTTTGGATGGCTACAAGGTGCTGGTCATTGATCTGGACAGCCAGGGCTCGATGACGTCGATCTTCGGCGGCAAGGTCAGCGATGAATGGCAGACGGTGTTCCCCCTGCTGGCTCGTCATTACGCCACCCATCTGCGCCGCGACAATCAGGGGCGGCTTGACCGGGGTGAAGCGCCGCATCCGATCGACGACACCCTGTCCGAGGCGCTGAAAACCCGCAGCAGCGATCTGATCCAGACCACACATTGGCCGAATATCGATCTGATTGGCGCTCAGCTGAACCTCTATTGGGCTGAATTCCAGATCCCGGTCTGGCGGATGCAGGGCCGCAGCTGGAAGCTGTGGGATGCGCTGACCGACACGCTGGACGAGGATGGGGTGCTGGGCGAATATGACATCATCTTTATCGATACCCCCCCTGCCCTCGGCTATCTGACGATCAATGGGCTGGCGGCTTCGGATATTCTGCTGGTGCCCATGGGGGCATCGTTTCTGGAGTTTGACTCCACCGGTCGGTTCTTCGACATGCTTCATTCCACCTTCCAGTCCATCGAGGACGGAGAGAACATGGCTGCCCGCGCTCTGGGACGGCCCGAGATGGCCTTTCAATGGGATGCGGTGCGCACGGTTATCACCCGCTATGACGGCAGCCAGCAGGCCGAGTTGGCCGGACTGATGCAGGCCTATCTGGGCCGCACCCTGTCGCCGCATTGGCAGGGATACACGGCGCTGATCGGACAGGCCGGAGAACAGGTCAACGGCATCTACGAGGCGGATTACCGCGATTTCAACCGCGAGACCTATGTGCGCGGGCGGGAAACCTTTGATGCCACCTATGCTTCGTTCAAGAAGCTGCTGATCGGCGTCTGGCGGGGTGAAGAGCGGACCCAGCAGGCCGAAGAGGCGGGGACACCGGAATTGTCGCTCTGAGCGCGATGTTTCGCGCGCGAAACACGTCTGCCGTGCCTCGAAACAGAGTCTGACCCGCGCCGAAGAAGGAGAAAGTAATGGCAAAACGCAAACGACTGACCCCAGCCCGGCCGGATTATCTGGAAGACAATCGCCCTGCCCCCGGTCTGACATCCATGTTCCCTGCAGAGACACCCCGCGCCGCGCCGCCGGTTGCACAGGTGGCCGGGGCCACGGCGGCCCAGGCTGCGCTAGAGGAGTTGTCCGGAGAATTGCGTGCCGCGCGGGCCGAAGGTCGCCTGGTGCAGGATCTGCCGCTGGATGCCATCGAAGAAACCTATCTGGTGCGCGACCGGATGGCGGCTGATGACGTGGATATGGAGGCGCTGAAGGAAAGCCTGAAGGCACGCGGGCAGCAAACACCGATCGAGGTCGTGGAATTGACCGAAGGGCGGTATGGCCTGATCTCGGGCTGGCGGCGCATGACTGCGCTGCGGGCGCTGGTGCAGGAGACGGGTGAGGCGCGCTTTGCAACCGTTCGCGCGTTCCTCAGGCAGCCGCAGAGCGCCTCGGACGCGTATGTGGCCATGGTCGAGGAAAACGAAATCCGTGTCGGGCTGAGCTACTACGAACGCGCCCGGATCGTGGCGCGGGCCGCCGAGCAGGGGGTTTATCCGGACGAGGCCGCTGCCTTGCGCGGACTGTTCGCATCAGCCAGCCGGGCCAAGCGATCCAAGATCGGATCGTTCGTTACGATCTATCATGCGCTGGATGACCATCTGCGCTTTGCCTCAGCCATCCCCGAGCGGCTGGGCCTGTCGATTGCGAAGATCGTGAAGGATGAGCCGAAGGCGGTATCTGCGCTTATTAAAACGCTGGGTAAAGTTGGGGACAAGACATGGGAAGCAGAGTTATCCGCCCTGACACAGGCGGTGAGTAGCGCCAGTTCAGATCGCGGGAATTCAGCGGTATCAGAGTCTGATACTCCCCCTAAAGAGACAATCGGAAACATTCAGTTGAAGCAGAACCGGAACGGAACTCAGATCACTCTTTCCGGCCGTGGGATGTCTGAAGCGTTCCTTGCGGACCTGCGGGCTTGGCTGCAGTCCCGCGACGGCTAATGTTTCGCGCGCGAAACACGGCTCAGGGTATAGTCTGAGCCACGGCTGCTTCCCACTCCGTTCCATTGAAGCGTTCGACGATGACAGCCTGATACTCGAACCTGCCAAGACGCTGCGCATAGTGGCATCGCCCGTCGATCGGAATGCCCGGATCCTCAAGCGTGAAGATAGCCATCTTTTCCCGGCCATCACCATTTTCCAGTCGAAAGCGCGTGGCGGCGCCTGCAAGCGGCAGAACCTCGCAGGCGGGGCGTTGCCAGACAAGCATGTCTTCGGTTCGGCACAGCGCTTCATCATGGCCGACATCAATACAATCGGCCTGCTCTTTCAGGCCGGATGAAGATTCTAGGCAGACGTGAACGGTGTGGCCGTCGAAAAAGACAGCGCCTGGTTCCGGAAAGGCAGGGCACGGTATGGGGCTGTCAGCGACGAAGGCAGGCTCCATCGGGCGGCCATAGAGCTCGGTGAAGATACCCGGCACGGGGTTGTTACGGTGAAAGACGGTCCACCCCAGAAGGCCACCCCAACTGAGTTCGGGATAGTCCAGCCCGCCCGAGATGCGAAAGTTTGTGCCGTCAAAACCTGGGGTCTCTGAGACCTGTTCAAAGATTGCGTGCGCGGTTGCGGTGTCGCGCCGCCCGGTTTCCACTTGGTCCATCCAGACCATAAGACTCAGCGTTACTGAGACAGCCACGAGACCTGCGGCACCGCCTTTGAGCAGTGTACCAATGACAGAGCCGCGTTGCCACCAGCTGCATAACTGGCTCGAACAGACCAAAACAGAGAACATCGCGAAGGGCAGATAGGCCACCACGCGTCCTGGCATCCACAGGCTTGTATATGCAAACCATGCGATCACCGGCAGAATGAAGAGACCCGCAAAGGCGCCAAATGCCACCCGCACCGCAGGGACAAGACCAGCTGTCCACAAGACGCGGAGCGCCGCCCATCCGGATGCCAGCAGAGTCATTGCCAGAGTGGCTGCGTAAATCAGTCGGATAATCCAGGGAGTGTGTTGCAACCCACCTGAGTGCAATCGTTTCCAGAAGGATGGCAATGCCGCCAGTTTTTGCAGGATCTGGTCTGAGCCTGGTTGGCTAAAACGGGTGACTTCTCCGGTATGGGAACTCAGGCTGACAGCGATCCGCCACTCCAGCAGATAGACAAGAATGGCACAAACAGACCCAATCAAGGCCACGAGGACAGCCCGCGTAACGATTTTCAGGGGAAACTTGTCGTACCGCATGATCTGAAGTGCGATGAACAGGGCGCCGAATGGGGCAAAAGGCTGATAGACCGCGCAGGAAAAAGCCAGCATTTGTGTGGCGAGAAGGGCGCGGGCAAACCAGCCCAGACCGATTGGTCGTTCGGCAAGATACCAGAAGATGCGGTACGCCTGCAGAGACAGTGCGAGTGCCAGAGGAAACGCGAAGACGTGCGACGAGAAATTCAGCGCATCGATCATGTAGAGGTGGCAAATGCTGAGGCTGAAAATCACGGTCGCAGCGAGTGGAGCTTGGGGCTCATCGATGACGGTGCGTGCAAGGACCCATGAAATCCAGAACAGGCAGGCAAAGGCGAGGGGAGCCTGAATGGGGGTCAGGAACCGCTCTCCCATGACAAAGACATAAAGCGCTTCCATTGCCCACCTGCCTTCTTCGGTGGTCCAGTTTAGAGGCATACCACCTGTGGGTGCCCCCTGAAGTTGTCGCCAGTCATCGGGATTGTACCCGTCCAGCAGCACCCCTGGCAGTGTGGCAATACAGAAGACAACCGCGCTTATCACCAGGGACTGCAAGACGGTCAGATTGAAATTCTTGAACACTGAAATACTCCGAACCCACTCAATCAATTCGCAGCCTATTGGCAGGACATGCGCTTGAGAAGCTTTGGTTTCCTAAGACCCTTTTTGCTGTATGAATCTTGCGATATTTCCAGTTCTGTTTCGATCACGCGATTAGGGGGAGTAGGCCGGGCTTGTTTCTCTGCGAAACCCCAAAAAGTCCTGACACGCATCAGGTATTGCACACGCCTTTTTGGAGGCTCATCGGTTAGATGCCCCGGTAAAAGCTACAACGCTCACCCCAATAGATCAGTCGCCGGGTTATCCGCGATGTCCACATCGTCGTAATATTTTTGCGCCTGGGCCATCGAGCGGTGCAGGGACAGGCGCATGGCGGCCTGGATCGGGGCACCGTCCAAAGCGGCCTGAGTCAGAAACCCCGAGCGCAATCCATGCGGCGAAGCGAAGCCCTCGGGTAAACCTGCAAGCCTCAGTCGGTGTTTGACGATCTGATAGATCGCATCCGGCGAGAGGCGGCGGCTCAGCACGTGGTCGGCCTTGGAGATCGGACGGAACAGGGGGCCATCGCTGATCTGTCCAACCTCGATCCAGTGCACCAGCGCCTGCGCGGCGCGGCCCTTCAATACCAGCCGTGGGGTTTCGCCTTTGGCCGTGGTCTTGGTCTCCAGCAATGACAGCCAGATGAGGCCTTTGTCGAACTCTTTCAGCGACACATCCTCGCACATCAGTCCGGTGATCTCGGAGCGTCGGCGTCCGCCCGAGGCCCAGCCCAGCATCAGCAAAGCCCGGTCGCGGCAGTCCCGACGGCTCCCGCGGCAGGTGGCCAGCAGCTGTTCGAGCACGTCGCGGGTGATCGGGTGTTGCGATTTTGGGGCAGGAGGCCGGGCGGCGGCGCGACGGGCTTTGGCCCGGGCCTGCTTCACCTGTGGGGCGTCAAACGGGCTGGTCAGGTTCTTCATCCTGTGAAACGCCAGCCAGGAGGCGATGCGGCGGTCCAGCGTCGACGGCGCCGGGCAGGCGAGGGACTTGCGCAGCCCCTGAGCAATTAGCGCTTCTGCGGTTTCGCGCGCCACATCCGTTTCTGGTGCGTCATTCAGATCGCGCGCGTGATCGAGAATGAAGGCCAGCGCAGTGGCCTCGGATTCCGGCCAGTCCAGCGCTGTCCCGAAGCGCGACGATTTCCAGGCAGTGACATAGAGCAGGTCGCGCTCATAAGCGCGCAGCGTATTGGCAGGCGTGCCGCGGACATAGAGGTCGGTGAGCGCCTCCTGATCCGCCTGAGATAGGGCAAGCGAGGGACCGGGGAGATAGAGGGCAGGGGGCTTCATGAGGGCATTCTGCGCGCTTTTCCCCGCAAAATCAAATACTCCTGATAAGCGATACTTATCAGATGTGATTGAAGAATTAGAAAATGGCAAATGTAATGATCAAAAATCTAAAATAATGCGAGCAAACCAAAGAAAGGTTTGATCTAAAAGCAATCTGACGTTCTGCCCAGGTCTTGAAAACCTGGAAGAGCGCGTGGAAGTGGGAGAGAAATGGCGCGGCGGTCCTGAGTAGAAGCCAAGTCGCGTACATGATCCGCAGGCTCAGTTCGAAGGTGATCTTGGCCGTATCGCCAAGTTGCGGAATTGGCCGTGTGATTTGTCGTTGCAGCGTGATCTCTTCGGTCAACTGAAACCTCGCAACAGAACCTGCGTTTATCAGTTTATTGCCGAAAACTGATCCCACGATAAAAGAACCATCTTGAAAAACTGCTGTTAAGTTGAGAGTAGAAACCTCTATTTACTGGCAAAGGTTGTTTGATCGTGTCCATCACTCCTGTTCTTCTCTGCGGCGGTTCCGGCACTCGTCTTTGGCCGCTGTCTCGGAAATCCTATCCAAAGCAGTTTGCCGCCATTGCCGGGGAAGAGACCCTGTTTCAGGCCTCGGCCAGACGTCTGTCCGGCGAGGGTTATGCCGCGCCCGTGGTGGTGACCGGGTCTGATTTCCGGTTTATCGTGACCGAACAGCTGCAGGCAGCGGGCATCGATCCAGGTGCGATTCTGATTGAGCCCGAAGGGCGCAATACCGCGCCCGCGGTTCTGGCTGCAGCCTTGCATGTGGCTGCGTCCGACCCTGAGGCCTTGCTGCTGGTCGCACCGTCCGATCATGTTGTGCCAGATGCAGACGCGTTCCGCGCCGCTGTGGTTGCGGGCGTGTCAGCGGCCCAGGCCGGGCAATTGGTGACCTTTGGAATTACACCGGACCGGCCTGAGACCGGCTATGGGTATCTCAAGCTGGCGGCGGCACCTGAAGGCAGCACACCCGTCAAGCTCGACAGCTTTGTCGAGAAACCCGATGTAGATACTGCCACGGCGATGGTGGCCGATGGCAAACATCTGTGGAATGGCGGTATCTTCCTGTTCCGGGCCAGCGATATCATCGCCGCCTTTGAAGCTCACGCGCCAGCGCTGATGACCCCGGTCAAGGCAGCTTGCGAAGCGGCCAAGGCCGATCTGGGTTTCCTGCGGCTGGACCCTGAGGCCTGGAGGCAGGCCGAGGATATCTCGATCGACTATGCCGTGATGGAAAAAGCTGACAACCTGAGCGTCGTGCCGTTTTCCGCCGGCTGGTCTGACTTGGGGGATTGGGACTCGGTCTGGCGTGAGGCGGGTCCGGATGAAAACGGGGTTGTGGCGACAGGCAGCGTTACGGCAATCGAGTGCAGTGACACGCTTTTGCGTTCAGAGGCAGACAATCTGCAAGTGGTGGGCATCGGCCTGAAGGACGTCATCACTGTGGCAATGCCTGATGCGGTTCTGGTAGCGGATAAATCCCGCGCGCAGGACGTGAAGAAGGCCGTCGAAGCGCTCAAGGCCAAAGGCGCAAACCAGGCCACCATATTTCCAAAAGATTTCCGCCCGTGGGGCTGGTTTGAAAGTCTGGTCGTCGGCGGGCGCTTTCAGGTCAAACGCATCCATGTCCACCCCGGCGCGGCACTGTCCCTGCAAAGCCATCACCACCGCTCCGAACACTGGATCGTGGTCGAGGGGACTGCGAAGGTCACGGTCGATGATGACGTTAAACTGGTTACCGAAAATCAGTCTGTATACATCCCGCTTGGTGCCGTGCACCGCATGGAAAACCCCGGAAAAGTGCCCATGGTGCTGATCGAAGTGCAAACCGGAAGCTATCTGGGCGAGGATGACATCATCCGTTATGAGGATGTCTACGCACGCGGATAAGATCGGGGCTGCGTCTCGCCCCTCATCGGGTCGAAAACAGCGCGACCCGATCAGAGAGGGGCTGGCAGTTTGCCACTGGGAGATTTCGATATGTCCGACATGCAGGCTGGGCAAGACAGGCGCACGTTCTTTTTCGATATATCAAGTTTGATCGGCTATGTGAGCAAGATCGACCGGTATTCCGGAATTCAGCGGGTCGTCGTGACGATGATCGTTGAGATGTCCAGGCTTGTGGATGCCGACCGGTTGTACCTGTCCTGGAGAGACAGGAAATCGGGACGCTATCTGTGTTTGCCATTCTCAGAGATCGGAGCTGAAGCATTCGCCTCGCCTGAAAGCATGCGCCGGATCTTTCGCCCGTCCGTGGCCCGGCGTGACAACCTGCCCCCTTTGAAAAAATACCGCACCAAACCGGTGAAGTATTATCTTCAGCGGACCTGGCTGGATGTGGCGGCCCGTTTGGGGCATGATCGGCGTTTCCATAAATACAATATGTCCGCCAGGATGTGGCGCGACGCGCGAAAGGGCCGCAAGCAGGTAAAACAGCAGACCCTCAGCCCGGTGGAGTTCTCATCGCGCGCGCACGCAGGTGATCACTTGGTGCTGCTTGACAGCGCATGGTTCTCGGAACAGATCGACATTTTTCTGCAAGCCCGCAAGGCAGAGCTTGTGGTTCATTCCATGGTCTATGACCTGATCCCCATTGTCGCCCCGCACACGTGTGACGGAATGGGTCCGGCCAATTTCTATCAGTGGCTCATGCGATCTCAGGAATACACGGACCATTATCTGGCAATTTCACAGGCAACCCTCAGAGATCTGAAGGATTTCTTTTCCGCCCATGATGTCGATGCCCCTGCCACCGTAGTGCCACTGGCACAGGCCGCCTTGCCATCGGGGGCAGATATGGGCCCGCAGGAGCAGGTGGTTGGGCCTCTGTCGGCAAATATTGCCACCGCAGCCTATCCGGGATTACGGGAATTGATCACATTGGATGACAGCTTGCGCCATGTTGTTGCCAGCCCCTTTGTCCTGTGTGTTGGAACCATAGAGGCGCGCAAGAATGTCTGGCGCATTGCCCTGGCCTGGAAGGCCTTGCTGGATCAAGGATATGTGGATCTGCCCAAGCTTGTCTTTGCCGGGCGTCGTGGCTGGTTGCGGCAGGACTTTGAAGACCTGTTGGCAGCCACCGGGAATATCTACGGTTATGTCCGGGTTATTGATGGTCCCTCTGACGAAGAGCTCGACATGCTTTACAGCCATTGCCAGTTCTCCATCATGGCCAGCCTGTATGAAGGCTGGGGATTGCCGGTGGGGGAGGCGCTGGCTTATGGCAAGACGGCTGTGGTCGCGAACAATTCTTCGCTGCCCGAAGTTGGAGAGGACCTGGTGGAATATTGCGATGCGACCCAGGTTTCCAGCATCGCAGAAGCGGCCAAGCGTCTGCTGGATGCCGATCATCGTGCTGCGCTTGAGGCTAAAATCGCCGCGGCCAATCTGCGCGACTGGGCCGATGTGGCCCGCGATCTGCACACTGCCGTCACCACCGCAGTCCAGATCGAGCAACAGGAAAAAACCGGCTGAACCTGTCCTGGTTCAGCCAGCAGCCTTCACTGCGCAAGGTGGGTCAGAGCCGTTCCAGCACGCGTTGCAGATCATCCGCGACGCTGCTCCATGTACGCAAGGTCGGATGTGCCGCGGTGATGCGGTTGCGCAGGTCGGAGGCAAAGGCGGTATCTTCCTGCAGGCGGCGTATATGCGCGGCCAGCTCTTCGGGGCTGTCGGGGTCGAAGTAGAGCCCCAAATCACCGCACACTTCGCGCAGTACAGGAGCCGTGGAGCAGATTGCAGGTGTTCCAAACCAGAGCGCTTCGCCTGCGGGCAATCCCCAGCCTTCCATCCGGGTGGCCATCACGACCGCAAGCGCATTGCGATACAGCGCCACCAGATCCTCTTGTGCCGGGCTGTCGATAAGGACGATCTTGTCGCGGATGGCCGCCATATCATCTGACGCCAGGTGTTTCTGAGTGGTTTTGCGCATGGCTCCGGCAATGACCAGGGTCGGCACTGTTGCACCCTGAGCTTGCAGAATCTGAAGCGCTCCGAACGAGGCTTCGAGGTTTTTCCGACCCATCGTGGCGCCGACCGTCAGGATGTAGGGTGCGGGCGGCAGTGTCAGGGTCGCTTCGCGATCCCCTTCTGCACATTCATGAACAAGCGGGATCGATGTGACCACCGGCGGAACAGGGGGCAGAACACCCTGTTCTGAGAAGGACAGCAATTCGGATTTGGTGAATTCTGATATGGTCATGATCTCGGTGGAGTTTGAAATCACGATCCGGTTGTCATCCAGGAATTTGCCTGGGAAATAAGCTGATTTATGTCCGAACTGAGAGTGAAGCGGGATCATGTCATATAGCAGCGGTACCAAACGCGGGCGCACACCGTGCCGCTCCAGTGAATCAATTGCATCCGTCATCAACTTGGGTCTGGCGGCAGAGACCAGGGTTTTGCCGGACATGTCCAAACGCGGCAGTGTCAATCCGGACTTCGCCCACATCTTCTTGTTGCGCCGTTGGAGAAGCGGATTCACCGCACGCGTTGCCAGCTTGGTCAGAAACGTTTTGCGTCTGTAGGCCGGGCGAATGCGTATTTCCTGAATGCCCAAGGGAACGTTCAGATCGACGGTCCCATCCTCGCGAAGTTCGGGAAACACTTCCAAAAACCCATCATGGGCATAGGAGAAAATACCATACCGCACCGGGGCCTTGCGCTGCACAAGCTGTAGGCCGAGTTCATGCACAACACGCATAATCCCGTAAAACCGCAGCTTGCCGGTGGAGGCGCTGAAAACCTCGGTGAGATCAAAGACAATTTCAGACATCTGACTGGCGTTACTCCGCGGCTTCATCTTTGGTGCATTGGTGTTCAAACAGTCGCCGATCTTACCATCAGCGCCCCTTGACGAAAGCGCAGGCCAATATCCGAAGATTTCCTGGTTTGGTAAGGGATCACTCTGTGGCGCGGCAGCTTTCGATAAGGTGTTTGGTGATATGCGGTGACATTCCGATTGTCTGCCTTGGGCAGAAAGCAGACCTGAATGTATCTGTACATTCCCTGAACCGCAAAAAACGCAATGATGATACCCGCTGCTGTGGAGATCATGCCGATCATCGTAACAATCGAAATTCTATCGAGCTTCTGTTGTTCTACGGCCATCAAGGTTCAGTCTGATTGGGGTTGTTCTACCCGGTCAATGAAGGAGCGATGCCTGAAAGGGCCATTAGTGTCAAGCCGAGCCCCGGACCCGTTTGAGACACCAGCCTTATCGATACGCTATCTTGCGGTCCCAAAAGGCTGTGTGGGCTTGCAAGAACACATTGGTTAATCGGCAAACTTACGCCGACAAGCGGTAGACGCATTAGGTTTGATCAGCTAAAGCCCGGCATAACAAAAGAGGGCTTAGAATGACCAAAACCGCAATTGTTACAGGTATTACCGGGCAAGATGGAGCCTATCTGGCAGAGCTTCTTCTTGAAAAGGGATATAAAGTTGTCGGCACGTTCCGCCGGGTGGTTTCCACCAATTTCTGGCGTATTGATGATTTGGGCATCCGTTCACATCCCAACCTGTCACTGGAAGAACTTGACCTGACCGATATGGGCGCAATGATCCGTCTGATTCAGAAGACGGAGCCCCATGAAGTTTACAACCTTGCGGCACAGAGTTTTGTAGGGATTTCGTTCGATCAGCCCGCTACGACATCCCAGATCACTGGCATTGGGGCGCTGCATTGGCTTGAAGCAATCCGAATTGTGAATCCTAAAATTCGTTTCTATCAGGCGTCCACATCAGAGATGTTCGGCAAGGTTCAGGAAATCCCTCAACGGGAAGAAACACCTTTCTGGCCACGCAGCCCTTATGGCGTAGCCAAGCTTTATGCCCATTGGATGACCATAAACTATCGCGAAAGCTACGATATTTTTGGCACATCCGGGATCCTGTTCAATCACGAAAGCCCGCTCAGAGGGTTGGAGTTCGTGACGCGGAAAATCACCGATGGTGTGGCCAAGATCAAACTGGGGCAGCTTGATTGCCTGGAGCTTGGTAACCTGGACGCCAAGCGTGATTGGGGATTTGCGAAGGATTACGTGGACGGGATGTGGCGTATGCTGCAGGCAGACACACCGGATACGTTTGTTCTGGCAACCGGGCGAACGGAAACTGTACGCGATTTTGTCACGATGGCGTTCAAGGGCGCAGGCATTGGTCTGCGGTTTGAAGGACAGGGGGAAGATGAAGTGGCAATTGATGCCGAGTCAAACCGTATTCTGGTGCGCATCAATCCTAAATACTATCGCCCCGCCGAGGTCGAACTGCTGATTGGTGACGCAAGCAAGGCCAAGGAAGTTCTGGGCTGGGAGGCCACGACCTCTCTTGAAGATCTCTGTCAGATGATGGTCGCAGCTGATCTGGCGCGCAACGAACGGGGCGTTTCGTTCTGATGTCAGGGGGCCGCGTCTTGATCACTGGCCGTTACGGGTTCACCGGGCGGTATGTGGCTGCTGAACTGGAGGCAGCGGGATGGGAGGTCTGGGGCACCGGCATGACGGTGCCTCCTGCGCCGGACCCGACCTATCTGCAGGCGGATCTTTCGGACAGCGCGGCAATTGAACAGGTTGTAGATACGGTAAAACCCGATGCGGTGATCCATCTGGCTGCGATTGCATTTGTCGCGCATGGAGCAGCTGAGGACTTCTACAAGGTAAATGTGATTGGAACCCGGGTTTTGCTGGAGGCGTTGGCTCAGGCCGGCGTGGGCCAGTCCGGGGTCATTTTGGCAAGCAGCGCCAATATTTATGGCAACTCGAAACATGCGCCGATTGCGGAAACAACCTCTCCGGCGCCCGTGAACGATTACGCGGTTTCGAAACTGGCCATGGAATACATGGCTCAGCTGTTTACGGATCGTTTGCCGATCGTGATTGCGCGGCCCTTTAACTACACCGGGCGCGGGCAGAATGCCCAATTCCTTGTACCTAAAATCGTGGCCCATTTCCGGCAGCGCGCCCCGCAGATCGAACTGGGTAACCTTGATGTTGCCCGGGACTTTTCCGACGTTCGCGATGTGGCGCATGCTTATCGGGCATTGCTGCGTCCGGATTTGCGCGGACGGCAGGTCAATATCTGCTCCGGAGTGGCGACCCCTTTGCAGCACATTGTGGACATGTGCAGCGACATTACCGGGCACAGCCTGAACGTGACCGTGAACCCCCAGTTTGTGCGCGCCAATGAGGTGAAGGAATTGATGGGGGATGTCACATTGTACCGCAGCCTCACTCAGGCCGAGCCGAATTACAGTCTACAGGAAACACTTAAGTGGATGTTGTCGTAAGCACTTGAAATAAAATGTTTTTCTGCAATGCTGGGGAAAGACGAGCACTTAACTTATAGTTGATGTTTAGGTTGCTTCGCAATCTGGGCATCTGTACGAAAGCAAAAATTCCAAAATCGAGTATGGGACATTCCGTGGCTACTTCTACAAAAGACATTTTGCAGCGTTTGGCTGGTCGGGCCCATCGGGGCGGGGCATTTAATTCGGACGTATTGATTGCAATTTCCGAAGTCCTGCCAAGTGGCGACATCAAAACGCTTGAGACCGGTTGTGGAAAATCAACCATTATGTTCTCAAACCTGGCTGCCAAGCACGTTGTATTTGCGTATGATGACAGGGATATGCCGGACAGTTCGGTTGGTTTGGTGCAGAAGGACCCGGAATTCAAAGCGGATCGCACTGAGTTTGTTTATGGCCCAACGCAGCAGACATTGCTTGTCCACCAGTTTGCGGATGACGATATGTTTGACGTCATCCTTATTGACGGGCCGCATGGTTACCCCTTCCCGGATCTTGAATACGCCATTCTTTATGAACGCCTCAAGCCAGGCGGAATTCTCATTATCGATGACGTCCACATTCCGTCGATCGGCAACATGTATGATCTTCTGCGTGAAGATCGCATGTATGAGGAAATTGGTGTTTTTGCCACAACAGGGCTTCTGAAGCGGACCGAAGTGGAAGGTGTCCCGGCGGACGGTGATCATTGGTTTGAACAGAGCTATAACTACGCCCGCTTCCCGCTTGGGATGGAAAAATACAATATTGACCGGACGCTGACGCCGGATGGGCGTATCGATCTGACGAATGGCGCGCATCTGTCTCAGTACGTGATCAAGTCCATCGAAAGTGCCGCTACCGAAAAGGCCGCGCGAACGATTGATATCGGCGCATCTCTGGAAGTGTTTGTGCCCGAAAGCGTCGGTACATCGCTGACGATCGAACTGGAATACAAGTCCATTTACGCCGACGCCGCCAAAGATGCGGTTTTGATGATTGGCAGCCATCGTGAGCCACTGCCCTACAGCAAGCGGTGGTCAAAGATCAAAACGGTTGTTCCGCGTCCCGAAGGTGGCCGTTTGATTGCGACGATCCTTCATCCACATGCCATTCCAGAACATGACCGGGACCCGGTAGCAACGCGCTATGAGTTCCGGCGCTTGGGGTCATTTGTTCGGGCCTTTAAGGTCACGGGGTCAAAGAAGGGCACGCAGCCTGTTGCCACACCGATGCCGGATACACAAAGCGCAGTGGTGCAAGAGACTTCCCACTCGGAAGATTTCAAAGTCGCTTTGGTCGAAATCGGCAAAGACTATCCCTATCAAGTTGCCGACAAGGCCGAGATCATACCACGACCGGTAGGGGCTTTGGGTGAAGCTGTCACACGCGTTCAGCGGCTTTTACAGCGCAAGCTTTATTGGTCAGTCGCCGAGCTTCTTGCATTTGATGGCACGGAATTCGCCGATGCGATTGCCTATGCCTTGCAGGGGCGGGAGGCCACCGAGGCAGAGAGCCACGCGTTGGATCGCGACAATAGCGCCCCTGTTCGCCTTCGGATGATCCTTGAGCTTGACAATGCAAACCGCAAATCAGGAAATCCCGCTCGTGTGATGGGGATAAGAAAATTGCGCAACCTTTGGCGGTTGGAGCGCCTGTGTACACGCAACAATATCAAGCCCCTCAAAAAGCTGTTTGCGAGCCAGGTGCGCAAGGAAGCACGACGTATACACCATCAACAAATCTCGCAGATTTCAACGATCCAGTATGTCCATGCTGTCCTTGACAGAATGGACATGGATGCCGGACGGGTCAAAACTTTATGAAACGCATTGTTATCGCAAATTTCTATTCCACGTGGCCGGCTGTCGGTGGTGGGCAAAGACGTATATTTTACCTTGCACGCGAGCTTTCCAAACAGTTCGACGTCGAACTCATTGTTCCGGACAGGAATGGGCGCAATGAGACGGTTGTTTTTGGCCCGAACCTGCGCGAGATACGGGTTGCTGTCGAAGGACGGTTCCGTGAGCTCGAGATCAAGTTGGATGCCGAAGTCCAAATGGCAGCTGATGTCGCTTATGCTCTGCATTGGGATGAATGCGCCCTGTACAATGAAGTTCTTGCCAAGCGGCTGGCTGTATCGGACGCATGTGTAACAGCACACCCTTATTCGATTTATGCGCTTCTGCAGGCGCGGGGCGACACGGGCATCCCGATTGTCTTTGACTCTCAGAATGTTGAGCTTCAGCAGAAATCCTCTGTCCTTGAACGCTTTCCACATCTGTTGGAAGCTGTTCGGGATGTGGAGGAAACGGCGCTGTTGAAGTCGCAACATGCGATTGCCTGTACACCCAACGACGCAACCACTTTCGCGAAGGAATACGGTGTAGACGCCGACCAGATAACGATCATCGAAAACGGTGTGGACGCGCTTGGGGTGCCCCATGTGCCGGAAGATGCGTTGACCCAGATACGCACGCGTTTGGGTTTGAAAGATCAGCTGACAGCGGTCTTCGGTGGTTCTTTCCATCATCCGAATTTCTCGGCTGCCGACCGCATCCTCGATTTTGCAAAACAGATCCCGGACATGCAATTCATTGTGCTGGGTGGGGTGTGCAACTACGGCCCGTTGAGAGACACGACTCTGGAAAACGTCATTCGTTTGGGAGAGGTTGATGAAACCACCAAATGGATGGCATTCCGTGTTGCGGATATTGGCCTCAACCCAATGGATCTTGGGTCAGGTTCCAACATCAAGATGTTCGAGTATGCAGCCGCTGAGCTGGCTGTGGTCTCTTCACCGTTTGGTGCCCGCGGCCTGGGTCTGAAGGAAGAAAGCGAGTTTATCGTTTGCGCGTTGGACGAGATGCGAGAGACGCTCAGCGCCTTGACGATCGAGGATCGCGCAAGACTTGCGGACATAGGTGTTGCAGCCCGTCAGAGTGTCACCAGAACCGCCGATTGGTCAGTGATCGGCAAAAGATATAGTGCGTGTTTTTCGGCTTTGACCAGCTGAGGCAACCGTAGCCCTGCGGTTTGCTGCGTGTAGATTAGCGGGCAAGACAAAAAAAGACGTCATGATGGCAAACATCATGTCTGGAACAAGGATGGCTCGATGAGTGGCGATACTGGCCCGACGATGAAAGCAAGTGGCGCCATTTCGGAAAGCGTTCAGAGCTGCCTGGAATACTATTTGCAGAGGCATTTTCCAGCGGGCCGAGCGTTGAAATCTGCGGCCTTTGGGGACAACCCGTTTGCGCAATGCATGCAAGCCTCTTCCAAGTATTACGCTTTTGACTGGGATCGCGTTCACGACTCTCCAAACCGCGTTCTCAGATCGAAAAGTATCAATATCCTCTACATAGGCGGACCGTATCGCCTTCTGGATACGACACGCGCGATCAAACAGGCGCTTGAGTGTTTGTCCGACACCGGGGTTCTGGTTTTGCCGTGCTTGAATGTTCCGGCGAATTACCTGTGTTTTCAGTTCTTAAAAGACCATCCGCAGTTCCACTTGCACTTCACGATGGAAAACACGGCATTCTTTGGATTCCATCGTTTGCCGTCATTGGGGGAAACCGGATGGTGGTCCGAAGCCTACAATGTCGGGCATTTCCCGGCCTTTGATTATCGTGCCTATTCGATCCGCCCCAAACTGCCGGTTCGCTTTGCATATGACGGGTATCTGAGCCAGTGCGGTCCAGAGTTTCAAACGGGTTTCATGACCCGATCCGGCCGGGTTATTTCGCACGGTTATAGGTCACAGATGGCCTTCTCTCTTGAGGCACCTTCCACCAGACAAGTGGAGGTGAGCATTGAGCTGCGCGCGTTGGATCCTGCAAGCAGGCCAGATGCGGGCCTTGTTCTGCGCGTGGCCGATGCGGACCCCGTTTCGGTTGATCTAAGTGCGGCAGCGCCTGCCCGTCAGACGATAAGTGCGGCATTGCCGGATGATAACGTCCTGCCAATTGTCTTTGAGCACAGTGGGCTTGTCGTTGGATCGGGCGTGAGCGAGCCGGAGATTGATCTTCCGGATGTGAGTCTTCCGAATATCGAACTTTTGTCGGTAGCGATCACGGAATGTGGCGAACCCTCGATCCCTGTAACGCTGTCGCAACATCAGGGCAGTGTGCGAACGTTTGACCATGCCGGGCAGACTTTTCGGTTCTTCGTGGACAATCCGCATGACAGCATACAGGCGCATCACTGTGCCGGGGAATTCTACGAAATCGAAGAACTGGAACTGATTGGCGCACATGTTCCGGCAAACGCCCGAATACTCGATATCGGCGCAAATATCGGGAACCATGCGGTCTATTTCGAGAAAATCCTGAAGGCGCAGAAAGTCACGGCGATTGAACTGCAGCAACGCGTTATTTCGGTTTTGCGCCTGAATGTTGCGCTGAACGAACTGAAGACCGTTGATTTGTCAAATCTGGGTATTGGATTTGGTGCATCGTCGCATTCTGCACGCATCCAGATCTCGCAAGCCTTCAACGTAGCAGGGGCGCATTTCGACCCGGACCCGGTGGGCGGGTTTGAAATTCGAAAAGGCGATGACGTTGTTGCGAACGAGGATTTCGACTTCATCAAGATCGATGTCGAAGGTATGGAGTGCGAAGTCATCGAAGGCCTTTCCCAAACCATTGCCAGATGCAAGCCAATGCTGTTCGTAGAAGTATGGAACGAAAATCTGGACAGGTTCCATGCCCTGCTTGCCGATCTGGGATATGAAGTCGGCGCAGAATTCCGGCGCTACGATGTTGCAACCAACCTTCTGATGAAAGCACGCACCTATGAATGATAAAGCAGGTACATCGTGCCGTCTGTGTGGTGGGGCGACCGACTACACTTTCTCAAAGACAATTCTGCGGCGTTATGACGTTCGTTATTATACCTGCCAGGAGTGTGGCAGTCAGCAGACAGACTATCCCTTCTGGCTGGACGAAGCTTACGCAATTCCGGGCCTGACGATAGATGTTGGCGCAGCGCCCCGGTGCATCAAGAACTGGTTGGCCGCGAAGGTCTTTCTGGACCTGCTTGAAATCCCTTTGACCGCAAAAGGTATGGATTTCGGAGCAGGCCCGGGACTGTTTGCCAGCTTGATGAGGAGCGTCGGACGGGATTTTCAAACCTTCGATGCGTTTGCTCAGCCGCTCTTTTCCAGCTACTCCGCGCTTGAGAATATCGATGATGCCTCACCGGACGTCATCACGGCGTTCGAGGTGTTCGAACACCTTCCCGATCCGAAGGTCACATTGGATGACTTGCTGTCCAGGGGCGCACCGATTGTCATTTTTACAACCTGGCCTGTTGATGAGCAGCCGGAAGACTGGCTCTATTATCTGCCGGATTGCGGCCAGCACGTCTTCTTCTATTCGGTGAAAGGGCTTGAAAATATCGGGCGTGCGCACGGCTATGAGATGATCGTGTCGCAGTATTTCTACGTCTTCTATGCGCCTGACAAACTGTCGGCGGAACAAGTTGAAAATGTTGGAAACTTCTCGGTCAATTCGATTGAAATGCTGGAATCCCAAGTCCAGGAAATCCTGCTTAGTGTGATTATGGGGAACGAGTATCTGGACAAAGATTTCAACGCAGCAATGGACCGTTTTGGCGCAGAGCTTCTGCCGCAACCTTCCTAGCCTTGAGGACGTATATCTAGCGCTGAAGGATGCGCTCAATTCTTGTGGGGTTGAGACACATTTCATTTATTGCGCCCGAGATCCAATTAAGTCGCTTAGATCAAACTTTCAGATGCCGTGGGCTGGAAATGAAGGTCCGGAAAATTTCGCTTCTCAATATTCTCAACAAACACAACGCAGCGTTAGTGCCATGGAGCATATCCCGAGAAGTGAGTTTACTGTTTGGACTACGCCGAATTCAAAAGGGGATAGAAGTGACTATGCGAGTTTAGTGGGTGAACCTTTGCTGTCCTGGTTAGGAAAGATAGATTCTAACCCGATATACTCTGATGAATGGCCAAAGGAACGTCGGCGAAACCGCGAGATTGTGGACGAGTTTGCGAACTCAGAGATTGTTCAAAGGTATCGCAACGAATTCGACCTGCGGTAATCGCATTTGGCTTGCTCCTTTGAAGGGGTGAGCCAACCCTACTTTAAAACGAGGGACGCTTTTGGGGTAGATCAATCGCTTCATCTTCAAATGCTGGATGTGGCGTCCTGAGCTGGACACTGCGTGCGCGTCAATCCAAACTAAAAGTTCGTGATATAACCTCTAAACTTTCGGAACCGAAACAGTGGCTCACGGAACGTTAAGCGCAGAAGGCTTCACTTCTGCTCCAGTCCAAGCGCCGCACGCGCGTTCGCAACAACCTGCATTCTGTCTCCAAACCGTTCTTCACCTGCGTTGCTGAAGTGGTCGCCATCTGACCAGAAAAGCGCATCGCAGGATAAGAAGTCCTCTGGGAAAGACAAACTGAGCAAGCTATGCTGTGATAGAAACTCCACCGGTGACTCTGAAAGAGTTTCGGCGATCGTAGCTTCGAGATTAAAAAAAACCTCTTTCGTTCCAGGGCGAAGCGCATAAGGGAATTCACATCCCGCCTTCCGAATATAAGCCGACTGAATATGTGGCTCGATCCGGGGGGATAGCCAGACTGTCGGAATATGGGATGCGATGTGTTCCAGATAGTCCTTTACGGCCTGAACATAACCCATGTGGGGTTCGAAACGGGGTACGGGTTCATTTGGCGACAACCTTTCGAACATACGCCTTCCGCCTAAATCAAACCCAAACCCGTGCAACAGATAAAACCCGGCCTGCTCAAAGACGGCGAATTCAAAGACATTTGGGTGATCTTCAATGAACTCGGCAAGTTCTATGTAGGCGCAACCGGGCAAAAGCGTATGCGGGCGACAGCCGCCTGAGACAACTCCGATTATGAAGGGCTCATTGGCCTGTGATGTGGTTATAACTGCACCATAAAGATCAATTGCGTGACTGTCGCCCAGAACGAGAATTCCGGGGCCATACTTCTGTGCGCAGTCGATGACACGCTGGCGCACGGTCTCATCAACCATGCGGACGTCGAAGACGCAGTCGCCATTGTCAAAGCGCGACAACGCATTGGTGAGTTGTTCATTATACACTTGCTCGATCATCGTAAGCATGTGTTTTTCTGCTTCAGGCATGCGTGCGAGATATGCGTTGCGCCAGCCCTTCGTCATCTGCCCCCAGACGCCGAATGCCACAAACAACAATGAGACTGTAACTGCTAGGGTGAAAACCGGCCTCCGGGAAATTGAGCGGGGTCCTGAAGTGCGGCGAAAGGGCGTTTCAACATAACGCCAACTCAGGTACGCGACTACGAATGTCAAAAAGATTAGGTAGACGAGAACGGTTGGAGATGGCGCCCAAGGTGTCCAGAGGCGGGCGAAGGCAAAGAGTGGCTGGTGCCAAAGATAGGCGCTGTAGCTGATGAGGCCGAGGCCGACGAATACGGGCTTGGCTAACAGTTTGCCCGTTATTGTCGTCGGTCCGGCAAACAGGATCACAAGGGCTGTGCCACCGACCGGGAGCAGGGCATAGATCGATGGAAATGGCGTTGTTTCACCAAAGCCGAAAATGGATACCCCGATCATCAAGACGCCCAATGCGGCCAACACGTCGTAGTCGGCGATACCACGCCGCAAGATCATGGCGCAGAACGATCCGGCCAACAGCTCCCAGGCACGCGTCGGTGCAAGAAAGAATGTGGCGCTTGGTGCATTTCGCCAACCCCATTCGCACAGCGCAAGGCTGAGCAGGGCTAAAAGCACCAAAATGGGAACAAGCAGCTTTTTCCTAAAGGTCCACAACAATAGAAGGAGCAGCGGGAACACGATGTAAAACTGCTCTTCGACCGCGAGACTCCAAGTATGAAGGAGCGGTTTTTCTTCCGCGGCGAGATCGAAATAGCCACTTTCGACCCAGAACAAAACATTTGAAGCAAAAAAGCCGACGGCCGCGACACTCTGCGCAAAATTCTTCGCTTCTGTCGGATCCATTAAGAGAAGCGCCACCGGAATGCAGGCGGCAACCATAACCGCAAGGGCAGGCAAAATGCGCCGAGCACGGCGCTCATAGAACTGCAGAAGAGAAAACGTACCGGCTTCAAGTTCTTTTAGAAGAATTGAGGTAATCAAATAGCCCGAAATTACGAAAAAGACATCGACGCCTACAAAACCGCCTTTGAAGAGTGAAAAACCAGCGTGAAAAAAAACAACTGGCACCACCGCGATCGCACGTAATCCATCTACTTCGGGGCGGTAATTCATTTCTTCGGAAACTTTAAACTGATTGCTGGTGGCGAGGAGTCAGAAAGAATATATATAAAGAGTAGATGAACGTGACCTGTCGGAAGTTGTCATACCACGTTCACGTTCGTAGCGACACAAGAAATTCACATCGTCTGATTGTGCCCGAGGGCGCGCCTTTACCTTCAGAACCCCATGCAGTTTAGCATCCGCTTTTAGCGATGGCTTCTAGGGCTTTTTCTCCAAGAGATCGTGATACATAGCGTGACCATCCCAAGTGGTAAGCTTCTCCGTTCTCTGCTCTGTTGACAAATGTCGCCACCATTTCACCGGCGCCATCGAGCACAAAAATGCGGCCACGGTTTGCTTCTTCGAAAATCAAGTGCCCGGACGGTGTGAAATCCTGCAAACCTTCGGAAACGGTTGCGGCTCCCACGCTTTCCAGCGCTTCTCGAAACGGGCTTTCCACTGAGTCCGTCTTGAAATCGTAGATCAAGGTTTCACTGGCACCTTCCACACGTGCACCAAGCCCACGATCGTAGGCGTTGTTGTTGAATACAGCGATCCGGTGATCGTCGAGGATGTCAACATCGTGCTGTGACAACCACGGCCCCGCCTTTGACCATAAGATTTCTCGGGTTGATGGGCGATAAAGTACGACAAGTGACGGAGTTCGAAGACTCAAAAACAGGTCGCCCTTTTGCCAGTGTGGCCCGCTGGTTAGTACGGGCTCAATGTCGTTCAAGTGCATTGGGTCGTTGTAGAAATGAGCGGCAGAAAACAGCAGATGGCGCAAACCATTCTGGACCAAAATCTCATCCAACACCTCTTCAAAAACCACGTCGCCTTCGGAGTTCACCCGCACCAAAGTGTCGCGGGCAAAATTTGGTGACAGATTTTCGGGCCATTCGTCTAGTTTATAGCTTGGAATCCAGAAACCGCCTTCACCGTCCGAACTTGTCGAATGATGAAACAGATATTCACTCAGCGACCACTGGATGTTGCCGCAAGGTGACAACATAAATAACGGCGCATTATGGTTTTTGACCAGAAGATGACCGTCTTCGGTCAAGTAGGGGTGAATATAGCGAAAATAGGCATTGTTCCAGTTTTCGTAGCGTGCAACCCCATCAAATTCCGGAAGCCGATCAACCGTAGCCAAAAGTGTTTCAGGTTCCGGCGACCAGGTTCGGTGAACTTCTCCGGTTTCAAGGGACATTAATTCGATTACGTGCTGTGTTTGATCACCGTCATACCGGCTCAGCAGCAAATACCCGGTTAGTCCACCAGAACCGGGAGGCTGTTTCCAAGACCACCCATCGGGCAAATCGGCATCAGCCGAAAGGCGAAGAAAGGGCATCATTTTGGTGTCCGGCTGCCCGAATTTCTTGATGGCTTGGCGCGTGTTTTCGGGTATTTCGGCAAGCGTCAGCGCTGTCTCTCCTATCGCTCCGAAATGAGCACTGCCGAGTTCTTTTCTGCTCCGCTCTTCATCGAGAACGATAGCGCCAAACACAAGCATGCAAAGAAAGCCCGCGACCAGAACCAGCCCCAGAAACCAGATTTCGACCTCTTTAAAAAACAACCGCTCTATCACAGGTTTCATCCTCGGGCTGTTTGGCTTGCGGATACAAAGAGTGTTTTTATGTGGAATTGGTGCCTTTCTACCACAAAATCACCCCGTCCAAAAGCGGAATGGCATTGACTTTAACACCCGCCAATCAAACGATCGGCTCGTTCCTTAATAGCTTTAGCTCGAGTGGCGCATTGATGAAGGCTGATATCCCTGAAGTTAAAGAGATTTACAGCCCGATATGCTTTGGGGAGCCAAGTTTGAATGGAGCCATCCGGTTGGCAGCCCAGTTAGGTTTCTCATCGGTGCGAGTAAGGGTCGGCAACGCTGGTTTTTTAACAATCCTAAAGAAGTGGCCGCAAGGTCAGGGATCGGAAGGCGTTACCCATATAAAGTGCGCCTGCACTGGCATTTTGTTTCATTGTACGGCCTGGGTTCGAAGCGTTTCTGCACGACGGTCGACGGACAGTCGCGGCGAACCCTTATATATTTGGTTTTGATTGGTACCTTGTATCGAGGCAAATGTGACCGGAGACGCCACTATGACCCAACCTTCCTCAGCGATTGGCCGTCATGATTTGGCCGTGCTTCTGCTCATCTTGCTCTTTGCCGCAGTGCTCAGAACTGCCGGGTTAAACGCTCCGTTATGGTATGACGAAATCTGGACTGTCGATACACATGTGAGTCTGCCCTGGGGCGAGATGATGGGCGAATATTCAATGAACCATCATTATTTTTTCAGCATGAAAGCCAAGCTGTTTTCCCAGATTTTTGGAGAGGAAGCCTGGGCCTATCGCTTTCCAGCAGTGCTGTTTGGCGTCGGCACCGTTGGGACGACCTGGTGGCTGGCCAAAGGTTTAGCTGGAGCTCGGGTTGCTCATATATCGGCCTTACTAGTAGCGCTTTCTTACCATCAGGTCTGGTTTTCACAGAATGCTCGCGGATACACTGAACTGGCGTTTTGGAGTATGCTGGGCCTCATCCTCTTTTTACGGGGTGTGCAGCGCCCGGTTATTGTCACGTGGGTCACTTTCGGACTGACGGCGGCGGCGGCGGTCTTTACCCATCTGACCGGTGCGTTTTTCTTTGTCGCTTTGGGGTTTGTTTGGCTGCTGTCTCTCGCGACCGGGTTCGGTCGGGGTACTCTGACCCGGGCATGGGTGGTGCAGCCGCTAATTGGTGTGACCATCGCGGTGGTTCTTATCCTGTTGGCGTATCTGCCAGTTCTGCCCAGCCTCGTGGACACCATGAGCGAGGTTTCGGTGACTTCTGCTGTTGATCCTATGCAGGAATATCAAAACCCGCTCTGGACTATTATCGAGGGCTTGCGGACGGCCGTTGGAAATACAGTGCCGCTGACTCTGATCGTTGCTATTGGTGGGCTGGTGGCTATTGCGTTTGGCGCGGTAGGCGCACATGCGACACAACCGCTATTTTTCCCGTCCATCGTGGCGCATGTCGTGGTAACGCTGATCATCCTTTTGTCGCTTGAGATGCGAATCTGGCCGCGGTTTTTCTTCGTTGATATTGCGCCTGTCATCCTTCTTGTTGTGGTTGGTTGTGGGGTTGGCGCGCGTGTCGTGGCCGGGACGCTCAGGCGTCCCGGTTTCGAGCAACCATTGTTTGCCATTGGTGTGCTGGCGATAACTGCTCTGTCCGTGGTGCTGGTACAGCGAAACTACGTGGCCCCCAAGCAGGATCTGGCCGGGGCGTTTGCGCTGGTTGAGAACACACGAGGCCCGTCCGAGCGGGTCTATGCCATCAATCCAGGGGGTCCGATCTTTGAAAACCATTTTAACGCAGACTGGACGACTATCGGCGACTCCACACATTACAGAAAGGCGATGTCTCAGCCCGGACCTGTAGCGCTGGTCGTTCTGTTCCCCAATCGGATGTTTCGCACCATCCCGGAGCTGGCCCGCGATGCCGAAGGGAGGCTGGATTTCGTACACGGTTTTGCCGGAACACTCGGGGATGGCGACGTGTTGGTCTATCGGCGCAAGTAAGTGGTACCTGGGGATTCAGACTGCCCCCCTGTCATGGCATCCTGCTTCTTCGTTGCTATTAAGATATGAACATGTTGCTTTAAAGTGGGATTAGAGGAACAATTTCTTGAATGTGTATTTTTAGCGTAAATGTCTATGAGATTCTCCAAGAGTCGCTCTTGCTGAACTAAAATTTGGGTGGTTTCTGGCTAAGTGAGATAGGGGTGTCGCATAGTATGAAGCGTTTTTTTGAAGAGTTACCCGGGCGCCTGTTTTGGTCTTGCCTGATTTTCACCGTTTTGTTCGGTGCCGTGTTGTACGGCATCTTCGCGCAGAGAAAACACTGGCCGCCTGTCCCGCAACTGCAAACTGCGTATAATATTCTATTCATCGAGAAAACACTAACCAGTGCGGCTGAGCAGAAGCACCTTCAACCGTCCCGGGGACAAGGCGAAGGCGTTACAGTCAACAAAAAGACCGAGAGTTCTGACACGATACTTATGCTTGGTTTTTTTGACAGCGAGAATCAGGCGCGGCTGGTTGATCGCAACGGTGATATCATCCGGAAATGGTCGCTGAATTACCACGAACATTTTCCGGATGCCGAGACACGGCCATGCAAAACGTTGACACCGTTATTGACGGATGTGCATGGCGCCATGCTGACCCCGCAAGGAGATTTAATCTTCAATTATGAGTATTGCGGGACGGTCAAGCTGGATCAGTGCAGCAACATAATCTGGACGATCAAAGAGAAAACGCATCATTCGCTGATCGAAGCGGAAGGTGGGGGATATCTGCTTCTTAGCCGCGATGAATGGGAGGCAGCGGACGAACCGGAACGCTTCCCGCCCTTTTCTACCCCAGCTACCAATCAGCTTATTTCCGAGGACCTTATCCTGAGGGTCGACGAACATGGAAAAATCCTAGAGCGGCTCTCGATCCCAGAAATCATTTTCGATAGCGGCTTATCCGCCTTGCTGACGGCTTCTGGGCAGACGTTCAAATCGTCTAAAGTTGCACGGGGAGAGCTTGTTCATGCGAACAAGATCGCCGAGCTACCGACCGCACTGGCCGGAAAATTTCCCCTGTTCACTCGTGGGGATTGGGCGATTTCGATGCGCGGTCTGAACCTGATCGTAGTGGTGGATTCCAAAACGAAATCTGTGAAATGGCATCAGACAGGCCCTTGGATACGCCAGCACGATCCGGAGTTTCGCCCGGATGGTAAGATATCCGTCTTCAATAATAACGCCTATCTGACGTCTTATGATGAACTAGAAAAGACGCGGCTGAGTGCTCCTCGCGACACCAACATCATGCTGATTGACCCTGTCAGCCGCGAAACGGAAATTGCGTATGGCAGCAGACCCGGCCAAGAGATGCTGTCGATTGTTCGCGGCCAGCATGAAATTTTGAGTGACGGTGGTATGCTGATCACAGAATTTGACGCTGGACGGGTGTTGGAGGTGACTGCGGAAGGCGATATCGTGTGGGAATATGTCAATCGTTTCGACGACGATTTTGTTGGGGAAATAACCAACTCAAAATTATACTCAGTTGAATTTTTCCAAACGAAATGGGGAGAGTGTGAGTCATGAATTGGTTTTTAAAACATCACGCTGGGTGCCGTACGACCATGCTATTTCGATATCTCGGGATGCTGTTTCTTACTCTGCCGAGTCCGGCTTTTGCTTATATAGGTCCTGGAGCGGGCTTGGGAGCGATTGCCGTTACGATTGCCGTTCTCTTGGGCGTTCTCTTTCTTATTGTCGGGCTTGTGTGGTTTCCGCTCAAACGGCTGATCAAAAAACGGAAAGAGAGCGCCGAACAGGATAACGAACTAGATCCGTCGCAATGATAATAATTCTTGCTGTTTCATTGCTTGCCGTAGGCGGGTTCGCGTTTGTTCTTTGGCGCACGAATATTTTTGAGACTGCAAACGATGTTGTAATCACCAGCATGACAGGTGTGACGTCTTTGATGGACAGCCAACTTTCTGATCACGCTAAAGAACAGGCGGTACGGCGCGCCGGACTAAAGTTGATTGTTGGAGGTTTCAACATTGCCTGGCGTGTCGTCTTAGCGTTGGCAGCTGCGGGCTTGCCTATTTTTTTGGCTGAGTACTTTGGGGTGACGACCAGCAGTGCAGTTTTTGATGTCATGCTGCGGCTTGATTACATTGTTATTGTTTCGATTGTTGCCATTGCGGCGGTGAAGACCACTCAGTGGCTTCGCCCCGTCGCGGCAGCGCATGAGCCCGATAACACGCTGTATTCCCCTGTTGAGCAATTCGTTCATAGTATGGCGTTTTCTGGCCCTGCAGTTCTGAAAGCAGCTGCGTGGGCCGAAGAAAAAATGCCCTCCCAATCTCATGCCGAAGAAGTCACGCGGCCTGTTTTTGTAACGTCGCTGGCCCGCGGTGGTACCACAGCGGTTCTGAATGCGCTGCATGATGCGCCTGAAATCGCAACACATATATACCGGGACATGCCTTTTCTGACGGCCCCCCTTCTTTGGAACCGGCTGGCCGGTGGACAGCGAAGAGGGGTGCGTCGTCGCCAGCGCGCGCATGGGGATGGTCTTGAGATTGATTTGGACAGCCCGGAGGCTTTTGAAGAAGTCATCTGGAAAATATTCTGGCCGCAACACTATCAAGCTTCTTCAATCCCACTCTGGACGGCAGAAAACATTAACCTCGAAGCGGACCAGTTCCTCCGTCGACACATGTCCAAAATCGTCCGCGCGCGGTCTGTTCAGGCCGGTCCGGGGGTGCCGCGCAAAACTCGCTATTGCTCGAAGAACAACGCCAATATCGCCCGGATTCCCTATCTGTTGAATGCCTTTCCGGATTGCAGGATCGTTGTGCCGGTCCGGCGCCCGGAAAGCCATGCTCATTCTCTTCTGCGGCAGCACAGGAATTTCTGCACACAACAATCAGAAGATACCTTCATCGCACGTTATATGGCGGATATCGGCCATTATGAGTTTGGCAAGATTCACAAACCCTTTCTGTTTTCGGGATTTGAGCCTGAACGGTACAGCCCGGATACGATCGATTACTGGCTTGATTACTGGACTCATGCGTTTCGACATGTACTCAGGCATAGGGATAAGTGCACCATTCTTCTTCAAGACAATCTGCGGTCGTCTCCGGGTAGGACGATGACAGCGCTATATCATGCTCTTGACCTTGAACCGGGCGAGCAAGATTTCGGGCGCTATTTCCACTCAAAACAGGATTTGGCTGAGACGAAAGTATTCGCCCAAAGCAAGTTTAGCGATGCGCTGGACGTGTATGACGAGCTGGAGAAATGCGCTCTCAGCTATTCTTGATTGTGGTCTGCTGGGCGAACCCGACGTCGCTGGATTTTGGCTGCCTGAGAAACCACCTCTGAAACCCTGACGCGATAGCTGACCGGTGACGGCCCTTTTACGGTTTTATTGTTCACAGGAGGGTATGGTGTCAAAGTAATCAGGCGGAATGTGAACGGCCGTCGTGATGATAGAATTATGTTTGTCGGTCAGGATATTAGATATTTCGCGAACCAGTTCGCCATCTACCGTCACCTCAATGACCCTGCCCTCCATCGGCGACGCAATCAGCCAGTTTCCATTCGGCAACCGTTCCTGCTGTCCCATGATATGACTGTCGAAAACCAGTTCAGTCCCACCAAACTTGTCTCGTACTTTGCCGGTGGTCATGTCCATTTCAATAATAGAAGACCGACGGCGTTCGGTGTTGTTCGAGTATACCGTAATCGTGCCGTCGGGATGGAAATCCGCATCATGCTGATGCTCCCATGGACCAGCCTGAAACCACTTAAGACGTTTTGTCTCGCGATCAACAACCCCGACAAGGTCGATAGACCTATGTGACATTATAAGATCGCCTGCAGAGAACTTAGGGAAGGCGTCGGCCCATGCTGCAGGTAGAACTTCCACATCATTGGGGTGAATGATGTCGGGGACTTCATCTACACCAGCGTCCCAACGCCATTTGAAACCGTGCGGAATGCGAAAGGCCAGTTGTGCGTCGGGGTCAGACAGAATGACGTCTTTTGCCAAGTCGATGCTCTCAAGTGTTTCACCGGTTTCCTCATCGATCCGGGTCATCTGTTGGTCGTGGCCACCATCCCAGAATTTGGATGTCCAGGTCCAGAACCCGCCAAGGTCAGGATCTTCAGTCAGTGAATGGTGAAACACCATATCTGTGCGCCGCCAGACGATGCCTCCGCAGGCGTCAAACCTTGCCATGCCCATGTTGTCATCGAAATTGGCAAGGATCGAACCATCAGGAAGAGGGCGAATGGCATGAACGAACTCGCCTTCGTTTCCACCATCGAGAACCTTGGAATGATCGATCTTCCACGTGTGCAGCACGTTGCCTTTGGTATCAATGAGGTCAGTAATATAGCCTAGGTCGGGATTTGCGATCCTATTGATCAACACAAATCCGGGTGCGATTTTGTCGGGCCGGTGGGCGACGTATGCATCCGATGGCATTCGATCCGGGCGGTGGAGATAAGTTCCGTCAGGGACGACATATCCGGTGGACCTCCATGATTTGAAGGCTTCCCGGGATTGATTGAGGATTTTCCAGGGTACCCACTCCTTGTGGGTCGTCCACATGCCCACAGCGAATGAAAAGATGGCAATGAGTAAGATCGCTGAGATGTATGAAACAATACGCATTCGCAAAACCTGACTTTAAATAGCCTCTGTACTTGTCCTCTGCTGTTTGGGCCAAGTCAACGCGGGAGTCCCGGCGTGATGAAATTGTTTCGAAGAGCCGCACTCTTTGGGTCGAGTATATCAAATTGTTCGCAATATGAAGCTCTTTTTAGTGGTGCGGAAACCGGCGTTATCAACCGTGTGCGCGTTACATGCCCTGTGAAGAATTTGGGGCGGTATCGAACCATAGGAAGCATCCATGTGCTTACTTGTTTTCATCGAATCTCAGACCAAGGCTGCTTTCAACGACGTACAGTGGTCGCTTTCGGGCTTCTTCATAAAGGCGTCCCAAATATTCTCCGATTACGCCAAGTACGACCAGTTGGAGGCCACCAATGAGCAGAACAGCAACCATCAATGAGGCATAGCCGGGCACATCCACTCCATGGGCCAGGGTGCGCATGATCAGAAAGAGGCCATAAACGATCGCCCCCAATGCCGTCAGCATCCCGACATAGCCTGCTACTCGTAAAGGAGCCGTGCTAAATCCGGTGATGCCGTCCAATGCGAAGTTCCAAAGGCGCCAATAATTGAACTTGGTCTGCCCGGCTGCGCGCTCTGGCCGGTCGTAAGTGATTTCGGTATGTCGAAACCCGACCCAAGCAAAAAGACCTTTCATAAAGCGGTTCTGTTCGCGTAACTGAACGATAGCGCGCACCACGCGCTGATCCATAAGACGAAAATCACCAGTATTGGCCGGGATAGGTACACCTGAAAGTCGGTTAATCACTTGATAGAACTTGGTCGCCGACCAACGCTTCATCGCGGTGTCGGTGTCGCGGCGGCGGCGGACAGCGTAAACAACATCAAACCCTTCACGCCATTTCTTGAGGAACGCCTCAATCAGCTCGGGCGGGTCCTGTAAATCCGCGTCTATAGGGACAACAGCCTTTCCGGAGGCGACATCGAGTCCAGCTGTCATTGCAATTTCTTTACCGAAGTTACGCGAGAAATTCAGAACCTTGATGCGATCATCACGCGCGTGTGCTTCCGTCAAAAGCCCCGCTGTTCCATCCGTGCTACCGTCATTCACACAGATGATTTCATAGCTTTCCTCCAAATGTTCGAGGATACGACGCAAACGATCAAACAAGACCGGCAGGACGTCTTCTTCATTGAACACCGGTACGACGAGGCTGAGTGTTGGAACGTCCTGATCCGTAACGTTTGCCTGAGGCGAAGATGTGGGGGTGTTCTTATTCGGCAGCTCCATGGCGAGTGTCTTTTCTGTTGGGTCTGGCTTACGTGATCATGGTTTTATAACAGGCTCAAAGAGTTCTGTGTCGGACCGCGAATTTTCAATTGTCAGTGTCTGCTTACAATCACAAGTTTGCAGCAATTGGCCGTCGATTCCATTACTGTCTTCTCTATCAATCCACTGTAGCTGGTGACGTGGCACGGCAGGCACTTTTTACAACCTTTCTGGGGGCGCTGCTCATTGTCTGGGTTCTGTTTCAGTGGTCTACCGGCGATGTAGTTTTGGTCTGCTCTTCGGTTATGGTCGTCGTTTTTCTGATGAGTTAAGTTCAGCTTATGACGATCGAAATCCTTGGCGAATACATTGACAGGCTGTATTTACAGAGCAAACGCCGCCCCGCTTTGTCGTGGAGTGCGTCATTTCAGGTCCAGAAGGATTATTGTGAGATCCATTGATTTAAGAAGCATTGTGGCCTTTGGAATTGTTGGCGTTCTTGCCACGATCACCCACGCCACGGTTGCAATTGCACTGATAGAAATAGGGTTTCTGCATCCGTTTTCGGCCAATGCATTTGGTTTCGGGGCTGGATTTCTTGTGTCCTATTTCGGGCACCACCGTTTCAGCTTTCAGTCCGGGGCGGATCACCGGCAGGCCATGCCACGGTTTCTGACGATTGCGGGGTTTGGTCTGTTTTTCAATCAGGCGATTGTCTACGCCTTTGTCAATTTGGCCGGACTCAGCTATTTTCTGGCCCTCGCGGTGATCATAGCGACAGTTCCGGCGATCACCTACCTAGCATCCCGTCGGTGGGCTTTTGCTACATAGCGCTCAAAAGTGTGGAGTCTGCATTCATCTGACTGATCATACTGCGTGACGCATTTCGGGAAACACCTGAGACAGAGATGTGGGGGTATTCATGTTCTGCTGCGGCATGTCCAGGGCGTTTTATGTCTAGTTAGGTATCAGCGATAATGGTTGTGTCCTGGGCTCAAAGAGTTCCGCGCTGGCCCGTAATTTTTCGATTTTTAGTGTCGGCTTATAGTCACTAAGCAGTTCACGTCGAACGTCGAATATTTTGGGTTTTCCTTCAAAAGGCCATGTGACCAGCCAGACGCGGGCATTGGGGTGGGCTCGCAAGGCCGCCTCATGTTCTGATACCACAAAATTAGTGTCGTTGATGTAATAGAACAGTGGTGTATCAACCCAGTCGCGTGTCTGACGCATAAACACAAGGTCATCAGGGCGCATTTCAGGCAGCATCGCCTGCGCAATTCCCTGGTAATCGTTCGGAGCGCCGGGTTTTTGGGCGGCATAAGGTACACTGAGCGCAAACACGGTGACGCATGTCCCTATTGACACCAGCTTGAGGGGCGGGCGTCGGAATATGTAGACGGCACCCGCTGCACAGAGGATTAGATAGTAGGGTATGAAGAGTAAAAAGGCCCGGTTGGCCAGAACATATATCTCGTAGGATGTCACAAAAAGGATCAGCGGCGAAACTACTGCAAGAAGCCACAAAAGCAAGGTTCTTTCTTGTGGGTAGTGCAGGGTCTTCGATGGCAATCTGGGGATCAGCGCGCGCCAAGTCGTGCCTATCAAAGGAATAAGGAGAGCCAAAAAGGGAAAAACGGATATTGCCATCAGCACTTCGGTCCGGCGGTGTGCGATTGAGGCAAGCCAAAGCATGAAACAGGCTGAACAGGCGGCAGTAAAACCCAAAACCCAAAAAGGGACGTTTCGCTCTACGCTTACGATCGGCGCTTCGCGCTTTGGTGCTTTCAGACTGGCTGCCAGCAGCAGCAGAGAAAAGGCGAAAAGAAGCCAGATCCAGACCGGCTCAACCTGCAGCATCGGAATGGCGCGGTGATCTTTTGCAAAAAGGAACCCGAAGGAGAAATACTCAATCAGAAAATCAGGTTCCGGATCGCGGGTTGCGGCTTTGCGCGCGCGGTAGGCCACATGGGTCAGCGCTGGAGCGGTCAGTATGAAGGCGAGAGCCTGAATCTGAAACAGTCGAGGCCCCCGTCTTAGATTAATCCAATGTGAAAGTTGCCCCGCTTCCTTCTCGGGTCGGGGCAAAATAAGTATTGTCCAGAACAGGTGAATCAAGATTAACGGCCAGAAGAACTCGACTGTCAGAATTCCGGCCAGGATCGAAGCGAGATAAGCTATCTCGATTTTGGGTCTTGGTTTGCGTGTCCTTACAAGGGATATCAAAAGCCAGGTTGCCAAGAGCGACAGGAAGGCGCCTGCGGCATACATGCGAGCCAGCTGGCTCCAGTAGATATGGAAGCCATGGAGTGCCAGCAATAACGCGGCCAGACATGCCACGGTTGATCCGAATACACTTCGCGCGATCAGGAAAACCAGCGGGATAGAGCCCAGGGCAAACAGGACACCCGGAAACCGTAGCGCGAGATGAGAGGTTCCGAACGTTTTGGTCCATCCCAACATGGCCACATACCACCCCATGGGGTGCGGCTCGTCATGAAAGTGCCACCAGATCGTTTCCGTAAGCCCAAGCCGTGGGGGTGGTTCAGAGATGCCGGGAACAAGAGGGATACCGGGAACGTAGATTTCCGGATGAGAAAGACTGCGGGATTCAATTCCCCATAACCGTAAAATAATCGTCAGTATAATTATGAACGCCAGCGCAATGAAGACGATCAAGTTTCGATGCTCACGTCTAATTGGGAAAACACTATTTTTTTCGACTGTACTCATGATGCCCGTCTGGAAAAATGTGGGATAGTTGGTCACAAGATCGAAGATGTTTGAACAATTTTATGATAAGTATTGCGTATTTAAAGATATTTTTAGCAAGGGCACATTTGAAGACATTCGACTGCATTCATGAGCTGTCCTGTCCGAACTGCACATAGGCAGGGATATCATTTTGGCTTTGCCGGAGATTGACTTGAATAATCTGGCATCTGGTTATCCACTCTTCAAATCGACATAGACGGTACACTGTTCAAAACTACAACTTATTTGCGGGTTGGATATTTATTTACCAATGACGAACCGGCATTGAGACGGTCAATTTCACTACCGGGGCGCACGCCATATTCATGAAAACCGTTCGCCTGTCCGGTTGCGTAGTAGATAAATTCACGGTCGTAATACCCCGGAGCCGAAGGAGACTGGTCCTGAATGATGACGTTGTTGAGCACCACCCAATCCTTTTGGTTTTTATATCCGATGATGCCCCCGACGGCGTTTTGTTCGATCACCACATATGTGGACCCTGAGACATTGATACGGGGAACTGTGACATTTCCCGTTTTGGCTCGGCGAACCCGGATGACCGAATTTTTGCGGATCGAGAGATTGTCTATTCCATGAACGGAAATCCCGTGTGTCTGAGCATTGTAGATGACGTTGTTTTCGATCAGTACGTTCTGGTGGCGTAACATCGGATTGCTCAGGTCCTTCTTGTCACCGCCCATCCAGATCGTCTGCGTATAATCCCCTGCGCCCATATCAAGGATATTGTTCCGGATGGTTATCTCTGTGCTACGCCGGTTAGAGCTGCGCATGATTTGTATCATGTCAGCATGATCTTTGTTACCCTTCGGCCTACGGAAATTGTGCATGTGATTGGCTTCGATCAACAGCCCGTCAATCGTGCCGAGGCCAATGCCGTCCGAGCGGATATTATAGAAATTGTTGCCGCGAATTTTGAGGTCGACAACACTGTCCCCGGTCAAACCTTTCCACCAGGAGCGGAATACCGAGCTTTGGATGGTGATTTTGGCGCTGTCCCGGATACGCAGCCCGCGCCCATGCCCAACTCCTGATCGATCACCGCCATCGAACACCGAATTGGAAATGGTTATGCCCCGGCTATTCAGAATACTGAAGCGATTGGTCGTGTCCTTATCGCCTTTTGAATAAGCATAGTCGAAATACAACCCGTCTAATGTGAGATTCCCGGATTTGTTCAGGCGCAAGTCGGTAAAGCAGGCTGGTGATATAGAGTTCGCTGAGCTGATTGTGACAGGGTTCTTGAAAGCCTTTTTGATTTTCAGAGCGCCGTAGTTTCCGCCTTCTAGAATGAGCGTTTCACCGCCCTTAGCATTTTTGATCGCTTTGGAAAGTTCAGAGGCATTGCGAATGGTCTGTCCGCTTTCCGTACCGGAGGCATTTGTTGTGATCTTCCCGCCGGTGCAGGCTGGTGCGGCAAATGACAGCGTTGAAAGGGCCAATAGAAATATACAGCCACATGCCAGTATCCTGATAGAGCTGTATCCGTTCCTCATAAGAAGCCTACCACTAGTTACACCCATCGCAACGAAAGGCTACGGGTATGGATGAGTCGAGTCCACAGAGCCGTGTTGCGCGGGTTGCTGAAGGCATCGGCGGGGTAATTGCGCGAGTTTACGCAGCGGCATCGGGCAATTCGTTGCCTATTCCCAGCAGAGATACGCGAGGACACGCCGGAATAGCGGCATTTCTGTGTCCATTGTTGCGACTTGGGAATCAATTTGGCAAATCAGTACGCACCGCTAAGGGAAGTGGAACAATTCCCGGTATCGAGTATCGAGTTCACTCGGAAATGAAGGCAAATAGGGCAGTATTGTCCTAAAGCAGGCAACAATTTCCAAACATAGCCATATTCCGGCCAATCTGTCGCCTTCGTGCGGCTGTTCCATCCTTCCTGGATGAGCGGGAAATTGTGCGCTGTCACTCACAGCGCCTATGAAACAGAAGGTGAGATATGTCGACGACTATCACGGTGACCTCTGCGGCAGAGCTGAACCAAGCTTTGTCACAGGCGACAGGTGGGGAAACCATTCTCCTTGCATCAGGCGATTACGGATCGCTCAGACTCAGTAACACGCAATTTGCTTCAAACGTGAAAATCAAGTCTGCTGATCCGAATGTGATGGCGAGTTTTTCCGAAGTGAAGCTTCAAAATGTTTCGAACATTTCGTTTGACGAAATCAAGTTCGATTACACCTACAGTTCAGGAAATTCGAATTCCACGAACAAGTTCCTGATTGAGAACAGCAGCAACATCAGCATTGACAATTCGGTCTTTGACGGCGATTTCGCCAGTGGCACCGGCACAAGCGCCGATGGCACAGGTTTCGGAAAAGGTCTTGTAATCCGGGGATCAACCGGTGTCGACGTGACCAACACCGAATTTCATTCCTGGTGGAAGGCGTTGGGGGCATCCAAGTCGAGCGATATCAACTTTGTTGGAAACAACATCCATACGATCCGCTCTGACGGTATTTCGCTCGGAGAAGTTCAGAATGTTCTGATCGAGAATAATTATATTCACGATTTCGGCGGTGCCGCGGGGTCCGGTGACCACCGCGACATGATCCAGATCCAGCGCTCCAGCGGAACTGGTAGCAGTGATATCACCATTCGCAACAACATTCTTGACATGGGGGCCGGCGACCTGACCCAGAGTATCTGGGCAGGTAGTGACAAGGCCAGTTACTCTGATCCGGCGGGCTGGCACTATAATATCGTCATCGAAGACAATGTTATCTACAATGCCCAGGCTAACGGTGTCGGCATGTACATGACCGATGGTTTGACAATCAACAACAACACGCTGGTTGCGGTGCCTTCGTCTCAGACCGGTGGCGTTGCCATTCCAAAGATCCTCGCGTCGGGTTCCAAGAATGTGACGATCGAATACAATGCGGCATCCGCTATCATAGGAGATAATGGACAGCCGGACTGGAACGTTCAGAACAACGTCTATATCCAGAATACGGATCCAAATGCTCCCGGCTATTACGACACGCAGTTCGTCTATCACGCAACCGCTGCGGCGGATGGATATAACCAATATGGCGTCGCTCCTGGCAGTACGCTGGATAACATGCTTGCAGGGTCGAGCTTGGTTGATCTGTTTCCACTTGACTACGACAGCTGGGTTGGAAGTTCCAGCACCACAGTGGTTAACCCCGGTGGTTCGGGAACAAACAACACGGGCACGACCTCACCTGACAGTGGTTCATCGACCCCGACAGCGCCTGACAGTGGTACGTCGGCCCCGACAGCGCCTGACAGTGGTACGTCGGCCCCGACAGCGCCTGACAGT